>JBKBVY010000303.1:0-3762 GCA_046289335.1 Roseateles sp. | reverse complement strand
CGATCCAGTCGCGCGTGGTGTGGATGTGGCGGCCGGTGGAGAGGTCCATCACCGTGTCGGCGCCCCAGCGGATGCTCCACACCAGCTTCTCCACCTCCTCCTCGATGCTGGACGTGACGGCCGAGTTGCCGATGTTGGCGTTGACCTTGACGAGGAAATTGCGGCCGATGATGGTCGGCTCCAGCTCGGTGTGGTTGATGTTGGCCGGGATGACGGCGCGGCCGCGCGCCACCTCCTGGCGCACGAACTCGGGCGTGATGACGGGCGGGATGGTCGCGCCCAGCGCATCGCCCTGCAGGCGCTGCTCGCGCTCGGCATCGGCCAGGTGCTCGCGCATCCACTCGCGCCGGCCGTTCTCGCGCAGTGCGACGAACTCCATCTCCGGCGTGACGATGCCGCGGCGCGCGTAGTGCATCTGCGTGACGTTGGCGCCGGCCTGGGCCCGGCGTGGCTGGCGCTGCAGTGCGGCAGCCTCGGCGCGCAGCTGCGCGAGGCGCTCGCTGTCCTCCTTGCCGCCATCGTCCAGCGCGACGCGGGTGCGGCCGGCATAGGCCTCGGTGTCGGCGCGGTCGCTGACCCAGCCGGCCCGCAGCGGCGGCAGGCCGCGGCGCACGTCGATGGACGCGGCGGGGTCGGTGTAGGGGCCGGAGGTGTCGTGCACGACGACGCGCTCGCCGTTGCTCAGCGCGATCTCGCGCATGGGCACGGCCACGTCGGGCCGGCTGCCGGCCACATAGATCTTGCGGGAGGCCGGAAAAGACTCGCGGGTCAGCGACAGGCGCTCGGCCAGCGAGAAGTGTGGGGCGGGGGCGTTCATCGGGGCGGTCTCCTGGAGCGGTGGATCGGTTGCTCCAAGGCCGCCTGCGGATGCAGGGCGAGGGACAGCCCTCGCCTGCACGCCGCCTGGCATGCGCTCTCCTTACGCCGGTCCTAGCCGGTTCAAGTTCACGGGTTCGGTCGCCATCGACCGTCTCAGCGTCTGGGCGGGCTTTTCAGCCGCGCCGGGCACCCCGGAGCGGGCACGATTGTGCGGGCCGGCGTTGCCCGCTGTCAACGCGCCGCGCGCGCGAAGGCCACCACGTGGTCCAGCTCCAGCCGGATGCCGATGCGCTCACCGATGGCATGGTTATGGTGCGAGGGCACCAGCGACAGCACCGTCGCGCCGCTGGGCAGGCGCAGCGTGTACAGGAACTCTGCGCCGCGGAAGGCCTTGGCGACCACCTCGGCCAGGCGCGGGCTGGCGTCGTCGTGCACCACGTCGTCGGGCCGCAGCAGCACGTCCACCGCGCCCTCGGGCAGGTGCTGGCAGCTGCTGTGCACCTGGCCCAGTTCCAGCGTCAGGTCCGCCCCGCCGCGGACCTCGCCGGGCAGGAACACGCCCTGCCCCACGAAGTCCGCCACGAAGCGGTTGGCCGGCCGGTGGTAGAGCTGGTAGGCGCTGTCCCATTGCTGGATGCGGCCTTCGGACATGACGCCGATCTCGTCGGCGATGGCGAAGGCCTCGTGCTGGTCGTGCGTGACCAGCAGCGCCGTCGTGTTGGAAGGCGCCAGCAGGCCGCGCAGCTCGGCGCCCAGGCGCTCGCGCAGCTCGACGTCCAGGTTGGCGAAGGGCTCGTCCAGCAGCAGCAGCCGCGGCTGCGGCGCCAGCGCGCGGGCCAGCGCCACGCGCTGCTGCTGGCCGCCCGACAGCTCGTGCGGATAGCGTGCGGCCGCATGGCCCAGGCCCACGGTGTCCAGCATCTGCTGCACGCGGCCGGCCGCATCGGCCATGCCGCGCAGGCCGAAGCCGACGTTCTGGGCCACGGTCAGGTGGGGGAACAGCGCATGGTCCTGGAACACCATGCCGATGCGGCGCCGCTCGGGCGGCAGCTCCCAGCCCGGCTGGCTGACGCGCTCGCCGTCCAGGCGGATCTCGCCGGCCGTCAGCGGCTCGAAGCCGGCGATGGCGCGCAGCACCGTGGTCTTGCCGCAGCCGGACGGCCCCAGCAGGCAGCCGATGCGGCCGCGCTCCAGGCTCAGGGAGAGCTGCCGGACGACGGTGCGCTCGCCGTAGGCGATGTCGATATGGTCGAGGGTCAGCCAGGGCGGCGGCGTGTCGGAGGCGGTGGTCGTCATGTCGGGCGGGTCGCGGTCATGATAATTGCTCGCAATGCAATCCGTTCTGAGCCTTGCGACGCATCCGCGCCGCCGCCTGCCGTCGCTGCGCGGCCTCGCCCTGCTGGCCGCCGCGCTGATCGCGGCGCCGCTGCTGTCCGTGGCGGTCAACGTCTTCTCGCCCGACACCGCCGGCACCTGGCAGCACCTGCTGGCCACCGTGCTGCCGGACTATGTGGTGGCCACGCTGTGGCTGTGCGCGGGCGTGGCGCTGGGCGTCGCGGCGCTGGGCGTGGGCGCGGCCTGGCTGGTCACGCGCTACCAGTTCCCCGGCCGCGCCACCTTCGAGTGGGCGCTGCTGCTGCCGCTGGCCATGCCGGCCTATGTGATGGCCTATGCCTACACCGACCTGCTGCAGTTCGTCGGCCCGGTGCAGAGCTGGCTGCGCGAGACCTTCGGCTGGCGGCGCGGCGACTACTGGTTCCCCGACGTGCGCTCGCTGGGTGGCGCGGTGGCCATGTTCTCGCTGGTGCTCTACCCCTATGTCTACATGCTGGCGCGCACGGCCTTCATGGAGCGAGCCGGCGGCATGATCGAGGTCGGCCGCACGCTGGGCCTGACGCCCTTGCAAGCCTTTGTGCGCCTGTCGCTGCCGCTGGCCCGGCCGGCCATCGCGGGCGGCGTGGCGCTGGCGCTGATGGAGACGCTGGCGGACTACGGCACGGTGTCGTACTTCGCGGTGCAGACCTTCACGACGGGCATCTACCGCGCCTGGTTCTCGCTGGGCGACCGCACGGCCGCGGCGCAGCTGGCCATGGTGCTGCTGGGCTTCGTGGTGCTGGTGCTGGCGCTGGAGCGGCTGTCGCGCGGCGGCTCGCGCTTTCACGACAGCACGCTGCGCAGCCGCGGCGTGCTGCGCGTGGCGCTGCGTGGTCCGCGCGCCGCGCTGGCCTGGGGGGCCTGCGCGCTGCCGCTGATCGGCGGTTTCATGCTGCCGGCCGGCGTGATGCTGCACATGGCCCTGACCGACGGCGACGCGCAATGGGGCCCGCGCTTCATCGCACTGGCCGGCAACAGCGTGCTGGTGGCCGGCACCACGGCGCTGCTGGCCACGCTGCTGGCGTTGCTGATCGCCTATGCCGCCCGCGTGGACCGCAGCCCGGCCATGCGCTGGGCGCACCGCGTCGCAGGCCTGGGCTATGCGCTGCCGGGCTCGGTCATCGCGGTGGGGGTGCTGATTCCGGTCACGCGGCTGGACCATGCGCTGGCCGCGCTGCTGCGTGGCGCCGGCATCGAGGCCGGCCTGCTGCTGACGGGCAGCATCGCGGCGCTGGTCTATGCCTGCGTGGTGCGCTACCTGACGGCCGCGCTGCAGTCCATGGATGCGGGCCTGGCCCGCATCACGCCGCGCATGGAGCAGGCGGCGCGCATGCTGGGCCACACGCCGGCACAGACGCTGTGGCGGGTGCACCTGCCGCTGCTGCGCGGCAGCGCGCTGACGGCGGCGCTGCTGGTCTTCATCGACGTGATGAAGGAGCTGCCCGCCACGCTGGTCATGCGGCCCTTCAACTTCGACACGCTGGCGACGCAGGCCTACACGCTGGCCTCCGACGAGCGACTGGCCGAGGCGTCGACCTCGGCGCTGGCCATCGTCGCCGTGGGCCTGCT
>JBKBVY010000302.1:0-3778 GCA_046289335.1 Roseateles sp. | reverse complement strand
CGCGCACGTCGAAGCGGTCCGGGCCTTGCGCCGCCACTTCCTCGACCAACTTGCCGGCCAGCAGGAAGCCGATGCGGTCGGCCACGTCGGCGGCGCCCAGCAGGTCGTGCGTGACCATCAGCACCGCCACGCCGCGTGCCCGCAGGTCACCCAGCAGGCGACTGAACTCGGCGCTGGCCTGGGGATCCAGCCCTGAGGTCGGCTCGTCCAGCAGCAGGGCCGGAACGTGGCGGGCCAGCGCCAGCGCGATGGCCACCTTCTGGCGCATGCCCTTGGAGAAACCGGCCACGCGCCGGTCGTGCGCCACGCCGGCCAGGCCTGCGGCCGACAGTGCCTCGCGCAGGGTGGCATCGCTGGCCGGTTGGCCGGCGAGGTCCAGCAAATAGGCCAGGTTCTCGCAGGCACTCAGGTGCTCGTACAGCGCGACGTTTTCCGGGATGTAGGCGATCTGCCGCCGTGCACCGGCGGCGTCGGCAGCGGGGTCGATACCGCCCACGCGCACACGGCCGGTCCGCGCATGCACGAAGCCCAGCAGCAGGCTGATCGTGGTGGTCTTGCCGGCGCCGTTGGCACCGAGCAGCGCGTAGATCTCGCCCGGTGCGACCTGCAAGGTCAAGCCTTGCAGCACATCGCGCTTGCCATAGCCGGCGACCACGTCGGCGATGTCCAGCAGCGGGTTGTTGGAAGGGGGGGAAGGAGGCATGGTCAGAACTTCGCTTGCAGGCCCAGGGTCACCGTGCGCGCCGCGCCCGGCGTGACCCAGACCCGGCTGTAGGAGCTGGTGTAGTAGGTGGTGTCGAACAGGTTGTCGACATCCAGCGTGGCCCGCAGCGTCGGGCTGATGCGCCAGTGGCCCACCAGCTTGGCCGTCGTGTAGGCGGGCAGCTCGAAGGAGGTGGCGGTCTGGCCGATTCGCGCGCCGACATGCGTGACGCCACCGCCCAGGCCGTAGCGCTGGCCGTTGCTGAAGGCGCCTTCGTAGACGGCCAGAAGGCTGCCGTTGACCTTGGGCACGTTCAGCAGACGGGTGCCGGCCGGCAGCGTGGTGTCGCGGCGCACCTCCACGTCATTCCACACGAGGCTGGCGTTGACGCGCCACGCGGTGCTCACCTGGCCCGCGAAGTCCAGCTCCAGACCGCGGCTGCCGACCTCGCCCGCGGCGATGGAGTAGCCCGTGTTGACCGGGTCGGCCGTCAGCACATTGCGCTTGCGGATGTCGAACAGCGCTGCGGTCAGGCCCATGCGCTGGCCGACGCTTTCCCATTTGGCGCCCAGTTCCAGCGCGCGGCCGCTTTCCGGTGCGAAGGCCTGGCTGCTGAAGTCGGTACCGACATTGGGACGGAAGGACTTGCCCGCGCTGGCGTAGACCGTCCACTGCGACGTGGGCAGCCAGCTGATGCCGATGCGGGGCGACGTGGCCGATGGATCCTGCCGCGTCGTGACGCTCGTGCGCCGGTTCAGCAGCGACTGGCGGAAGCTGTCGACGCGTACGCCGGCCAGCAAGCGCCATTGCGGCGCCAGCGTGATGGCGTCCTGCGCGTAGAACGCGGTGCCGCGTTGGTGCTCCAAGGTGTCCGTGTTGGCCACCGGCGTGGGCTGCGGCTGACCGTAGACGGGCTGGTAGATGTTGATCGGGTAGGGGCTGGCGGTGCTGGGGTTGATGCGCAGCATCACCGTGTCCATGTCGAAGCGAAAGGCTTCGGCGCCCAGCAGTAGTTCGTGCGCCACGCCGGCAGCGTGGAAGCGGCCCTGCAGCTCGGCCTGCAGCGCGAGGTCGTCCGAGTCGTAGTCGCGCATGCGGCGCTGGCGTGTCAGCGTGCCATCGCTCCGCAGCGCGGTGGGCTCGGTCGAGAAGCCATGGATGCCGGTCTCGCGATAGGCCAGACCCAGACGGCCGCGCCAGTGGTCGCTCCAGTCGTGGGACAGGATGAGCTGGTGGGTGCGGTTGTCCACGGTTACGTCACCATCGGCGGGCTCGCCGAGGAAACGCTCGCGCGGGATGACGCCCAGCTTGCCATCCGCCGTGGCCACGACACCGCGGTCCAGCGGCGTGCGGTGGCGCAGCAGCTCGCCGCTGTAGTCCAGCGTCGTGTCGGCGCCCAGCTTCCAGCTGAAAGCCGGGGCGACCACCTCCCGGCGTGCATGAACGTAGTCCCTGAAGCTGTCGCGGTCCTCGACGGCGACGTTCAGGCGGTAGGCCAGGGTGTCGCTGACGGGGCCTGTGCTGTCCAGCGCCACGCGCTTGAGGTTAAAGCTGCCGGCGTACACCTCCAGGGCATGGCCGGTCTGCCACAGCGGCTTCTTGGAGACGACGTTGAGGGTGCCGCCGGGCTCGCTGCTGCCGTAGAGCGCAGCAGCGGGCCCTTTGAGGAACTCGATGCGCTCGACGCCGGCCAGGTCGCGCGGCGCATTGAAGCCGCGGTTGGACGAGAAGCCGTTCAGCAGCGTGGCCATGCCGGTGTTCTCGTTGCCGGCGAGCCCGCGCACGGCGATGTTGTCCCACAGGCCGCCAAAGTTGTTCTGGCGCGAGACGCCGCCGACGTAGTCCAGCACGTCGTCCAGCTTGGTGGCGCCGAGGTCGTCGATGGCCTGGCGGGTCAGCACGCGCACCGCCTGGGGCAGCTCCCGCAGGCGCAGCTCGGTCTTGGCGCCGGATGCATCGCCCGCGTGGTAGGCGCCAGAGGCCGTGCGACCTACCACCTCGACGGCGGGCAGCGAGGCGGCGGGTTCGGTGCTGGTCTGTGCCAGGGCGGAGGCCACCAGCGTGCTGGCGGCGAGGGAGACGAGGTGGCGGGCAGGTTGCTTGGGCATGGAAAGGCGGAATCCGGACAGGCGGACGAGCATGTGATGTGCACTAATCATAATGCGAATGCATTTGCAATAAAACCCGAGCTAAGCTGCCGCCATGGAACGCAACACCCGCCAGCGCACTGCCATACGCCAGGCCATCGCCGATGCGGCCCGACCGCTGCTGCCGCAGGAGATCCTGCAGGCGGCCGAAGCCGCTGTGCCGGGCCTGAGCCTCGCGACCGTCTACCGCAACCTGCGCACGCTGGTGGAGGAGGGCGAACTGCTGGCCGTGACGCTGCCTGGCGAGGTGGCGCGCTACGAACTGGCGGGCGCCGGGCACCACCACCATTTTCAGTGCCTGAGCTGCCAGCGCGTGTTCGAGGTGGAGGCCTGCCCCGGCAACCTCGCGGGCCTGGCGCCGCCGGGCTTCACGGTGGAAGACCATGAACTGACGCTGTACGGCCGCTGCAGTGACTGCGCGCCCGCGCGCGCCGGCAAGGCCCGCAAGGCCGCCGCGGGGCACGATCACGCGCACCCGCATGCCCACGGCAACGCGCTGACCAGCCGGCGCCGCCTCACGCGCGGCGCCTGATCCCCCCGGAGACGCGACCTAAGCGCCGGGGCGACGCGCCCTCACCACTTGCAGCCCTTGCCGCGCGCGGCGTCCACCGCCAGCGGCACGACGGCCAGCAGGCCCAGGCCGCCGTAGGCCTTGCGGCAGTCCTTGTTGGCGGCTTCCTCGATGGACTGCTCCAGCTTGCTCTTGCGCTCGGGCGGCGGTGGCAGCAGCTCGACCAGGCCCGGGCTCTTGCGGGCCGTCATGTCGCCGCGCGGCAGCGACAGGTTCAGCGGCGTGCGCGGTGCGCTGGCCGCCGCCGTGGGCGGTGGCGGCAGGTCGGGCCCCGGTCGCAGGCCCGGACCGGCTGCGTCGTCGGCGGCCTTCGGGCCGGCCAGCACCGGGGCTTCGGGATCGCCACGCGCGAGGCCG
>JBKBVY010000301.1:0-3798 GCA_046289335.1 Roseateles sp. | reverse complement strand
GGCGCGGCCGCAACGTGCCCTTTGCCTACAACCGCAAGGAAGCCAAGGACCACGGCGAGGGCGGCACGCTGGTGGGTGCGCCGGTGCAGGGCCGCGTGCTCATCATCGACGACGTCATCTCGGCCGGCACCTCGGTGCGCGAGTCCATCCAGATGATCGAGGCCGCCGGCGCCCAGCCCTGCGGCGTGGCCATCGCGCTGGACCGCCAGGAGAAGGCCGCGGAGGGCGGCGTGGACAGCCCGCTGTCCGCCGTGCAGCAGGTGCAGCAGCGCTACGGCCTGCCGGTGGTGGCCGTGGCCGGGCTGGCAGACCTGCTGGCCTACCTGGACGACGCGCCGGCCCTGGCCGCCCACCGCCCGGCCGTGCTGGCCTACCGCGAGCGCTACGGCGTCTGAGGAGGCGGATGCGCGCGCTGCCGGTCGCCGTCCTGCTGCTTGCTCCCGTCGTCTGGGCCGCGGAGGTGCCGCCGGTCAAGGGCATCTACACCTGCACGACCGCCGACGGCCGCAAGCTCACCAGCGACCGCCCCATCGCCGAATGCACCTCGCGCGAGCAGCGCGTGCTCAACCCCGACGGCTCGCAGCGCGCGACGCTGCCGCCCTTCCTGAGCCCCGAGGAGCGCGCCGCCAAGGAGGCCGCCGATCGCCGCGCCGCGGCCGAGCGCATCGCCCGCCAGGACGCCATTCGCCGTGACCGCACGCTGATGCAGCGCTACCCCAACGAGGCCGCCCACCAGCGCGCCCGCACGGCGGCGCTGGACGACGCCCACAAGGCCATGCGCATCTCCGAGCGCCGCATCAAGGACCTGGGCGTGGAGCGCAAGCCGCTGCTGGACGAGGCCGAGTTCTACAAGGGCCGTGCGCTGCCGGCCAAGCTCAAGCAGGCGCTGGACGCCAACGACGCCGCCGTCGAGGCCCAGCAGGTGCTGGTGGAGAACCAGAAGGCCGAGATCGTGCGCATCAACGCCCGCTTCGACGCCGAACTCGCACGGCTGAAGAAGCTCTGGTCCGGCACGACGCCGGGCTCGATGCCGCCGCTGGGCGAGCTGCCCGCGACGGCACCGGCCCCTACGCCGAAAGCTTCTTCTTCAACAGCTCGTTGACCAGGGCCGGGTTGGCCTTGCCCTTGGTGGCCTTCATGGCCTGGCCCACCAGCGCATTGAAGGCCTTGTCCTTGCCGGCGCGGTACTCGTCCACCGACTTCTGATTGGCGGCGAGCACCTCGTCGAGGATGGCCTCGATGGCGCCGGTGTCGCTGACCTGCTTCAGGCCCTTGGCCTCGATGACGGCGTCCACGTCGGCCGATTCGCCGCTCCACAGCGCCTCGAACACCTGCTTGGCGGCGTTGTTCGAGATCGTGCCGTCGGCAATGCGCGCAATCAGCTTCGCCAACAGCTCGGGACCGACCGGCGCGGCATCGATCTCGATGCCGGCGGCGTTGAGCCGCTTGCTGATCTCACCCATGACCCAGTTGGCCACCAGCTTCGGTGTCGCGCCCGCGGCCTTGGCGGCCTCGTAATAGCGCGCCGTGGCCAGGCTCTGCGTCATCATCGTCGCGTCGTAGGCCGGCAGGCCGTCCACGCTCTCGAAGCGCGCCGCCATCACGGACGGCAGCTCCGGCATCTCGCCCTTCACCCGCTCCACCCATTCCGGCGCGATGACCAGCGGCGGCAGGTCGGGGTCGGGGAAGTAGCGGTAGTCGGCAGAGTCTTCCTTGCTGCGCATCGCGCGGGTCTCGCCGGTGTCGGGGTTGTACAAGACCGTAGCCTGCTGGATCTTGCGGCCGTCTTCGATCTCGTCGATCTGCCAGTTGACCTCGTAGTTCACCGCGTCGACCAGGAAGCGGAAGCTGTTGAGGTTCTTGATCTCGCGGCGTGTGCCGAAGGGCTCGCCGGGCTTGCGCACCGACACGTTGACGTCGCAGCGGAACGAGCCTTCCTGCATGTTGCCGTCGCAGATGCCCAGCCACATGACGAGGGCGTGCAGCGTCTTGGCGTACTCGGCTGCCTCGGCTGCGGAGCGCATGTCGGGCTCGGAGACGATCTCCAGCAGCGGCGTGCCGGCGCGGTTCAGGTCGATGCCGCTCTGGCCGTGGTAGTCCTCGTGCAGGCTCTTGCCGGCGTCCTCTTCCAGGTGGGCGCGGGTCAGGTTGACGACCTTCTTCTCGCCGCCAACGAAGAACGTCACCTGGCCACCCTGCACCACCGGGATCTCGAACTGGCTGATCTGGTAGCCCTTGGGCAGGTCGGGGTAGAAGTAGTTCTTGCGCGCGAAGATGGACAGCGGCGCCACCTTGGCGCCCACCGCCAGGCCGAAGCGGATGGCACGCTCGACAGCGGCGCGGTTCAGCACCGGCAGCGTGCCGGGCAGGGCCAGGTCCACCGGGGAGGCCTGCGTGTTGGGCGCGGCGCCGAAGGCGGTGGAGCTGCCGCTGAAGATCTTGCTCTGCGTGGAGAGCTGAACGTGGTTTTCGAGGCCGATGACGACCTCATAACCGCGGATAAGTTGCGAAGTAGGCATATCAGATCCCCGCCGGGGCAGCTTGGTGCCAGTCGGTGGCTTGCTGGAGGGCGTGCGCGGCGTGCAGCAGCTGCCCCTCCTGGAAGTAGTTGCCGATGAGCTGCAGGCCCACCGGCATGCCGCCAGCGCCCAGGCCCACCGGCACGCTCATGCCGGGCAGGCCGGCCAGCGAGCCGGGCAGCGTGAAGATGTCGGCGAGATACGCCTGGGTCGGGTCGTCCTTGCCCTCGCCATGCTTCCAGGCGACGGTGGGCGCCACCGGGCCGGCAATGACGTCGCACTGCGTGAAGCACTGCTGGAAGTCGTCCGCGATCATGCGGCGCAGCTTCTGGGCCTGCAGGTAGTAGGCGTCGTAGTAGCCGTGCGAGAGCACATAGGTGCCGATCATGATGCGGCGCTTGACCTCGGCGCCGAAGCCCTCGGCCCGCGTCTTCTTGTACATGTCCAGCAGATCGTCGTACTGGGCGGCGCGGTGGCCGAACTTGACGCCGTCGAAGCGGCTCAGGTTGGAGCTGGCCTCGGCCGGGGCAATGATGTAGTAGACGGGAATGGCCAGCTCGGTGCGCGGCAGGCTGACGTCCACCAGCGTCGCGCCCAGCTTCTCCAGTTCGGCCAGGCCCGCGCGCACGGCGGCATTCACGTCGGCCGACAGGCCCGCGGGGAAGAACTCCCGCGGCAGGCCGATGCGCAGGCCCTTGAGCGGCTGCGCCGCCGTGGCGCCCTCGCGGGCCGCCAGCATCTGCGCGTGAAAGTCCTGCGGCGGCTGGTTCACGCTGGTCGCGTCGCGCTCGTCGAAGCCGCTCATGGCGGACAGCAGCAGCGCGCAGTCCTCGGCCGAGCGGGCCATGGGGCCGGCCTGGTCCAGGCTGGAGGCGAAGGCGATCATGCCGTAGCGGCTGCACACGCCGTAGGTGGGCTTGATGCCGGTGATGCCGGTGAAGCTGGCCGGCTGGCGGATGGAGCCGCCGGTGTCGGTGCCGGTGGTGCCGGGCACCAGGCGAGCGGCGACCGCCACGGCCGAGCCGCCGGACGAGCCGCCCGGCACGCGGCTGCGGTCCCAGGGGTTGTGCGCCGGGAAGTAGGCGCTGTTCTCGTTGGCCGAACCCATCGCGAACTCGTCGCAGTTCAGCTTGCCCAGGCTCACGGTGCCGGCCGCGTTCAGCTTGGCGACGACGGTGGCGTCGAAGGGGCTGCGGTAGCCGGCCAGCATCCTGGAGCCGGCGGTGGTGGGCATGTCGGCCGTGACGTAGATGTCCTTGTGCGCCAGCGGCACGCCGGC
>JBKBVY010000300.1:0-3805 GCA_046289335.1 Roseateles sp. | reverse complement strand
ACGCAGACGGTGGCCGCCGGGGCCGCGTCCGGCTTCAGCAACTGGACGAATGCCTGCGGCGCCGCGGTCAACGCCTGCGACGTGGACACCGCCCTGTTCTGGGACGGCATCCATCCGACGGCGCTGGGCCACCAGCAGCTGGCCGCGGCGGTGCTCGCGACGGCCGTGCCCGAGCCGGCCACGGTGCTGCTGTTCGCGGCCGGGCTGGCCGTTGTCGCGCTAGGCCGGCGGCAGCGGGCAGGCGGCCAGCCGCGCTGAGACCGCTTCCAGGAATACCCGGGTGCGCAGCGGCATCAGCCGCCGCTCCGGGAACACCGCCCAGCAGGTCGAGCCGGGCAGGGTCCAGTCCGGCAGCACACGCTGCAGCCGGCCCTGCTCCAGCGCCTCGCGCACGATGAGCCGGTCCACCCCGGCGATGCCCACGCCCTGCTCGGCCAGTGTCACCAGCAGGCTGGGCGCATTGGCCAGCGTGCGCTGCGCCGGCTCGACGACGACGGCCTCGCCGCCGTCGCGCTGCAGCCGCCAGGGCACGGCCTCGCCGGTGCGGCTCAGCAGCATCAGTCCGTGCATCTGCGCCAGCGCCTGCGGCAGCAAAGGCTCGCCCGCGCGCGCCAGGTAGGCCGGCGCCGCGTACAAGCCCCAGTGCGTGACCACCAGCCGACGCGCGCCCAGCTGGCCCTCCTCGTCCAGCTGGCCCATGCGGATGGCGAGGTCGAAGCCCTCGCCGATGATGTCCACGCGCCGCGGCGTCAGGTCCAGCTCCAGCGACACCTCGGGGTACTGGATGGCGAACTCGGCCAGCGTGCCGGCCATCACGGTCTGCGCGAAGTCGGCTGGCATGGACACGCGCAGCCGGCCGCTGGGCTTTTGCTGGCGGTGCAGGGCCAGCGCCAGCGCGCCGTCCACCTCGGCCGCGATGGCGCGCGCATGCTCCAGCACGCCGGCGCCGAAGTCCGTCAGCGACAGCTTGCGCGTGCTGCGCAGCAACAGCTTCTCGCCCAGGCGCTGCTCCAGCGCCGCGATGCGCCGCGACACCGTGCTCTTGGGCCAGTGCACGCGCTCGGCGGCGCGGCTGAAGCTGCCCGCCTCCATGACGCGGGCGAACAGCAGCAAGTCGTCGGCATCCGATTCCATGGGGCCCTCCATTGATCCATTGGCGGAACAATCTTATGCAGATTGGCGGCTTCCGGCACCGATTGATGACTCCTAGAGTTCATTCCATCGCAACCGCCCTACCCGGAGTCCCGAATGAACATCCTGCAAATCAACTCCAGCGCCCGCCGCCTGCAAGACGACCAGGGCTCGGTGTCCACCCGCCTGGCCAATGAGCTGACCGCCGGCCTGCGCGCCGCCCACCCCGGCGCCACCGTCACCGTGCGCGACTTCGCCGTCAGCCCCCTGCCCGTGCTGGACGAGGCCGGCCTGGGCGCGCTGTTCACGCCCGCCGAGGCCCGCACCCCCGAGCAGGCCGCCCGCGTCGCGCTGAGCGACCAGCTCATCGCCGAGCTGTTCGCCGCCGACGTCATCGTCATCGGCGTGCCCATGATCAACTTCAACATCAGCGCCCAGCTGAAGAACTGGATCGACGCCGTGGCCCGCGCCGGCGTGACCTTCAAGTACGGCCCCACCGGCCCGGTGGGCCTGGTGACCGGCAAGAAGGTCTACGTCGTCAGCAGCCGCGGCGGCATCCACCGCGACCAGCCGTCCGACCAGGTCGTGCCCTATCTGCGCACCGTGCTGGCCTTCATGGGCATGACCGACGTCGAGTTCATCTACGCTGAAGGCCTGAACATGGGCCCCGAGGCCGCCGACCGCGGTCTCTCCGCCGCGCGCGCACAAATTTCCGAGCTGCTTGCCGCCTGACCTGACGCCCCTCGTCCAAGGAGTACCTTGGTCGGTCCCCCGCGGGGACGGCGATGCTTGCCGGCTTGACCGGCAAGCACATCGCCAGGACGGGCCGGCTTGGGAGCGGCCCGGCGCTCGGCCCGCAAACACTGAAAGGAATACCGTGAACACCGTCGCCACTTCCCTTCTGAACCAGCCCCGCGAGGTCGAGCGCCTCGTCGCCGGCCAGCCGACCAGCGACGGTGCGGGCGTGCGCCTGAACCGCGTGCTGACGCAGAACCTGCAGCGCCGGCTGGACCCCTTCCTGATGCTGGACCACTTCGGCTCGGAGAACCCGGACGACTACGTGGCCGGCTTCCCCGACCATCCGCACCGCGGCTTCGAGACCATCACCTACATGCTGCAGGGCCGCATCCGCCACCGCGACTCGGCCGGCCATGAAGGCCTGGTGGCCGACGGCGGCGTGCAGTGGATGACCGCCGGCCGCGGCGTCATCCACAGCGAACTGCCCGAGCAGCGCGAAGGCCGCATGGCCGGCTTCCAGCTGTGGCTCAACCTGCCCGCCAGGGACAAGATGCGCGACCCCTGGTATCTGGACGTGCAAGGCCCGGACGTGCCGCAGTTCGAGCGCGACGGCGTGACGGTGCGCGTCATCGCCGGCGCGAGCCATGGCGTGGCGGGTGCGGTGCAGCGCGAGGTCACCGAGCCGCTGTACCTGGACCTGCACCTGCCGGCCGGCGCCGTCTTCGAGCAGCCGCTGCCGGCCGGGCACAACGCCTTCGCCTTCGTCTACGAGGGCGCGCTGAAGTACGACAGCGGCTGCCTGCAGCCGGCCGGCCGCATGGCCATCTTCGCCAACGCGCCGGGCAGCGACGGCGTGCGCCTGACGGCCGGCGATCAGCCCACCCGCGCCATCCTCGTGGCCGGCAAGCCGCTGGGCGAGCCCATCGCGCAGTACGGCCCCTTCGTCATGAACACCGAGGCCGAGCTGGTGCAGGCGGTGCGGGACTTCCAGGCCGGGCGGCTGGCCTAGGGTGAGAATCGGCTCGCCATGACCGGACCGATGCTCGCCTTCTGATGGACCGCCTCCAAGCGATGGAGGTGTTCGTCGCCGTGGTGGACCACGGCGGCTTCGCGGCGGCGGCGCGGCGGCTGGACCTGTCGGCCCCCGTCGTCACGCGCGCCGTGGCCGAGCTGGAAGCGCGGCTGGGCGTGCGGCTGCTGACCCGCACGACGCGCACCGTGCGCGTGACCGAAGCCGGCGCGCGCTATGCCGACGACTGCCGGCGCATCCTTGCCGACGTGGCTGAATCGGACGCCGCCACCAGCGGCAGCCGCACGCAGATCAAGGGCCTGCTCAGCGTCACGGCGCCGGCCATGTTCGGCAACCTGCACGTGACGCCCATCGTCGCCGACTACCTGCGGCGCCATGCCGAGGTCGATGTGCAATGCCTGTTCGTCGACCGCGTCGTCAACCTCGTCGACGAGGGCTTCGACGTGGCCGTGCGCATCGGCGATCTGCCCGATTCGTCGCTGCAGGCCGTCCCCGTGGGCCACGTGCGGCGCGTGCTGGTGGCCACGCCGGCCTACCTCGCCGCGCATCGCCGGCCGGCCACGCCGGCACAGCTCGCCGCGCATGTGCTCATCCAGCCGACCGGCGTGTCGCCTTATCCCGAATGGCGCTTCGCCCACGCCGGCCGTCCGGTCGTGCAGCGCATCCGCCCGCGGCTGCGCATCACCACCTACGACGCCGCCCGCACTGCAGCGCTGACGGGGCTGGGCATCGCCCGCCTGGTCAGCTACCAGGTAGCCGACGACCTCGCCAGCGGCGCGCTGCAGCTGCTGCTGCCGGACTACGAGACGCCGGCCATCCCGGTGCATGTGCTGCACCGCGAGGGGCGACACGTGACGCAGAAGGTGCGGGCTTTCTTCGACGTGGCCGCCACCGCCGACGGCCAGC
>JBKBVY010000299.1:0-3809 GCA_046289335.1 Roseateles sp. | reverse complement strand
CGGGGCCGGGGGTTGGCGGCCCCCCCAAACCCGGCGGGCCGGGCCGCGCGGTCCGCGGATTGCGCAATGGCGGTTGCCCCCTTCTCTGCCACCGTCACCGCCTACCGCTGGGCCAGCGGCGCCGACGCCAACAACGACGGCGTGCCCGATGCCGGCGCCACGCTGGCCCAGGTGTCGGCCGGCGGCGCGGCGCTGGGCTTCGACAGCAGCGTCGCGCTGACGCCGCTGGCCGGCTCGCAGACGCCGACCGGCGGCGTGCTGGGCACGCTGGCCAACGGCACCGTCAGCGGCTTCAGCGCCGGCACGGCCAGCGTCGCCAACCTGGCCTATTCCGAGGTCGGCAGCTTCCAGCTCAACACCAGCGGCGTGGTCAGCAACTACCTGGGCTCCGGGCTGGCGCTGAACGCGCTGGTCTTCAACGCCGCCGGCAGCCAGAACAGCCGCGTAGGCCGCTTCACGCCGGCCGGCTTCGGCGTCAGCGGCGGCAGCGTCACGCACCGCGTCGAGCAGAGCTGCGCGGTGGCCTCGGGCTTCAGCTACCTGGACGAGTTCTTTCGCCTGGGCTTCACGCTGACCGCGCTGAACAGCGCCGGCGCCACCACGCAGAACTACACCGGCAGCTTCGCGCGGCTGGACCTGGCCAGCCCGGCCAACTTCAAGCTCGCCGGCATCGCCGGCGCGACGATGTTCAAGACCGGCAACGCCCGGCTGGCGCTGGGCAGCAGCACGGGCAGCTGGTCGGCCGGCGTCGCCAGCGTCAGCCTGACCGCACGGGCACTACGCGCGGCAGCGCCGGACGGTCCCTTCGACAGCGCCGCATTCGGCATCGCGCCGGTGGACCTGGACGGCGTGGGCGTGCTCACGCCCGACCTCGACACCGACGCCCCCGCCAACGGCGCGGACAGTGTGAAGCTGGGGGGCACAATCCCTCTGCGCTACGGCCGCCTTCGCCTCCAGAATGCGATGGGCCCGCAGGGCCGCTCGCTCGCCTTGCCGCTTGCGGCCCAATACTGGACCGGTACCGCCTTCACGACCAACACCTTGGATTCCTGCACCCGCATCAGCACCGGCAACCTCAGCTTCGGCAACCTGCGCAACGTGACGGCGGCGAACGCGACCCTGGTCGGCAGCAGCAGCGCTGTCTCGGCCGGCATCGGCCGGCTGACCCTGGCCGCCCCGGGCAGCAGCGGCCGTGCCAGCTACGACGTCGCCATCGCGCTCGATGCGGCCACGCCGCCGGCCGATGCGTCCTGCCCCAAGACCGCCTCCGGCTGGGTGCCCGCCAAGGCGGCCACGGCCGGGGCCAACCTCGCGGCGCTGCGTGGCGCCTGGTGCGGCAGCACGGCCGGCAGCGACCCCAGCGCCCGCGCGACCTGGGGCTTGTACCGCGGCGCCGACGGCGTGCTCTACCAGCGGGAGAACTACTGATGCGCTGGCCCTGGACGCCCCGCCGCAGCTCGCAGCGCCTGGTGCTGCGCCGCGCCGGCTCCCACCTGGCCTTCGTGCTGACCGACGGCGCACCCGCCGACAGCCCGCCCCGGCTGCTGCGCTGGGGTCTGATGCCGGAGGCAAGACCCGTCCCCGCCGGCGAGGCCATCGCGCTGCTGGACCCGGCCGACTACCAGATCCTCAAGGTCGACACGCCCAACGTGCCGCCGGAGGAGCTCAAGGCCGCAGCGCGCTGGCAGATCAAGGAGATGGTGGATGTGGACGTGGCCGAGCTGACGCTCGACGTCATGCATGTCGGCGGCGACGTGGACCG
Organism: Roseateles sp.; assembly: GCA_046289335.1. Lineage (GTDB taxonomy): Bacteria > Pseudomonadota > Gammaproteobacteria > Burkholderiales > Burkholderiaceae_C > Pelomonas. The sequence goes on along the minus strand of JBKBVY010000299.1, from coordinate 2,047 downwards.
GCCGCAGCGCCAGCTCTTCGTCGTGGCGGCCCGCAACCGCGCCATCCAGGCGCTGACCGAGACCGTCGTCGCCGAGGTCGCGATCGTGGACATCTGGGAGACCGCGCTGCGCAACCTGCTGGCCCACCAGGCCCGCGCCGACGACCTGGCCGCGCGCGCCTGCGCCGCGGTGTGCATCGACGAGCGGCACTGCATCCTGGTCATCGGCGCCGGCGACGAGCTGTTCTACACCCGCCGCCTGGAGGGCGACCCCAAGCTGCTGGCGCGCGCCCGCGGCGAGGCGGCCGAACCCGACGCCACCGAGCTGCCACTGGGCTTCGAGTACCAGCCCGGCGGCGCCTTCGACGCCGGCGCCAGCCAGGAGTCGCCGCTGGTGGTCGAGCTGCAGCGCTCCATCGACGTCTGGGAGCGCAGCTGGCCCGAGCTGCCGCTGGCGCGGCTGTACGTGTTGACGGCCCACCACGGCCCCGAGGTCGCCGCGCTGATCCAGCGCGAGCTGGGCCAGCGCACCGTCGCGCTGGACCCGCTGGCGGCATTCGCCCAACCTGCGCCCGCTTCCGAGGGCGATCCCGCGCAGGCGCTGGCCGCCTGCATCCCGCTGCTGGGCGCCGCGCTGCGCAGCGAGACCCGCCAGCTCTGATGTGATGCCCCAGCAGATCAACCTCCTCACGCCCATCCTGCTGGCACCCAAGCGCTATTTCTCGGCGCTGGCGCTGCTGCAGGCCACGCTGCTGCTGCTGGCCTGCGGCGGCGCGACCGCGTTGTGGCTGCAGCAGCGCGACCGGGCCGCCGCCACCCAGCACCAGCAGCTGCTGGCCCGTTATGCCACCGAGCGCCAGCAGTTGACGGTCGCCCGCGCCAGCCTGCCCGCGCCGCAGGACGCGGCGGCGCTACAGCAACAGCTGCAGGCGCTGGAAGCCGGCAATGCCGACCGGGCGGCGCTGCTGCGCACGCTGGACGCCGAGCCCAGCGCCCGCGCCGGCCTGCAGCATGCCGACCTGCTCGCGCTGCTGGCCCGCACCCTGCCCGACTCCGCCTGGCTCAGCGAGCTGCGCTATGCGCCGGGCCGGCTGGAGCTGGTGGGCGGCACGCTGGACACCGCGCAGCTGCGGCCCTGGCTGGGCCAGCTCGCCGGCCATCCGCTGCTGGCCGGCCAGCAGCTGACGGCGCTGCGCGTCGAGCGCCTGGGCACGCCCGAGGCCGGCGCCCAGCCCCTGCTGGACAACGCCGGCCCGCTGGGGCGCGCGCCGCTGCCGGTGTGGGCCTTCCGTGTCGTCAGCGCGCCGGCCGCCGTCGCCAGCGCGCCGCAGGGAGCGGCCCGATGAAGGCCGGCACCCGCATGGCCCTGGCGCCGCTGCGCGCGGCCTGGGAGCGCCAGGCCCGGCGCATCGACGCGCTCAGCCTGCGCGAGCGCGCCATGCTGTTCCTGTGCATCGCGGCCGTGCTGGCGCTGCTGTTCGACGCGCTGGTGCTGGCGCCGCTGTCGGCTCGCCAGCAGCTGCGCAGCACCGCCCAGGCCCAGCAGGCCGCCGAGCTCAAGCAACTGCGCGAGCAGTTCGTGGCCGCCAGCCGCAACGCCGACGATCCGACCGACCGGCTGCGCCAGCAGCTGGACGCGGCGCGGGCCGAGCGCGAGCGGCTGAATGAAGCCTTGCGTGCCGCCGCCACGGCCGGTGCGGCCGACGGCCTGGCCGTGGTGCTGCAGCGCCTGCTGGCCCAGCAGCCCGGCCTGGTGCTGGAGAAGCTGACGCTGCTGGACGACGCCGCCATCGCCGGCAGCATCGGCCCGGTGCTGCCGGGCATCGCCTGGCAGGGCGTGTCGCTGCAGGTCCAGGGCCGCTGGCACGACCAGCAGCGCTATCTGCAGGCGCTGCAGCGCGAGCTGCCCGGCCTGCGCTGGGGCGAGATGCAGCTGAGCGCCGGCGCCGCCCACGAGCCGCCGCGGCTGCAGGTGCAGCTGTTCATGCTGAAGGTCCAGCCATGAGATTCCCCATCCTGCTGGTGCTGCTGTGCGCGGTCCCGGGCGCCCGGGCCCAGGACGCCGGCC
>JBKBVY010000298.1:0-3837 GCA_046289335.1 Roseateles sp. | reverse complement strand
GGCCGCGCTCCCCGCGGGCCCGCCCTGGGGGCCCGGGCGGGGGCCGGCCCCCCCCGCTTCGGCAGGCACAACGAGCCCACTGGGCTCGTTGTGTCCGGCCTCAGCCCCCAAGGGGACGGCGATGCTTGCGGCGTCGAGCCGCAAGCACATCGGCTTACGCGGGCCGGCTTGGGAGCGGCCCGGCGCTCGGCCCGCAATACGCTACTGCTGGCGCTGTTCGTCAGCGCCGGCATGGCTGTTGCGCAAACCGTCCTGCCTGCACCGCCCGCGGCGCCACCGGCTCCGCCCGCCCTGCCGGCCGGCCCGGGCAAGGTCTATGCGCCTGGCGACTTCGACCGCCTGGAGCTGGCCGGCGCCGCACGGGTGGTGCTGGTGCAGGGCGAGCGCGATCAGGCCTACATCGCCGGCGACGCCGAGGTGCAGAAGAGCGTCGAGGTCGAGCTGGCCAACCGCCAGCTGGTCATCCGCCCGACCGGGGGCTGGAAGTTCTGGCACAGCCACAAGCTGTTCGTGCAGGTGGAGATGCGCGAGCTGCGCCAGCTGTCGGTGTCGGGCGCCAGCGACGTGCATGCCCCCGGGCCGCTGCGCACCGACCAGCTCAAGCTCAGCATCAGCGGCGCCGGCCTGGCGCGGCTGGACCAGCTGCAGGCGCGCCAGCTGGTGTTTGCCATCTCGGGCTCGGGCGACGGCCAGCTGGGCGGTCGCGTGGACGAGCTGGCGCTGCAGATCTCCGGCAAGGGCAAGGTCATCGCCGACCGGCTGCAGGCCGCCAAGGCGCGCGTCAATGTCAGCGGCCTGGGCAACGTCGTGCTGTGGGTCACCGACGACTTGTCCGCCCACATCTCCGGCATCGGCTCGGTGGACTACTTCGGCAATCCGGCGGTGCAGCGCTCGGTGTCCGGCATGGGCTCCATCAGCGCCAAGGGAGACAGGCGCTGATTTCAGGCCCAATACGGGCATGGACGACATCAGTTTTCAGGCGCTGGAGCGGCGCATCACCGAGTTGGAGATCAAGGCCAGCTTTGCCGACGACACCCTCGAACAGCTGAACCAGGTCATCGTGCGCCAGCAGGCCCAGATCGACCGGCTGGTGCGCGAGCTGGTCGAGCTGCGCGACCGCGCCGCGGCCGCCGAGCCGGGCGGCGTGCGCAGCCTGCGGGACGAGTTGCCGCCGCACTACTGATGACCTTGCGGGACAGACCGCCCGAGCGCAGCGAGTAGCTCTGTCCCCAACTGATCAAGCCTTGCGGGACAGACCGCCCGAGCGCAGCGAGTCGCTCCGTCCCCACTGTTCAGAGCCTTCGGGGGTGCTGGGACAATGCCGGCGTGAATCCGCCCGTGCATCTTCCCAGCCCTACCGACGACCTGGCCAGCGCCGCCCGCCAGGTCCTGTCCGAAGTCTTCGGCTACACCGCCTTCCGCGGCCAGCAGGCGGACATCGTCGAGCAGGTGGCCGGCGGTGGCGACGCGCTGGTGCTGATGCCCACCGGCGGGGGAAAAAGCCTGTGCTACCAGGTGCCCGCCATCCTGCGCCACACGCGCGGCCAGGGCGTGGCCATCGTCGTCAGCCCGCTGATCGCGCTGATGCACGACCAGGTCGGCGCGCTGGAAGAAGCCGGCGTGCATGCTGCCTTCCTCAACAGCAGCCTGACTGGCGAGGAGGCCAGCCGCGTCGAGCGCGAGATGATGAGCGGGCGCCTCACGCTGCTGTACGCCGCGCCGGAGCGGCTCACCACGCCGCGCTTCCTGGCGCAGCTGGAGAGCCTGCGCGAGCGCGGCCTGCTGTCCATGTTCGCCATCGACGAGGCCCATTGCGTCAGCCAGTGGGGCCACGACTTCCGCTCGGAGTACCTGCAGCTCAGCCTGCTGCATGAGCGCTTCCCCGAGGTGCCGCGCATCGCGCTGACGGCCACGGCCGACGAGCTGACCCGGCGCGACATCATCGAGCGGCTGCAGCTGCAGGACGCGCGCGTCTTCATCAGCAGCTTCGACCGGCCCAACATCCGCTACCTCATCGTCGAGAAGAACGGCTCGCCGCGCGAGCAGCTGCTGCGCTTCATCCAGGATGAGCACGAGGGCGAGGCCGGCGTCGTCTACTGCCAGAGCCGCAAGAAGGTGGAGGAGACCGCCGAGTGGCTGAAGAGCGAGGGCATCAACGCCCTGCCCTACCATGCCGGCCTGGACGCCGAGGTGCGCCGCCGCCACCAGGACCGTTTCCTGCGCGAGGACGGCCTGGTCATCGTCGCCACCATCGCCTTCGGCATGGGCATCGACAAGCCGGACGTGCGCTTCGTCGCCCACCTGGACCTGCCCAAGAACATCGAGGCCTACTACCAGGAGACCGGCCGCGCCGGCCGTGACGGTGCGCCGGCCGAGGCCTGGATGACCTACGGCCTGGCCGATGTGGTGAACCAGCGCCGCATGATCGACGAGAGCCCCGCGGACGAGGTCTTCAAGCAGGGCCAGCGCGGCAAGCTGGACGCGCTCTTGGCGCTGTGCGAGGCGACGGACTGCCGGCGCGTGCGGCTGCTGGCGTACTTCGGTGAGGACAGCCGACCCTGTGGCAATTGCGACAACTGCCTGAACCCGCCGGCGACCTGGGATGCGACCGAGGCGGCAAGAAAACTCCTGAGCTGCATCTACCGCTTCCACCAGCGCGGCCAGAGCTTCGGCGCCGGCCATTTGATCGACGTGCTGCGCGGCAAGGAGACGGACAAGACCCGGCAGCACGGTCACGACAAGCTGTCGACCTGGGGCGTGGGTGCCGACCTGTCCGAGCAGCAGTGGCGCGCCGTGCTGCGCCAGCTGATCGCGCTGGGCCATGTGGCGGCCGAGGGCGAGTTCAACACGCTGGCGCTGCAGGACAGCGCGCGGGCGGTGCTCAAGGGCGAGGTGGAGATCCGGCTGCGCGAGGCCGAGGAGAAGAAGCCGCGCGGCAAGGCCAAGGCCGGTCGGGCGGCGAAGCCGAAGGCCGACCCCTCACTGGGCCTGGATGCCGAAGCCCAGGAGCGCTTCGAGGCGCTGAAGGCCTGGCGCTCCGAGGTGGCCAAGGAGCATGGGCTGCCGGCCTATGTGATCTTCCAGAACACCACGCTGGCCGAGATGGCGCGGGCGATGCCGGCCGACCTGGCGGAACTGGGCGAGATCAGCGGCGTGGGCGCGAAGAAGCTGGAGGCCTACGGCCGGGAGATCCTGCGGGTGCTGGGGCGATGAACGGGCGCGCCCATGAAGGACGTCGGGCCGGGCTGCGCGCGTTGGCCGCGGCGGCCTGTTGTCTGGCAGCTGCCGCGCCGCTGCGGGCGAGCACGCCCACCCGCATCCGCGTACCGGCCTTCGACAGCCCGCGCGACGGCCGGCCGGGCTATTTCTTCGAGGTGCTGGAGCTCGCGCTGAGCAAGACGGTGGACTGCTACGGCCCTTACGAGATGTCCATCCTGAAGGAGGAGATCTCGCTGGAGCGGGCACAGGCCGGGCTGCGCCGCGGCCACATCGTCGATGTGGTGTTCACGCCGCCCAACCCCGGCCTGACGAGCGGCCTGCGCTGCATCCCGATCTCGCTGCTCAAGGAGCTGAACAACTACCGCGTCCTGCTGATACGTCAGGGCGAGCAGCCGCGCTTCGACCGCATACAGACGCTGGACGACCTGCGGCAGTTCACCGCCGGCCTGGGTGCGCAGTGGGTGGACACCAAGATCATGCGGCACAACGGCTTCCGCGTGGAGGGCGCGGTGGGGCATGACAACCTGTTCCGCATGCTGGCTGCGCGCCGCTTCGACTTCTTCCCGCGCGGCATCTACGAGATCCAGAGCGACTACCGCCGCTACCAGCACCTGGGTC
>JBKBVY010000297.1:0-3855 GCA_046289335.1 Roseateles sp. | reverse complement strand
GTTCGGCCGACCCAAGCGACGCCGACACGGCGCTGTAGTCCAGAAGCGCCTGTTCGACTTCGGAGATGGCGCCAAGAACCGTCTGGGTCCAGATCGCGTGCGCCTCGCGGGCGCGGGCGGCGTCGAGGATCTTGCCGCAGATGGTCTTGGCATCCAGCGGGTTCTCCAGCAGGTAGTCGGTCAGCAGGCGGCTGACGATGTCTTCCACCGGCGCGCGCACTTCCGACGAGACCAGCTTGTCCTTGGTCTGGGAGCTGAACTTGGGCTCGGGCACCTTCACCGAGACCACGCAGGCCAGGCCTTCGCGCATGTCGTCACCGGTGACCTCGACCTTGGCCTTCTTGGCCAGCTCGTTGTCCTCGATGTACTTGTTGATGACGCGGGTCATCGCGGCGCGCAGGCCGGTCAGGTGGGTGCCGCCGTCGCGCTGCGGGATGTTGTTGGTGAAGCAGAGGACGTTCTCGTTGAAGCCATCGTTCCACTGCATGGCCACTTCGACGCCGATGGTGGTGCCCTGGTCAGACAGCTTCTCGCCCACGGCGTGGAAGATGTTGGGGTGCAGTGTCGTCTTGCCCTTGTTGATGAACTCGACGAAGCCCTTCACGCCGCCGACGTAGGCGAAGTTGTCTTCCTTGTTGTTGCGCTCGTCGACCAGGCGGATCTTGACGCCGTTGTTCAGGAAGGACAGCTCGCGCAGGCGCTTGGCGAGGATGTCGTAGTGGAAGTCGTTGTTCTGCTGGAAGATCTCGGTGTCTGGCAGGAAGTGCACCTCGGTGCCGCGCTTGTCGGTCTCGCCGATGATCTTCATCGGGCGGGTCTCGACGCCGTCGACCACGACGCTCTCGCCGTTCTGCGGCACGCCCTTGGCGAACTCGATGAAATGCACCTTGCCGTTCTGACGCACGGTCAGGCGCAGCCACTTCGAGAGGCCGTTCACGCAGCTGACGCCCACGCCGTGCAGGCCGCCCGACACCTTGTAGCTGTTCTGGTTGAACTTGCCGCCGGCATGCAGCTCGGTCAGCGCGATCTCGGCGGCCGAGCGCTTGGGCTCGTGCTTGTCGTCCATCTTGACGCCGGTGGGGATGCCGCGGCCGTTGTCGATGACGGAGATGGAGTTGTCGGTGTGGATGGTGACGACGATGTCGTCGCAGTGGCCGGCCAGGGCCTCGTCGATGGAGTTGTCGACGACCTCGAAGACGAGGTGATGCAGGCCGGTGCCGTCCGACGTGTCGCCGATGTACATGCCCGGCCGCTTGCGCACCGCCTCCAGGCCTTCCAGGATCTGGATGGAGCTGGCGTCGTAGGCCGCTTGCGGGGCCGGTGCAGGAACGTTCTCGGGGGTGGCGCTATCGCTCATCGGGGACTTTCAGAGGCCGCAACGCGGCCGGTACAACTCTCAAACCAGAACCCCCCGCTTGGCGGGGGGCAGGGGGGGTGCGAAACGTTCACGGCATGCAATGCCGATGAGGAGGGTCAGATCCTCATCGGCATCACGACGTACTTGAAGCTCGCCGTGTCCGGAATCGTCAGCAACGCGCTGGAGGCACTGTCGTTGAGGTCGATGCAGACCATGTCCTGGCTCATGTTGGACAGCGCGTCCATCAGGTAGGTCACGTTGAAGCCGGTCTCGATCTTGTCGCCGGCGTAGTCGATCTCGATCTCTTCCTTGGCCTCTTCCTGCTCGGCATTGCTGGAGGCGATGGACAGCAGGCCCGGCTCGAAGGTCAGGCGCACGGCCTTGAACTTCTCGCTGGTCAGGATGGCGGCGCGCTGCAGGCTGGCCAGCAGCGGCGCGCGGCCCAGCGTCAGGCGGTACTTGTGGTTCTTGGGGATGACGCGGTTGTAGTCGGGGAACTTGCCCTCGACCAGCTTGGTCACGAACTCCATGCCGCTGAACGAGAACTTGGCCTGGTTGCCGGCGAAGCGCATCTCGATCACGTCGTCGTCCTTGCCGTCCTTCAAGAGGCGCTGCAGTTCCAGCACGGTCTTGCGCGGCAGGATGACTTCCTGCTTGGGGATGTCGACCTCCAGCTCGGCCTGGGCCAGCGCCAGGCGGTGGCCGTCGGTGGCGACCAGCGTCAGGTTCTTGCCCTCGGCGACGAACAGGATGCCGTTGAGGTAGTAGCGGATGTCGTGCACCGCCATCGCGAAGTGCACCTGGTTGATCAGGCCCTTGAGCGCCTTCTGCGGCACGCTGAACGCGGGGCCGAAGTCGGCGGCCTCCTGCACCAGCGGGAAGTCGTCGGCCGGCAGCGTCTGCAGCGTGAAGCGGCTCTTGCCGCCCTGCAGCGTCATCTTGTTCTGATTGCTGGTCAGGCTGACGGTCTGGTCCGCCGGCAGCGCACGCAGGATGTCGATGAGCTTGCGCGCGCCGACCGTGGTGGACAGGTTGCCGGCGTCGCCGTCGAACTGCACCGTGGTGCGCACCTGGATCTCGAGGTCGCTGGTCGTGAGCTCCACCTGGTTGCCGGTCTTGCGGATCAGCACGTTGGCCAGGATCGGCAGCGTGTGGCGCCGCTCGACGATGCCGGACACCGCCTGCAGCGCGCCGAGCACCTGGTCCTGGGGAGCTTTCAAAACGATCATGAGGGCCTCTTCGGAGGGATCTGGGGGGAGAGATTCAGCGTTGGCTCACGCCTACTCGGACGCGCGCGCGCGTGAAGCTACGATTGTCGCCCGGAAACGATGCTCCGGCGGGCGATGAGGCGCTGCGGGTCAACCCGGGGCGGGCTTGCACCCCATGCCTCGTCAGCCCTTCAACGTCTGCTCCAGCACATGCAGCTGCTGGTTCAGCTCGGTGTTCTTCTGCCGCTCGCCGCCGATCTTGCGGACGGCATGCAGCACCGTCGTGTGGTCGCGCCCGCCGAACAGCTCGCCGATCTCGGGCAGGCTCTTCTGCGTCAGCTCCTTGGCCAGGTACATCGCGATCTGGCGCGGCCGGGCGATGCTGGCCGGGCGCTTCTTGGAGTACATGTCGGCGACCTTGATCTTGTAGAAGTCGGCCACCGTCTTCTGGATGTTCTCCACGCCAATCTGGCGGTTCTGGATGGACAGCAGGTCCTTCAGCGCCTCGCGGGCCAGCGTGATGCTGATCTCCTTGTGCGAGAACTTGGCGTAGGCCAGCACCTTGCGCAGCGCGCCCTCCAGCTCGCGCACGTTGGCGCGCACGTTCTTGGCGACGAAGAAGGCCACGTCCTCGGGCATGGGCTGCCCCTCGGCCTCGGCCTTCTTGATCAGGATGGCCACGCGCATCTCCAGCTCGGGCGGCTCGATGGCCACCGTCAGGCCGGCGTCGAAGCGGCTGGTCAGGCGCTCGTCGATGTCCACCAGCCCCTTGGGGTAGGTGTCCGACGTCATGATGATGTGCGCCTTCTTGGCCAGCAGCGCCTCGAAGGCGTTGAAGAACTCCTCCTGCGTGCGGTCCTTGCCGGCAAAGAACTGCACGTCGTCGATGAGCAGCAGGTCCAGCGAGTGGTACTTGGCCTTGAGCTCGTCGAAGGTCTTGCGCTGGTAGTTCTTGACCACGTCCGAGATGAACTGCTCGGCATGCAGGTACAGCACGCGGGCGTCCGGGCGGTCCTTCAAGAGAGCATTGCCGACGGCGTGGATCAGGTGGGTCTTGCCCAGGCCCACGCCGCCGTAGATGAACAGCGGGTTGTAGGTGATGCCGGGCGCGCCGGCCACGTGCAGCGCGGCGGTGCGCGCCATCTGGTTGGCCCGACCCGGCACCAGCGTGTCGAAGGTCAGCTGCGGGTTGATGCGGTGCTTGGCTGAAGCCGGCGCCTGGGCCGGCAGCACGACGGCTGGTGCCACTGGCGCGGCGACCACCGGGCGCAGCGCGGCGCTGGGTTCGGC
>JBKBVY010000002.1:0-68135 GCA_046289335.1 Roseateles sp. | reverse complement strand
GTCAGGTCCAGCGTGCCGCCGCTGCGGGCCACACGCTTCACGTCGCGCGTCATCTTGGGCGGCTTGCCCAGCAGCACGTCCATGGGCATGTCGATGGCGCGCTCGCCGCCGGGCCCGTCCTCCAGCACCAGCTCGCGGGCCTCGGTCGTCACGCCGACGACGGCGAAGGGGCAGCGCTCGCGCTCGCACAGCGCCTGGAACTGCGCGAGGCTGTCCGGCGCGATGGCCAGCACATAGCGCTCCTGGCTCTCGTTGCACCAGATTTCTTTCGGGGCGAGGCCGCTCTCCTCCAGCGGCACCTTGCGCAGATCAAACCGCGCGCCGCGGCCGGCGTCGTTCACCAGCTCCGGGAAGGCGTTGGAGATGCCGCCCGCGCCCACGTCGTGGATGGCCAGCACCGGGTTATCGGCCCCCAGGCCCCAGCAGTGGTTGATGACCTCCTGCGCACGGCGCTCGATCTCGGGGTTGCCGCGCTGCACGGAGTCGAAGTCCAGGTCGGCCGTGTTGGTGCCCGCCGCCATCGACGACGCGGCACCGCCGCCCATGCCGATGCGCATGCCGGGGCCGCCCAGCTGGATCAGCAGCGTGCCGGCCGGGAACTCGATCTTCTTCGTCAGGTCCGAGCGGATGGCGCCCAGGCCGCCCGCGATCATGATGGGCTTGTGATAGCCGCGGCGGATGCCGTCCACCGTCTGCTCGTAGACACGGAAATAGCCGCCCAGGTTGGGCCGGCCGAACTCGTTGTTGAAGGCCGCGCCGCCCAGCGGGCCGTCGATCATGATCTGCAGCGCCGACGCGATGTGGGCCGGCTTGCCGACCGGGTTCCTTTCCCAGGGCTCATTCAAGCCCGGCAGGTGCAGGTTGGACACCGAGAAGCCCGTCAGGCCCGCCTTGGGCTTGGCGCCACGCCCCGTCGCCCCCTCGTCACGGATCTCGCCGCCGGCGCCGGTGGAGGCGCCCGGGTGGGGCGAGATGGCAGTCGGGTGGTTGTGCGTCTCCACCTTCATCAGCACATGTGCCAGCTCCTCGCGCGCCTGGTAGGCCGCGCCCGGCTGGGGCGCCGGCATCCAGCGCTCGATGGCGTGGCCTTCCATGACGGCCGCGTTGTCCGAGTAGGCAATCACCGTGTGCTGCGGATGCAGCTTTTCGGTGTTGCGGATCATGCCGAACAGGGAGAGCGGCTGCGGCTCGCCGTCCACGACGAAGCTGGCGTTGAAGATCTTGTGCCGGCAGTGCTCGCTGTTGGCCTGCGCGAACATCATCAGCTCCACGTCGCTGGGGTTGCGCCCCAGCTTCCTGAAGTTGGTCTCCAGGTAGTCGATCTCGTCGCTGGACAGCGCCAGGCCGAACTCGACATTGGCCTGCTCCAGCGCGGCACGGCCGGCGCCCAGCACATCCACATGGGCCAGCGGCTCGGCGGTGCGCTCGTCGAACAGGTGGGCCGCATCCTCGCGGCTGAAGCAGACCGACTCGGTCATGCGGTCGTGCAGCAGCGCGGCGCAGGCGTTCAGCTCGTCGGTGCTCAGCGGCTTGGCACCTCCCAGCAGGCCGCTCTTGGTGGCGATGCGGTACTCCACCACGCGCTCCACGCGCTTGAGCGTGAAGCCGCAGTTGCGGGCGATGTCGGTGGCCTTGGAGGCCCAGGGGCTGACCGTGCCGAAGCGCGGCGTGACGACGATGAGGTCACCCTCGGCACCAGCCGCGGCCGGTTCGCCATAGGCCAGCAGCGCGGCGAAGCGCTCGCGGGTGGCGGCGTCCAGCGGCGAATCCGTCCAGACCCAGTGCACCGCGCGGCCGCTGATGCCGGTGATGCGGCCACTGACCTGTTGCAACGCGGCCAGCAAGGCCTGGGCGCGGAAGTCGGACAGGGCGTTGCCGCCCTCGAAATGGGTCAGTTGCAGGGTCTGGGCCATGGGATCCGGGGAGGCTGGGCGCGGGCGGACGCGCGGTTCTCGGGGAGGCACGCGCCCGGGCATGCAGCGGCGTGCAGAAGCGCGGGATTCTACTGAGGGCGGCCCCCCTCCCCGGCTGCCCACACACGACTTGCCGATCGACGGCCCGGCAGCCTCAGCCCGCCGCGGCCGCCACTGCGAGGCATGCGCACGCCCGCTGCCGGGACAGCCCCGCGCCCACGCCACCCAGGGCAACTACGGTGCACAAGCAACAGGCGCACCCATAGGATAGCGCTATCCAATTCAACCGAGCCGCCGGCAATCGGCGCCAGGCCTCAACGCCATGCACCCCGACACGTCCACTTCCCTCGTCGTCATGGGCGTGGCGGGCAGCGGCAAGTCCACGCTGGCGGCAGCCGTGGCGCGGCGCCTGGGCCGCCCGTGGCTGGAGGGCGACCAGTTCCACGGCGACAGCAACCGCCGCAAGATGGCCCAGGGCGAGCCGCTGACCGATGCCGACCGGGCCGGCTGGCTGGCCCGCCTGTGCGACGAACTGCGCCGCCAGCCCGGCGCCCTGCTGGCCTGCTCGGCGCTGAAGCGCAGCTACCGCGACCAGCTCCGCGCCGCCTCGCCGGGCCTGCGCTTCGCCTACCTGGACATCGCGCCGCACGAGGCCCGGCTGCGCGTCAGCACCCGCGGCGGCCACTTCTTCGCGGCCAGCCTGATGGACAGCCAGTTCGACACGCTGGAGCCGCCCACCGGCGAGGCCGGCGTGCTGCGGCTGGACGCGCTGCGCCCGCTGGACGAGTTGCAGGACCGCATCTGCGCCTGGCTGCAACCGCCCCCTGCCATGACGCCACCATGACCAGATGCGGCTTGTCGTGAGGATCCCCAACCCCTGCACCGCTCGCATCCCGCATGACGTGACGGCGCACACGACCGGCCCCCCGCCCCCATGATCCACCACCACGACGACGGCGCCCGCTGCGAGCTGACCAGCCCCACCGCCATGCCGCTGGCCGGCGGCTTCCTATGGAACCGCCGCATGATGATCCAGGTGACCTGCCGCGGCTACGCCACCGCGCAGTTCATGCAGCCCGAACCGGCCAAGTACGCGCATGCGCCCAACCTGGAGGCCAAGACCTTCATGCAGCCGGAGCAGGCCTACTACGCCCACCACCCGGGACGCTTCGTCTACGTGAAGGACGAGGAGACCGGCGCGCTGTTCTCGGCCCCCTACGAGCCGGTGCGAGCGAAGGTCGACCGCTTCAGCTTCACCGCCGGCGCGCATGACCTGGCCTGGACCGTGGAGCACCTGGGCCTGCGCGTGGAGATGCGCCTGGGCCTGCCCACCGACGACGTGGTGGAGCTGTGGGAGCTGCGTGTCACCGACCTGAGCGGCCGGCCGCGGCGCGTCAGCGTCGTGCCCTACTTCTCCATCGGCTACATGTCGTGGATGAACCAGTCCGCCGAGTGGCGTGCCGACCTGGGCGGCATCGTCGCCAGCAGCGTGACGCCTTACCAGAAGGTGGCGGACCACTTCAAGAATCTGCACCTGAAGGACAAGACCTACTTCCTCTGCGAGCGCACGCCCGACGCGTGGGAAGCATGCCAGGCCGCATTCGAAGGCGAAGGCGGCCTGCACCACCCCAGCGCGCTGCAGGCCGACACCCTGGCCGGCGGCGACGCGCGCTACGAGACGCCCGCAGCCTGCGTGCAGTACAGACTGGCCCTGGAGGCCGGTGGCAGCGAAACCTACCACTTCCTGTTCGGCCCGGCGCTGGACGACGCCGAGATCACCACGGTGCGCGAGACCTACCTCAGCGAAGCCGGCTTCGCCCGCACCCGCGCCGCCTACGCCGACTACATCGCCAGCGGCCGCGGCTGCCTGCGCATCACGACGCCCGATGCGGCCTTCGACCGCTTCGTCAACCACTGGCTGCCGCGCCAGGTCTTCTATCACGGCGACGTCAACCGCCTCAGCACCGACCCGCAGACGCGCAACTACCTGCAGGACAACCTCGGCATGGCCTACATCGCGCCGGCCGTCACGCGCGGCGCGCTGCTGCACGCGCTGGGCCAGCAGCGCGACAACGGCGCCATGCCCGACGGCATCCTGCTGGTCGAGGGCGCCGAGCTGAAGTACATCAACCAGGTGCCGCACACCGACCACTGCGTGTGGCTGCCCGTCTGCCTGCAGGCCTACCTGGACGAGACGGCCGATTTCGCGCTGCTGGACGTCGACGTGATGGGCCGGACCGTCGCCCAGCGCCTGGACGCCGCGATGGCCTGGCTGCAGCAGGACCGCGACGCGCGCGGCCTGAACTTCATCGCCCAGGGTGACTGGTGCGACCCGATGAACATGGTGGGCTACAAGGGCCGCGGCGTGTCCGGCTGGCTGACGGTGGCCGCCGCCTATGCGATGAAGCTGTGGGCCGGCATCAGCGCCGACGCCGGCCGCGCCGAGGCGGCCAAGCGCTGGCGCGCCGCCGCGCAGGAGCTGAACGACGCCGCCAACCGCCACCTGTGGGACGGCGACTGGTTCGCACGCGGCATCACGGACGACGACGTCAAGTTTGGCATCAAGACCGACACCGAAGGCCGCATCTACCTGAACCCGCAGTCCTGGGCCATCCTCAGCGGCGCGGCCAGCGACGAGCAGCGCGCACGCATGCTGGTCGCCATCGACGCGCAACTGGAAACGCCGCACGGCATGGCGATGTTCAACCCGCCCTACTCCCGCATGCGCGACGACGTGGGCCGCGTCACGCAGAAGCACCCCGGCTCGGCCGAGAACGGCGCCGTCTACAACCACGCGGCCGCGTTCTACATCCATGCGATGTACGACGCCGGCGAGGCCGACCGCGCCTGGCGTGCGCTGCGCGCCATGCTGCCGGGGCCGGACGAGGCCGACCTGCTGCAGCGCGGCCAGCTGCCGGTGTTCATTCCCAATTACTACCGCGGCGCGCACCAGCAATACCCGCGCACGGCCGGCCGCTCCAGCCAGCTGTTCAACACCGGCACGGCGGCCTGGGCCTACCGCGCCGTCATCGAGGGCCTGTGCGGCCTGCGCGGCCATGCCCAGGGGCTGCGCGTGCAGCCGCAGCTGCCGTCGGGCTGGCATGAACTGAGCGCCGAACGCGAGTTCCGCGGCGCCTTGTTCAAGCTGCAGGTGCGCCGCACGGGCGTTGGCCGCATGCTGCTGGACGGCCAGCCGCTGGCCGACGGCCTGGTGCGCAACGTCCAGCCTGGCCGCACGTACCGGCTGGACGTCGAGCTACGCTGATCCGCGCCGCTGGATCTGGAAGCCCAGGTCCAGGTGCGGCGCCTCCACCGGCTGCTTGCGGATCAGCGCCATCAGCATCCGCGCGGCCTGCGCGCCGATCTCGCGGCGCGGCGTGGCCACCGTGGTCAGCGGCGGCAGCATCTGGTCGCTGCCCGGCAGATCGTTGAAGCCGGCGATGGCCACGCGCTCCGGCACCTCCACGCCCAGCCGCAGCGCGGCCAGCAGCGCGCCCTGGGCCAGGTCGTCGTTGCAGAAGAAGATGGCGTCGGTCTCGGGCGCCTCGCGCAGCACGCGCGCCAGCAGCGCGCCGCCCAGCGCCATCGACGAGGGCGCGGGATTCAGGATCTGTCGCACCTGGTCTCGCAGGCCGGCCTGCTGCATGGCCTGCACATAGCCTTCGCCGCGCTCCAGCGTGCGCGGGTCCAGCTGCGCGGCCACGTAGGCGATGTGGCGGCGGCCCGAGTCCAGCAGGTGCTGGGTGATGGCCTGCCCCGCCGCGCGCTGCGAGAAGCCCACGCTGTAGCGGCCGGGCGCGGCGTCCAGCTCCATCACCTGCACGCAGGGCACGCCGCTGGCATCGATCAGCGCGGTCGCCGCGGGGCTGTGATCACGCCCGGTGACGATGAGACCGGCCGGCCGATGGGCCAGGAAGCTGCGCAGCACCGCCTCTTCTTCGGTGGCGTCATAGTGGGTCACGCCGATCAGCGTCTGGAAGCCGGCCGGCACCAGCGTGGCCTGCACCGCGTCCAGCAGCTCCACGAACACCGCGTTGCTGAGCTTGGGAATCAGCACCGCCACATGCGAGCTGCGCGCCGAGGCCAGCGCGCGCGCGGCGGGGTCGGGCACATAGCCCAGCGCGGCGGCGGCGGCCTGCACGCGCTCGACCAGCTCCTGCCCCACCGCCCGCTCGCCGCGCAGTGCGCGCGACACGGTGATGGGGCTGACGCCCGCGGCCTGGGCCACGTCCGCCAGCGTCACGCGGCCCGTGGCCCGGGAGCGTCGGGCCTGCGGCATTCAGCCGGCCTTCATGCGCTCGACGATTTCGCGCGCCTCGGCCAGCAGGGCCGGCACGTCGATGGTGGTCGGCTGGCGGTCCTTCAGCACCTGCCGGCCACCCACCCACACGTTGCTGACATGCTCGCGGCCCGCCACGTAGACCAGTTGCGCGGCCGGGTTGTAGACCGGCTGGCACTCGATGCTGTCCAGCGACACGGCCACCACATCGGCCAGCTTGCCCACCTCCAGCGAGCCCAGGTCGTCGCCGCGGCCCATGGCCTTGGCGGCGCGGATCGTCGCCATCTCCAGCGCCGTGCGCGCCGAGGCCACCGTCGGGTCGCCGGTGATGCCCTTGGCCAGCAGCGCGGCCGAGCGGATCTCGCCGAACATGTCCAGCCGGTTGTTGGAGGCCGCGCCGTCGGTGCCGAGGATGGTGTTGACGCCCGCGGCCTCCAGCGCCTTCAAGGGCATGACGCCCGAGGCCAGCTTGAGGTTGGAGTTGGGGTTGTGCACCAGGTGCACGCCCTTGCGCGCCATCAGCGCGATCTCTTCCTCGTTCAGGTGGACCATGTGCACGGCGATCATGCGCTCGCTGAACAGGCCCAGCTTGTCCAGCCGCGCGATGGGGCGCACGCCGTGGGCCTTGAGGCCGTCTTCCACCTCGACCGCCGTCTCGTGGATGTGGCAGTGCATCTGGATGTCCAGCTTCTCGGCCAGGTCGCGCAGCTTGACGAAGGTCTCGTCGGACACCGTGTAGGGCGCATGCGGAGCGCTGGTCCAGTCCAGCAGCGTCTCGCCCTTGTACTGCTCGTAGGCGGCCACGCCCTTGGCGATGTAGTCGTCGGGGCCGGAGGCATAGCCGGTCGGGAAGTCGATGACGTTCATCGACACGGCGGCACGCACGCCCGAATCCACCGCGGCGCGGGCCATCGCGGTCGGGAAGAAGTACATGTCGTTGATGTAGGTCGTGCCGCTGCGCAGGCCCTCGGCCGCTGCCAGCTTGGAGCCCAGGTAGGTCCAGGCCTCGCTGACCCACTTCTTCTCCAGCGGCCAGATGTGGTTCTGCAGCCAGTCCATCAGCGGCACGTCGTCGGCGACGCCGCGCAGCAGCGTCATGGCCGAGTGCGCATGGCCGTTGATGAGGCCGGGGATGAGGATCTGCTCGGGCAGCTCGACACGCGTGGCCTGCGGGTACTGGGCGATCAGGTCATCGCGCGGGGCAATGGCGGCGATGCGTTCGCCATCGATCAGCAGGCCGTGGTGTTCCAGCGTGTCTTGGCCGGGCTTCATGGTCAGCAGCCAGCGGGGCAGCAGCAGGGTCTGGGACATTTCTCGTTCTCCTTGTGGGATTCAGTTACGGGCGAGCAGTTGCTCGACTTCCTCGCGGCGAGGCATGGCGTCCTGCACGCCGGGGCGCGACACGGCCAGAGCCGCGGCGGCCTGCGCAAATGTGAGCGCCCTCGCGATAGGCTGGCCCTCGGCCAGCGCGGTCACCAGTGCGCCGACCAGGGTGTCACCGGCGCCTACGGTGTCGACGGCCTGGACGGCGCGCGCCGGCACGCGGAGCGTGCCCTGGGCATCCACCCAGCAAAGCCCTTGTGCCCCCAGCGATACCAACACCGCCGCCGGGCCCTGTGCGCGCAACGCCTGCGCCAGCACCTCGGGCTCGGCCGCGCCGCCGCCCAGCGTCGTGACCAGGGCCTGGGCTTCCAGCGCGTTGACGACCAGCAGGTCCACCCGCGACAGCAGCGCCTCGCAGCCGGGGCGATAGGGCGCGGCATTCAGCAGCGTCTTCACACCGGCCGCATGGGCACGCTCAAAGGCCCGGGCCACGCTCTCCAGCGGCAGCTCCTGCTGCGCGACCAGCCAGCGCAGACCGGTGAGGTCCAGTGCCTCGACCTGCGCCAGCGGCAGCGTGCCGTTGGAGCCGGCAACGGTGACGATCTGGTTCTCGCCGTCCTCGGCGCCGACGACGATGAGGGCCACGCCGGGCACCTCGTCGGCCGGCTGTGCGACAAAGCGGGTGTCCACGCCCTCGCCGCTCAGTTGCGCCACCATGGCCGCGCCGTTCTCCTGCAGGCCCACACGCGCGGCCAGCGCCACCCGGGCACCCAGCCGCGCGGCAGCCACCGCCTGGTTGGCGCCCTTGCCGCCCAGGCAGGAGCCGAAGCGCTGGCCGCGCAAGGTCTCGCCCGGCAGGGGCAGACGCGGCGCATGCACGATGAGGTCGCGGTTGACGCTGCCAAGGACGAGGATCTCGGGAACGGTCATCAAGGCTCCAAACGAAAAACCCCTCGGGGGTGGCCGAGGGGTTCGCGTGACGCGCGAGGCCGATCAGCGCTGACCGATGGGCTTCACGTCGCGCGGTGCGGCGCCGACGAAGAGCTGGCGCGGGCGGCCGATCTTGTACTCGGGGTCGCCGATCATCTCATTGAGCTGGGCGATCCAGCCGACCGTGCGGGCCAGCGCAAAGATGGCCGTGAACAGCGGCACCGGGATGCCGATGGCGCGCTGCACGATGCCCGAGTAGAAGTCCACGTTCGGGTAGAGCTTGCGGGCGACGAAGTACTCGTCTTCCAGCGCGATCTTCTCCAGCTTCATGGCCAGCTCGAACAGCGGGTCGTTCTGCAGACCCAGCTCGCCCAGCACCTCGTGGCAGGTCTCGCGCATCAGCTTGGCGCGCGGGTCGTAGTTCTTGTAGACGCGGTGACCGAAGCCCATCAGCTTGACGCCGGAGTTCTTGTCCTTGACCTTGCTGATGAAGTCGCCGATGCGCGCAACGCCGCCAGCCTTCTGGATGTCGCCCAGCATGTTCAGGCAGGCCTCGTTGGCGCCGCCGTGCGCAGGGCCCCACAGGCAGGCCACGCCGGCCGCGATGGCCGCGAACGGGTTGGTGCCCGACGAGCCGCACAGGCGCACGGTCGAGGTGGACGCGTTCTGCTCGTGGTCGGCGTGCAGCGTGAAGATGCGGTCCATCGCGCGCACCAGCACGTCGTTGGGCTTGTACTCCTCGCACGGCGTGGCAAACATCATGCGCATGAAGTTGCCGGCGTAGCTGAGGTCGTTCTTCGGGTAGATGTAGGGCTGGCCGATCGTGTACTTGTAGGCCATGGCCACCAGCGTGGGCATCTTGGCGATCAGACGGATCGCCGCGATCTCGCGGTGCTCGGGGTTATTGATGTCGGTGCTGTCGTGATAGAAGGCCGACATCGCGCCCACCAGGCCCGTCATGACGGCCATCGGGTGGGCGTCACGGCGGAAGCCGCGCAGGAAGAACTGCATCTGCTCATTCACCATCGTGTGGTGCATGACGCGGTACTCGAAGTCCGCCTTCTGCGCCTCGTTGGGCAGCTCTCCGTACAGCAGCAGGTAGCAGGTCTCGAGGTAGTCGCAGTTCACCGCGAGCTGCTCGATGGGATAGCCGCGGTACAGCAGCTCACCCTTGTCGCCATCGATGTAGGTGATGGTCGAATTGCACGAGGCCGTCGACAGGAAGCCGGGGTCGTAGGTGAACTTGCCGGTCTGGGCGTAGAGCTTGCGGATGTCGATGACATCCGGGCCGATGCTGCCCTTGTAGAGCGGCAGGTCCATCGAGGGGCTGCCGTCGGAGAACGACAGGGTGGCTTTCACGTCGGACGGGGTCATGGTGCAGTCCTTAGGGTATTGAAAAGCGGTTCAGGTGCGCAGCTCGGCGAGAACCTCGCGCACCGCAGCGGTGTCGATTTCACCACTGGGTTCCTTGCGGCGCAGTAACAGGTCAAGCAGGTCGTTGTCGGACAGGTCCATCAGCGCAGTCAGGCCGTCAGCCTGCTTGACCGTGACGCCTTGCGGATGACTGTTGAAGAAACGCTCGATGAACAAGTCGTTCTCGAGCAGGCCCCGGCGGCAGCGCCAGCGCAGCTTGGACAGCGCGCGTTCGTCGATCATCGGGGCCAGCAGGTCACTCACGGCGGTCAGACGGCGCGGCGCACCATCAGCTCCTTGATCTTGCCGATGGCCTTAGTGGGGTTCAGACCCTTGGGGCAGACGTCCACGCAGTTCATGATGGTGTGGCAGCGGAACAGGCGGTACGGATCTTCCAGGTTGTCCAGGCGCTCGTTGGTGGCTTCATCGCGGCTGTCGGCGATGAAGCGGTAGGCCTGCAGCAGGCCGGCCGGACCGACGAACTTGTCGGGGTTCCACCAGAAGCTGGGGCAGCTGGTGGAGCAGCTGGCACACAGGATACATTCGTACAGGCCGTTGAGCTCGTCACGCTCCTCGGGCGACTGGCGACGCTCAGTGTCCGGCGGAATGTTGTCGTTGACCAGGTAGGGCTTGATCGAGTGGTACTGCTTGAAGAACTGCGTCATGTCGACGATCAGGTCCCGCACCACCGGCAAGCCGGGCAGCGGCTTGAGCACCACGGTGCCCGGCAGCGTGCGCATATTGGTCAGGCAGGCCAGACCGTTCTTGCCGTTGATGTTCATGGCGTCCGAGCCGCAGACGCCTTCGCGGCAGCTGCGGCGGAAGCTCAGGCTGGGATCCAGCGCCTTGAGCTTCATCAGGGCATCCAGCAGCATGCGCTCGGAGCCGTCCAGTTCGACCTCCAGGGTCTGCATGTAGGGCTTGGCGTCCTTGTCCGGGTCGTAGCGGTAAATCTGGAACGTACGCTTGGTCATGGTGTTTGCTTTCGACGGGCCGTGCGGGCGTCAGAAGGTGCGAACCTTGGGCGGAATGGAGGCGGCCGTCAGCGGCTTGAGGTTGACGGGCTTGTAGTCCAGCCGGTTGCCTTCGGAGTACCACAGCGTGTGCTTCATCCATTCGGCATCGTTGCGGCCGTTGGGATGCTCGGGCGTGTCGCCGTAGTCGTTCACGGTGTGGGCACCGCGGCTTTCCTTGCGTGCCGCGGCGGACACCATCGTGGCCTGTGCGCTCTCGATGAGGTTCTCCACCTCCAGCGCCTCGATGCGGGCGGTGTTGAAGACCTTGGACTTGTCCTTCAGGGTGATGGACTTGACGCGCTCGGCCAGCGCCGCGATCTTGACCACGCCCTCGTCCATGGACGCCTGGGTGCGGAACACGCCGGCATGCTTCTGCATGGTGCTGCGGATGTCGTTGGCGACGTCCTGCGCGTACTCGCCCGAGGTGCTGCTGTCCAGCCGCGCCACGCGCGCCAGCGAACGGTCGGCGGCATCCGCCGGCAGCGGCTTGTGGGCCTTGGTACGCGACGCGAAGTCGACGATGTGGTTGCCGGCCGCACGGCCGAACACCAGCAGGTCCAGCAGCGAGTTGGTGCCCAGCCGGTTGGCGCCGTGCACGCTGACGCAGGAGCACTCGCCCACCGCATACAGCCCGTTGACCACCTCGTTGGGGTTGCCGTTCTTCGGCACCACCACCTGGCCGTGGATGTTGGTCGGGATGCCGCCCATCTGGTAGTGGATGGTGGGCACGACCGGGATGGGCTCCTTGGTGATGTCGACGTTGGCGAAGTTGTGGCCGATCTCGAACACCGAGGGCAGCCGCTTCATGATGGTCTCGGCACCCAGGTGCGTCATGTCCAGCACCACGTAGTCCTTGTTGGGACCGCAGCCGCGACCTTCCTTGATCTCCTGGTCCATGCAGCGCGACACGAAGTCACGCGGTGCCAGATCCTTCAGCGTCGGCGCGTAGCGCTCCATGAAGCGTTCGCCGTTGGCGTTGCGCAGGATGGCGCCTTCGCCACGGCAGCCTTCGGTCAGCAGCACGCCCGCACCGGCCACGCCGGTGGGGTGGAACTGCCAGAACTCCATGTCTTCCAGCGGAATGCCGGCACGTGCCGCCATGCCCAGGCCATCACCGGTGTTGATGAAGGCATTGGTGGAGGCCGCGAAGATGCGCCCGGCGCCGCCGGTGGCCAGCAGCACCGACTTGGCGTGAAGGATGTGGATCTCGCCGGTCTCCATCTCGAGCGCCGTGACGCCCACCACGTCGCCTTCGGCGTCGCGGATCAGGTCCAGGGCCATCCACTCGACGAAGAACTGCGTGCGTGCCTTCACGTTCTGCTGGTAGAGCGTGTGCAGCATGGCGTGGCCGGTACGGTCGGCCGCGGCACAGGCGCGCTGCACGGGCTTTTCGCCGTAGTTGGCCGTGTGGCCGCCGAAGGGGCGCTGGTAGATGGTGCCGTCCGGGTTGCGGTCGAACGGCATGCCGAAGTGCTCCAGCTCGTAGACGACCTTGGGCGCCTCGCGGCACATGAACTCGATGGCGTCCTGGTCACCCAGCCAGTCCGAGCCCTTGACGGTGTCGAAGAAGTGGTAATGCCAGTTGTCCTCGCTCATGTTGCCCAGCGAGGCGCCGATGCCGCCTTGAGCAGCGACGGTGTGGGAGCGGGTCGGGAAGACCTTGGACAGCACGGCCACGTTCAGGCCGGCCAGCGCCAGCTGCAGCGAGGCCCGCATGCCGGAGCCACCGGCCCCGACGATGACCACGTCGAACTTGCGGGTCGAAATCTTTGCCGTCATCTCACAGTCTCCACAACACCTGGACCGCCCAGCCGGCACAGCCGAGCAGCCACACGATAGAAAACACCTGCAGGGCCAGCCGGACACCGACGGGCTTGACGTAGTCCATCCAGATATCGCGCACGCCCACCCACGCGTGGTAGGCCAGCGACAGGATGGCGATGAAGGTCAGCAGCTTCATCCACTGCGGCGCGAACACCTGATACCAGTGGTCGTAGCCCAGCTCGCCGGGCATCAGGAAGCGCGCCAGCACGGCGACGGTGAACACCGCCATCAACACGGCCGTGATGCGCTGGGCCAGCCAGTCACGCAGACCGTAATGCGCGCCCACGACGAGGCGCTTGGAGCCGAAAGTGCTCATCTTGTTGTTCTCCTCGGAAGCTCAGTACAGGCCGAACAGCTTGGCGCCCAGCAGCAGCGTGAGCGCCACGCTCAGCACCAGCGTGATCAGCGCCGAGCTCTGGCCTTGGGCCTTGCTGACACTGTGCGTCGCATCCATCCACAGGTGGCGCACGCCGGCGATGAAGTGGTGCAGGTAGGCCCAGATCAGGCCCAGCGTGACCAGCTTGATGAACCAAGCCGGCAACCCGGCCACGCCCGCCGCGAAGACGTTGGTGAAGCCGTCGTAGGAAATCTCGGTACTGAGACTGGCATCCAGCATCCACACCACGAAGGGCAGCAGCAGGAACATCAGCAGCCCGCTGATGCGATGCAGGATGGAGACGATGCCCGCCGGAGGCAGGCGGTAAGACAGGATCTGGGTGACGTGGATGTTTCGGTATACGGGTCTTGTCTTTGCGCTTTCCGTCATGGTCGGCCCTGCGTAATCGGTGTGAAACCAAACGATTCTAGGGCCAAGGCTATAACCGACTGGCGTCTGTGCTGCACTGCGTCATCGTCAGCTTCAGTTCAACTCGTTGCGGTAGTGATCGCGGTCGGTGTGGTACAGCCCGTGCCGGAGCTCGACCGGCCGGTCGCCATAGGTGAAGGCCAGGCGCTGCACGCTCAGCAGCGGCTGCCCCTCGGGCACCTGCAGCAGCCGGGCCGCCTCGGGCGAGGCGCCGACCGCGCGCAGCTTCTCCTCGGCGCGGACCATGTGGACCCCGAAGCGGGCCTCGAAAAGCGCGTACAGCGCCCCCGAATGGCCCGCGATCACTTCTGCGCTCAACCCTTCGAAATGTCGTTCCGCAAGCCACAGTTCATCAAGTACGACAGGTCGGCCGCGGCGATGCAGCAGCCGGCGCACCTCGATGACCGGCTCGGCTGGGCGCAGCGCCAGCGCCCGCGCCACCTCGGCGCTGGCCCGCAGCCGCCTGCAGCCCAGCAGCTCGCGCGTGAACACCTCGTTGGCGTCGTCGGGCACCAGGCGCAGGAAGCGAAACGGCTGGCGCGGCGCGGCATGGGTGGACACGAAGGTGCCGCTGCCCTGCCGCCGCTCCACCAGGTTGGCGGCGGCCAGTTCGTCCAGCGCGCGGCGCACCGTGCCGGGGCTGGCCGCGAAGCGCTCGGCCAGCGCCGCCTCGCTGGGCAGGGCATCGCCCGGCCGCCATTCGCCGGCGGCCAGCGCGGCGACGATGAGCTGGCGAATCTGCTCGTAAAGCGGAGCGGGCGGGCGGGGCTTGGTTGCGGGCATGGCGCATTGCAGCACAGGGCAAGCCCGTACACTTGACGGGATTCGCCCTCAGCTTTTCTCAACTGCCCCTCGGAGATTTCCATGAGCAAGAAACCCGTTCGCGTCGCCGTCACCGGCGCTGCCGGCCAGATCGGCTACGCCCTGCTGTTCCGCATCGCCTCCGGCGAAATGCTAGGCAAGGACCAGCCCGTCATCCTGCAGCTGCTGGAGATCCCCGACGAGAAGGCCCAGAACGCGCTCAAGGGCGTCATCATGGAACTGGAAGACTGCGCCTTCCCGCTGCTGGCCGGCGTCGAGGCCCACAGCGACCCGATGACCGCCTTCAAGGACACCGACTATGCGCTGCTGGTCGGCGCACGTCCGCGCGGCCCCGGCATGGAGCGCGCCGACCTGCTGGCCGCCAACGCCCAAATCTTCACGGTGCAGGGCAAGGCCCTGAACGCCGTCGCCTCGCGCAACGTCAAGGTGCTGGTGGTCGGTAACCCGGCCAACACCAATGCCTACATCGCGATGAAGTCGGCCCCCGATCTGCCGGCCAAGAACTTCACCGCCATGCTGCGCCTGGACCACAACCGCGCCGCCTCGCAGATCGCCGCCAAGACCGGCAAGCCGGTCGGCGCCATCGAGAAGCTGGCCGTCTGGGGCAACCACTCGCCGACGATGTATGCCGATTACCGCAACGCCACCATCGAGGGCCAGTCGGTCAAGGCGCTGATCAACGACGAACAGTGGAACCGCGAGGTCTTCCTGCCCACCGTGGGCAAGCGTGGCGCAGCCATCATCGCCGCCCGCGGCCTGTCGTCGGCCGCCTCGGCCGCCAACGCCGCCATCGACCACATGCGCGACTGGGCCCTGGGCACCAACGGCAAGTGGGTCACGATGGGCATCCCGTCGAACGGCGAATACGGCATCCCCAAGGAAGTCATGTTCGGCTACCCGGTCACCTGTGAAGGCGGCGAGTACAAGATCGTCGAGGGCATCAGCATCGACGAGTTCTCGCAGGAGTGCATCAACAAGACGCTGAAGGAACTGCTGGACGAGCAGGACGGCGTCAAGCACCTGCTGTAATCGGGCCGCGCGTCCCACTCCGAAGGGTCGGCATCGCCGACCCTTTTTCATTGCAATGAACGATCTGCTCCATCCCCGTCAGGCCTTGTTCGGCCATGAAGCCCCACCGCCCGGGCTGCCGGTCGTGGACCACTACTGCGGCGTCGAGGCGCGCATGAGGAAGAGCCTGGCCCTGCAGGCCGAGCTGGGCCCGGTGTTCGACATCACGCTGGACGCCGAGGACGGCGCGCCCGTCGGCGGCGAGGCCGAGCACGCGCTGCTGATCGCCGAGCTGGCGACCAGCGCCGCCAACCGCTTCGGCCGCGTCGGCGCGCGCGTCCACCCCTGGGGCCATGCCGCCTTCGAGGCCGATGTGGACACGCTGATCGGCAAGGCCGGCCGCCGCCTGGCCTATCTGATGATCCCCAAGCCCGACAGCGCCGATGACGTCGAGCGCGCGGTCGCCGCCATCGACGCGGCCTGCGCGCGCCACGGCGCGCCCCGGCTGCCGCTGCAAGTCCTCATCGAAACCCATGGCGCGCTGCGCGAGGTCTTCCGCATCGCCGCGCATCCCCGCATCGAATCGCTGTCCTTCGGCCTGATGGACTTCGTCTCGGCCCACGGCGGCGCCATCCCCAAGACCGCGATGGAGCTGCCCGGCCAGTTCGAACACCCGCTGGTCGTGCGCGCCAAGCTGGAAATCGCCGCTGCCGCCCACGCCTTCGGCAAGACGCCGTCGCACTGCGTCGTCACCGAGTTCCGCGACACCGAGCGGCTGGCGGCCGCCGCCCGGCGCGCCGCGCGCGAGTTCGGCTACACGCGCATGTGGAGCATCCATCCCGACCAGATCCGCCCCATCGTCCAGGCCTTCGCACCGGCGGCCGACGAGGTGGCCGAGGCGGCGGAGCTGCTGCTGACCGCCCAGGCCCGGCACTGGGCGCCCATGGCCTTTCGCGACCGCCTGCACGACCGGGCCAGCTATCGCTACTTCTGGACCGTGCTGGAGCGCGCCCAGCGCACCGGCAGCCCCATGCCCGACGAGGCTCGGCGGGCCTTCTTCCCAGCGGCCATCGGGTAAAGCACGGGCGCCGGGCCGTCCGTGTAGGTCGGACAATGACTACATTCGCTCACGGCGGCCCAGCCGGTTTGCCGCCATCATTCGCCGCCTTGTCCCCTCCCCCTCCCCGATGCTGTCCTCCAAGCTCCGCGGCTGCGCCGCCGCCTTGATCCTGGGCGCCGCGCTGCCGGCACTTGCCCAGGCCCCGGCCACCAAACCCGCACCCACCAAGCCCGCAGCCGTCAAGGCCAAGGCCAAGCCCCAGACCGTGGCCAAGAAGGCGCCGCCGCCCCCGCCCGAGCCCGTGCTGGCCGACGCCGATGAAGCCCAGCTGGCCGCGGCCGAGCGCGCCTACATCGGCGACTACGCCTGCGAGTTCAAGGAAAGCGTGCATATCGACAAGCACCCCAAGATGGCGGGCTACATCAACGTGGCCTGGAAGAAGCAGCTCATCACGATGAAGCCAGTGCTGTCGTCCACCGGCGCCCTGCGCCTGGAGGACGTGACGGGCCGCACGCTGATGATCCAGATCGCCAACAAGTCCATGCTGCTGGACACCAAGATCGGCCAGCGCCTGCTGGACGAATGCATCCACCCGGAGCAGGAAAAGCTGATTGCGGCCGCCAAGGCCGCCAAGCTGGCCAACCCCGAGGCCGAGGCCGCCGCGACGGCCCAGAGCAGCCTGGGCATTTCGCCCACCACGCGGTAGGCGCGCGCCTTGAAGCCCACCGGCTTCGGTATGTAGAATGGATGCATACTTTTTGATGCATACCTGAGCGCCACCGCCGTTGCGCCCAGCCGCTGGAGGCGCCATGGAAGCCACCGTTGCCGAACGCGGGCAGATCACGCTGCCCAAAGCCGTCCGAGATGCCCTGGGCCTGACCAAGGGCACCACGCTCAAGGTCGAGCTGGACGGCGGGCGCATCATCCTGCGCAAGAACGTTGACGACGCACTCGCCAAGCTGCGCGGGCGCTTCAAGCTGGACGGCTTCGCCGACACCGACGAAGCCATGCGGGCCATCCGCGGCCACGCGCCCGGCGACCCCTACCTCCCCCCCGAGTCCGAGCCGGAGGGCGACAAGCCTTGATCGCGGCCGACTCTTCGGTGCTGATCGACGTCATCGCCGGCAGCGAGGACGCAAGTGCTGCCGCCGCCGAGGCGGTGCGCCAGGCGCTGCGCGTCGGCCCGGTGGTGCTCAGCGAGGTCGCCCTGGCCGAGATCTGCACGGCCTTCCAGGGCGGCGCCGAGGTGCTGCGCTTCCTGGAGGAGCTGGGCATCCGCTTCGACCCCATGGAGGCCAAGTCCGCGCTGCGTGCTGGCGAGATGCAGCGGCGCTACCGCCAGCGCGGCGGCAACCGCAGCCGCACGGTGGCCGACTTCCTCATCGGCGCCCACGCCATGATGCAGTGCGACGCCCTGATCACCCGCGACGCGGGCTTCTACCGCGACTATTTCAAGGGGCTGAGGATCATCGTCCCGGCCCACCCCTAAGCTGTTTCACTGGAGAACCTGATGCTTGCCGCCTACCGCCAACATGCCGCCGAGCGCGCCGCCCTCGGCATCCCGCCCCTGCCGCTGGATGCCAAGCAGGTGGCCGAGCTGATCGAGCTCATCAAGAACCCGCCGGCCGGCGAAGAGGCCTTCCTGCTGGACCTGCTGACGCACCGCGTGCCGCCGGGCGTTGACGACGCCGCCAAAGTCAAGGCCTCGTTCCTGGCCGCCGTCGCGCATGGCGACATCACGGTCGGCCTGATCTCCAGGTCCAAGGCGACCGAGCTGCTGGGCACCATGGTGGGCGGCTACAACGTGCATCCGCTGATCGAGCTGCTGGACGATGCCGAAGTGGCGGGCGTCGCGGCCGAGGGTCTGAAGAAGACCCTGCTGATGTTCGACTACTTCAACGACGTCGCCGCCAAGGCCAAGGCCGGCAATGCCAAGGCCCAGGAAGTGATGAAGAGCTGGGCCGACGCCGAGTGGTTCACCAGCCGCCCCGAGGTCGAGAAGAAGATCACCGTCACCGTCTTCAAGGTGCCCGGCGAGACCAACACCGACGACCTGTCCCCTGCCCCCGACGCCTGGAGCCGCCCGGACATCCCGCTGCACTACCTGGCCATGCTGAAGAACACCCGCCCGGACGCGGCCTTCAAGCCCGAGGAAGACGGCAAGCGCGGCCCGATGCAGTTCATCGAGGACCTGAAGAAGAAGGGTCACCTGGTGGCCTACGTGGGCGACGTGGTCGGCACCGGCTCCAGCCGCAAGTCCGCCACCAACAGCGTCATCTGGGCCACCGGCCAGGACATCCCCTTCGTGCCGAACAAGCGCTTCGGCGGCGTGACGCTGGGCGGCAAGATCGCCCCCATCTTCTTCAACACGCAGGAAGACTCCGGCTCGCTGCCCATCGAGGTGGACGTGTCCAAGCTGGAGATGGGCGACGTCATCGACGTGCTGCCCTATGACGGCAAGCTGCTGAAGAACGGCGAGGTCGTCGCCGAGTTCAAGCTCAAGAGCGACGTGCTGCTGGACGAAGTGCGCGCCGGCGGCCGCATCAACCTCATCATCGGCCGCTCGCTGACCGCCAAGGCGCGCGAGTTCCTGGGCCTGCCCGCCTCCACCGCGTTCCGCCTGCCGGTCGCGCCCAAGGACACCGGCAAGGGCTTCACGCTGGCCCAGAAGATGGTCGGTCGTGCCTGCGGCCTGCCGGAAGGCCAGGGCATCCGCCCGGGCACCTACTGCGAGCCCAAGATGACCACCGTCGGCTCCCAGGACACCACCGGCCCCATGACCCGCGACGAGCTGAAGGACCTGGCCTGCCTGGGCTTCTCGGCCGATCTGGTCATGCAGTCCTTCTGCCACACGGCCGCCTACCCGAAGCCTGTGGACGTGAAGACCCACCGCGAGCTGCCCGCCTTCATCAGCAACCGCGGCGGCGTGGCCCTGCGCCCGGGCGACGGCGTCATCCACAGCTGGCTGAACCGCCTGCTGCTGCCCGACACGGTGGGCACCGGCGGCGACTCGCACACCCGCTTCCCCATCGGCATCTCCTTCCCCGCGGGCTCGGGCCTGGTGGCCTTCGGCGCCGCCACCGGCGTGATGCCGCTGGACATGCCGGAGTCGGTGCTGGTGCGCTTCAAGGGCCAGATGCAGCCGGGCGTCACGCTGCGCGACCTGGTGCACGCCATCCCGCTGTATGCGATCAAGGCCGGCCTGCTGACCGTCGCCAAGGCCGGCAAGAAGAACATCTTCTCGGGTCGCATCCTGGAGATCGAAGGCCTGCCCGACCTGAAGGTGGAGCAAGCCTTCGAGCTGAGCGACGCCTCCGCCGAACGCTCGGCGGCCGGCTGCACGATCAAGCTCAACCCCGAGCCGATCAAGGAGTACCTGACCTCCAACGTCGTGCTGATGAAGAACATGATCGCCGACGGCTACCAGGACGCGAAGACGCTGCAGCGCCGCATCGAGAAGGTCGAGGCCTGGCTGGCCAACCCGCAGCTGCTGGAAGCCGACAAGGACGCCGAATACGCGGCCGTCATCGAAATCGATCTGGCCGACATCAAGGAGCCCATCCTCTGCTGCCCCAACGATCCAGATGACGCGAAGACGCTGTCCGAAGTCGCCGGCACCAAGATCGACGAGGCCTTCATCGGCTCGTGCATGACCAACATCGGCCACTTCCGCGCCGCGGCCAAGCTGCTGGGCGGCCAGCGCGACATCCCGGTCAAGCTGTGGGTCGCCCCGCCCACCAAGATGGACCAGAGCGAGCTGATCAAGGAAGGCCATTACGCCGCCTTCGGCACCGCCGGTGCCCGCACCGAAATGCCGGGCTGCAGCCTGTGCATGGGCAACCAGGCCCAGGTGCGCGAGGGCGCGACCGTGGTGTCCACGTCGACCCGCAACTTCCCCAACCGCCTGGGCAAGAACACCAACGTGTTCCTGGCCTCGGCCGAGCTGGCCGCCATTGCGTCCAAGCTGGGCAGGATCCCGACGGTGGCCGAGTACCACGAGGCCATGGGCATCATCAACAAGGATGCCGCGAGCGTGTACCGCTATATGAACTTCGACCAGATCGAGGAGTACGCGGAGACCGCCAAGAACGTGGCGACCGCCGCCACCTGCTGAAGCCCAGCGGCTTCACCGCAGCCCGCCGCGCGCAAGCCCGGCGGGCTTTTTCCTGCAGGCATGAAAAAGCGACCCGAAGGTCGCTGATCCCTGCGTACCGCCGGCGGCCGGCGCTCAGGCCTTGATGTCCAGCAGCGCGCCGGTGGTGTTGATCTGCGTCTGCAACACCTTCAGGTTGGCAACGAAGGCATAGGCGGCCGACTGCTGCTCCACGACCTCGTTGGCCGGGTTGATCTCGCGCTCGGGCGCCTTGTCGACATTGGTCGGCTCGACGCTGGGGCGGGCCTGGTTGCTGGTGGCCAGGTTGGCGACGTTGGCCGCCGACGCGCGCAGGCGCTCGTTCGCGGCGGAGATGCCGGACAAGGCGGTGGACAGGGCGACGTTCATGGTCTCAACCTTCTAGCGCTATGGCCGCTACATCGACCGGGCTGGGCTGAACTTTAGAACAAACGACGAAAAACCCCTCATGTCACGGGATCACCGCCCGGCCCGGCGTGAAATCAGCCCGCCAGCTCCTCGTAGCCGCCGGCTGGCACGTACACCCGCACGCTGTCGCCGCCGGCCGCCTTGGCCTCGGTGCAGGCCAGCGCGGCCCCGCCCAGCACCGCGTCCACCGAGGTCAGCGTGGGCTGGATCTGCACCACGCCCAGCGACGCCTTCACGCGCGTGCGGTGCAGGCCCCAGCGCAGCCGGTAGCCCGCGACGGCAGCCCGGATCTTCTCGGCAATGATCTGCGCGTAGTGCGCATCGCAATCGGGCAGCAGGATGGCGAAATGGTCTTCCTCCAGCCGCGCCACCAGGTCGGACGCCCGCACCTTGCCGATCAGCATCTGGCCCAGGCCGTACAGGTAATGGTCTCCCACCTCCGGGCCCATGCCCTTGACCACGTCGGCGAACCTGTCCACGTCCAGCCACAGCACCGACACCGGCTCGTTGCGCCGGCTGCCGACATGCTCGGACAGGCGGCGCTCGAACTCGCGGCGGTTGGCCAGCTCGGTGACCATGTCGTGCTTGGCCGTCCAGGTGGGCTGCAGGCGCTGGGCGCGGGCGGCGGTCACGTCCTCGATGATCCACAAGGCCTCGTCGGCCGGCTTGTCCCAGTGCACCGGCGTGGCCTGCAGGCGGCCCCAGAAGCGATGCCCGTCGCGCTTGACGTACTCGATCTCCTCGTCCAGCGGCCGGCCCGCGGCGAAGGCGGCGGCGGCACGCTCCTGCAGCTGCGCATGCGCCAGGTCGTTGGTGTGCACCGTCCGCGTGGACTGCCCGGTCAGGTCGCTGTCGTCGCCAAAGCCGAACAGGTGGTTGAACTCCTCGCTGACGACCTCGAAGCGCTGGCCGGACACGAAGGCGATGGCCGTCGGTGCCCGCACCAGCAGCGCACGCAGGCGCGCGGCGGTCAGGTCTTCGGCGGGGGCGGTTGCAGTGCTGCTCATGGGGTCTCCTGGGCTTTCTTCAGGGTCTGACTATCGCAGGACTGGCCTGCGAAGACCATGCGGCAGATCACGGTCTAAGGCGCGACCTGCTCCGCATAGTCGTACAGCGCCGACAGGATGGCCTCGCCGCGCTCGTCCGCCGTCTCGCCCAGCGCATCGATACGCTCCATGAAGGCGGCCAGCGTCTGCGCCCCGCCCTCGCCTTCGTGCAGCCGCGCGGCGCGATGGGCCAGCCAACGCTCGGCCTCGGCCGCCGACAGGCTGGCCGGGAAGTTGCGTGCACGCCAGCGGAAGACCAACTCGTCCAGCCGCCCGTCCTGGAAGGCCAGCTTGCCTTGGGCCGCGCGCTCGGTGAGCTGCTCCGGCGTCATCGTGCGCACGCGGTTCAGCGCGCGGCGGTCCTCGTTGCCGATGAAGCCGCCGTAGAGGTCTTCGTCCACATCGGCGGGGGCGAAAGGCTCGCGCTGGAACACGTCCGGCCACAGGCCATCCAGCAGCCGACCCTTCTCGGCCAGCAGCCGCGCATGGGCCAGCTGGGCCTCCAGGTCGTGCCCCCAGCGCTGGGCCATCGCCGGGCTGAGCGTCTTCAGGTTGCCGATGACGATGGGGCTCTTGTTGACGTGGATGGTCTTGATCGGCAGCCGCGTGACGCCCTCGGGCAGTTCGTCCTGCTTGGTGAACATGCGCTCTCGGATGGCCGCGGCGCTCAGCGTCAGCAGTTCCTCGGGCGAGGCGGCGCAGTCCCAAACGATGAGCTCGTTCTTGTTGGTGGGGTGTGGCGCCAGCGGCCAGACCAGCGCGATGCAGCCGCGCTCCGGCCCGTACATGCCCGACACGTGCAGGAAGGGCTTGCCCACGCCGATCTCGTCCCACACGGCCTGCTTGGTGCGCAGCTTGAGGCAGAAGTCCCACAGCTTGGGCTGGGCCTGGCGCAGCTTGCGCGCCAGCGCCACGGTGGCGCGCACGTCGGACAGCGCATCGTGCGCCGCCTCGTGGGCCAGGCCGTTGGCGGCGGTCAGGTGCTCCAGCTTGAAGCTGGGGCGGCCGTCCTCGTGCCGGGGCCATTCGAGGCCGTCAGGCCGCAGCGCATAGGCGCAGCGCACCACGTCCAGTAGGTCCCAGCGGCCGCAGCCGTTCTGCCACTCGCGGCCATAGGGGTCGATGAGGTTGCGCCAGAACAGATGCCGCGTGACCTCGTCGTCGAAGCGGATGCTGTTGTAGCCCACGCCGATGGTGCCGGGCAGGGCCAGCACGGTCTCGATGGCGGCCGCGAATTCATGCTCCGGCACACCGCGCTCCAGGCAGTGCTGCGGCAGGATGCCGGTGAGCAGGCAGGACTCGGGGTCGGGCAGGTAGTCGGGCGCCGGCTGGCAGTACAGCATCAACGGCTCGCCGACCTCGTTGAGCTCGGCATCGGTACGCAGGCCGGCGAACTGCGCCGGGCGGTCGCGCCGCGGGACGCGGCCGAAGGTCTCGTAGTCGTGCCAGAAGAAGGTCAGGTCGCTCATGGCCGACACGATAGCCGACGCCTCGGCGGACCCGGCCTACCGGCAATCGCCGCGCCGCGTGCCTGGCCCTACAGTTGCCCGCAAGCTTTCGCACCCTGCCACGATCCTGACGCGTTTCGCTCCCTGCCTGTTGCTTGCCGCGCTGCCGGCCCTGGCCGACGAGGGCATCTCGCCGGACCGACCGGACTTCACGAACGGCCCCGAGGTGATCGCTGCCGGACGCCTTCAGCTGGAAACCAGCGGGGCATGGCAGCGCGACGGCGCCACCCGTCAGCGGGCCACGCCCACGCTGTTGCGCCTGGGGCTGGGTCATGCGCTGGAGCTGCGGCTGGAGAGCGAGGGGCTGCTTCGCCAGCGTGCGCCACTGGCTCGCGGGCGAGGCGACATGAGCGTCGGGCTGAAGTGGAAACAGAGCGACGCAAGCGATGATGGCCCGGCACTCGGCTGGCTGCTGCAGCTCGCAACCCCCACGGGCAGCGGCGACTTCAAGGGCCGGGGCATGCGGCCCGCCGCAGCCCTGCTGGCCGCCTGGGAACTGCCACGGGGCTATTCGCTAGGCACCATGGCCGGCCTCGTGAGCGACCGCGACGAGAGCGGCCGGCGCTACACGGGCGCCATGCTGTCGGCCAGCCTGGGGCTGCCGCTGGGCGAGCCACTGGGCGGCTTTGTCGAGGCGGCCGCACAGCGTCTTGCACCGGCCCGGCACGGCGGCAACGTCGTCACCCTGGGCACGGGGCTGACCTGGCAGCTGGGCAGCAATGCCCGCCTGGATGCCGCGATCTTCCGCGGGCTCTCCCGCCCCGCACCCGATTGGGCAGGGACGGTCGGCGTGTCCCTGCGGTTCTAGCGCTTGCGCACCACCACGCTGCCGATGGAATAGCCCGCGCCGAAGGAGCAGATCACGCCCGCGTCGCCCGCCTTCAGGTCGGCGCGGTGGTGGTGGAAGGCGATGATGGAGCCGGCCGACGCGGTGTTGGCGTACTGGTCCAGGATCAGCGGCGCCACGTCGCTGCCGGCATCGGCGCCCACCAGCTTCTTGATGACCAGCTGATTCATGCCCTGGTTGGCCTGGTGCAGCCAGTAGCGGCGCATCTCGGCCGGCGCCAGGCCCAGCTTGCCCAGGTGGGTCTCGATGTGGGCCGCGGCCATGGGCACCACTTCCTTGAAGACCTTGCGGCCCTCTTGATAGAAGGTCAGGTCGCGGGCGTCGGGATCGCGGTCTTCGGCGCGGTTCATGAAGCCGAAGTTGTTGCGGATGTTGCTGCTGAACTGCGTGGCCAGCTGGGTACCCAGGATCTCCCACTGGTCGGGGCCCTTGGCCGCGTCGGCGCGCTCGACGATGAGGGCCGTGCAGACGTCGCCGAAGATGAAATGACAGTCGCGGTCGCGCCACTCCAGGTGGGCCGACGTGATCTCGGGGTTGACCACCAGCACGCACTTGGCCGAGCCGGTACGCACCGCATTGAAGGCCTGCTCCAGCGCGAAGGTGGCGGACGAGCAGGCCACGTTCATGTCGAAGCCGTAGCCGCCTGCGCCCAGCGCCTGCTGGATCTCGACCGCCATGGCAGGGTAGGCGCGCTGCATGTTGGCGCTGGAACACAGCACCGCGTCGATGTCGGCACCCGTCCTGCCGGCCTGGGCCAGCGCCTGCTTCGCGGCATCCACCGCGATCTCGGCCATCAGCGACAGCTGGTCGTCCGGCCGGGGCTGGAAGCGCGGGTACATGCGCGCCGGGTCCAGCACGCCGTCCTTCTCGATGACGTAGCGCTGCTTGATGCCGGAGGCCTTTTCGATGAACTCGACGCTGGAATGCGCCATGGGCTGGCGCTCGCCGCGCGCGATGGCGTCGGCATGCAGCGCGTTCTGGCGGTCGGCATAGGCGTTGAAGGCCTGGACCAGTTCGGCGTTGCTGATGACGTGCGGCGGGCGGTACAGGCCCGTGCCGCTGATGACCACGGCGGGGAATGAATGTTGCATGGTGAAGACGTAAGCCGCCGATGCTGATGTACGAAGGCTGGAATCTTATCGAGCCATGTTGGTGCCACGCCTAGGCACTAGCCTGGGGCCATGAGTCGAGACATGCACGAAGACCGCCCGCTCCCTCCGGACGACGCCCTGCGCCTGACGCTGCACAACGAGGTGCACGCGCGGCCGCCGGCGCGCATCCGCCTGCCGGCGGTGATCATCCACGTCGCCGTGCTCAACGACGGCATCAGCCGCGCGCAGGAGCATGCCCACCTGTGCCGCCTGCCGGGCCAGCAAGCACTGCCCGCCGAGGCGCTGAACGCCAACTTCCTGCGCCTGCGCTGCGGCGATTTCTCGCTGAAATGGGAGCGACATGCGGAGTTCACCCGCTACGCGGTCGTGCAGCCGCTGCCGGCCGATGCCGAGGCCAGTGCGCAGACGCTGGACGGCCTGCCGCTGCGCGTGGCGCCCGACTGGCTGGCCGCCATCCCGGGGCGCACCTTCGCGGCCATCAAGCTGGTCATGGTCGAGCGGCCGCTGACCTTCACGCCGTCCGCGCTGGCCGAGGCGCGGGCCTGGTTCGGCGCCCATGCGGTGGTCGCCTCGACGATGGGCGGGCATTCGCTGGTGGTGACCGACTTCTGCCTGCGCGCCAGCGGCTTCGAGCACATCGTCGTGCTGGCCGAGCCCGGCACGCCCGAGACCCGCGCCGGTCGCATCTGCCAGCGCCTGCTGGAGCTGGAGACCTACCGGCTGATGGCCTTGCGCGGCCTGCCGGCGGCCAAGTCGCTAGGCGGCACGCTGGCCGAGGTGGAGACCACGCTGGCCGACATCACCGCACGGCTGGAGCGCCGCGGTACCTCCGAGGCCGAGCTGCTGGACGACCTGATCTCCACCGCCGCGCGCATCGAGCACGCCACGGCCGAGCACCAGTACCGCTTTGCCGCCACCCAGGCCTATCACGCCATCGTGCAGGCCCGCATCGACGAACTGCACGAGGGCAAGGTGTCGGGCACGCAGACGCTGGGCGAGTTCATGCAGCGCCGCCTGTCGCCCGCCATCGCCACCGTGGCCGCCACGGCCCAGCGGCTGGCCGCGCTGTCGCAGCGCATCGAGCGCGCCAGCGCGCTGCTGCGCACGCGGGTGGACATCGCGACCGAGGCGCAGAACCAGCAGCTGCTGGCCCAGCTGGGCGAGGGCCAGCGCACCCAGCTGCGCATGCAGGCCACGGTGGAGGGGCTGTCGCTGGCGGCCATCACCTACTACGTCGTCAGCCTGCTGCTGTACGGCTTCAAGGCCCTGAAGGCAGAAGGCTGGCTGCCGGTCACGCCCGAGCTGGCGGCGGGCGCGGCCATCCCGGTCGTGCTGGCCGGTGTCTGGTGGACCACGCGGCGCATCCACCGGCGCTTCTTCGGGCACGCTGCGTAGAATCAATCACCGGGCCCAAATCTTTGGCGCCCGGTTTTTTCTGGGCGCTGCCCAGGATTTCCGGCGCCTCCCACTGGAAGACGCCATGGAAATCTTCGACTACGACAACATCCTGCTGCTGCCGCGCAAATGCCGCGTGGAGAGCCGCTCGGACTGCGACACCTCCGTGCAGTTCGGCCCGC
This sequence comes from Roseateles sp., assembly GCA_046289335.1. Taxonomy (GTDB): domain Bacteria; phylum Pseudomonadota; class Gammaproteobacteria; order Burkholderiales; family Burkholderiaceae_C; genus Pelomonas. Next base: position 41,112 of record JBKBVY010000002.1, on the reverse strand, counting down.
ACCGCTTCAAGCTGCCGGTGGTGCCCGCCAACATGAAGACCGTGGTGGACGAGCCCATCACCGAGATGCTGGCCCGCGAGGGCTACTTCTACGTGATGCACCGCTTCGACCTGGACAGCCTGGCCTATGCGCGCAGCATGCGCGACAAGGGCCTGCTGGTCTCGCTGAGCGTGGGCGTCAAGCCGGCCGACCATGCGCTGGTGGACCAGCTGGCCGCCGAGGGCCTGGGCGCCGACTACCTGACCATCGACATCGCCCACGGCCATGCCGAGAGCGTGCAGCGCATGATCGCCCACATCAAGCAGCGGCTGCCCGACACCTTCGTCATCGCCGGCAACGTGGGCACGCCCGAGGCCGTCATCGACCTGGAGAACTGGGGCGCGGACGCGACCAAGGTGGGCGTGGGCCCGGGCAAGGTCTGCATCACGCGGCTCAAGACGGGCTTTGGCACCGGCGGCTGGCAGCTGTCGGCGCTGAAGTGGTGCGCCCGCGTGGCCACCAAGCCCATCGTGGCCGACGGCGGCATCCGCCACCATGGCGACATCGCCAAGAGCGTGCGCTTCGGCGCCAGCATGGTGATGGTCGGCTCGCTGTTCGCCGGCCACGAGGAGTCGCCCGGCAAGACCGTGGAGGTGGACGGCAAGCTGTTCAAGGAGTACTACGGCTCGGCCTCGGACTTCAACAAGGGCGAGTACCGCCACGTGGAAGGCAAGCGCATCCTGGAGCCAGTCAAGGGCAAGCTGGGCGACACGCTGCGCGAGATGCAGGAAGACCTGCAGAGCTCCATCTCCTATGCGGGCGGTACGCAGCTGGCGGACCTGAAGAGGGTCAACTACGTCATCCTCGGCGGCGCCAACCCGGGCGAGCATTTGTTCATGTAAGACAATCGACCATCCCCGAATCACCGCCACGGGGCGCCCTCTGCCAGGAGGACGCCCCGTGCCGTTTTGAAGCGCCCGCCATGACCGAACTCGCCAAGTCCTTCGAACCCGCCGCGCTGGAAGCCCACTGGGGCCCCACCTGGGAGGCCGCCGGCCTGTACGCGCCGACGCTGGACCCCGCCAAGCCCTCGTTCAGCATCCAGCTGCCGCCGCCCAACGTGACCGGCACGCTGCACATGGGCCATGCCTTCAACCAGACGGTGATGGACTCGCTGACGCGCTACCACCGCATGCTGGGCCACAACACGCTGTGGGTGCCCGGCACCGACCACGCCGGCATCGCGACGCAGATCGTCGTGGAGCGCCAGCTGCAGGCCGCGGGCCAGAGCCGCCACGACCTGGGCCGCAAGAACTTCGTCGCCCGCGTGTGGGAATGGAAGCAGGAGTCGGGCAACACCATCACCAGCCAGATGCGCCGCCTGGGCGACTCGGTGAGCTGGGCGCACGAGTACTTCACGATGGACGAGAAGCTGTCCAGCGTGGTCGTCGAGACCTTTGTGCGGCTGTACGAGGAAGGCCTGATCTACCGCGGCAAGCGGCTGGTGAGCTGGGATCCGGTGCTGCAGTCCGCGGTGTCGGACCTGGAGGTGTCGTCCGAGGAGGAAGACGGCTCGCTGTGGCACATCCGCTATCCGCTCGTCGATGGTTCCGGCTCGGTCGTCGTGGCCACCACCCGGCCCGAGACCATGCTGGGCGACGTGGCCGTCATGGTCCACCCCGACGACGAGCGCTATGCCGCGCTGATCGGCAAGCTCGTCAAGCTGCCGCTGACCGACCGCGAGATTCCGATCATCGCGGACGACTACGTGGACCGCGAGTTCGGCACCGGCGTCGTCAAGGTCACGCCGGCCCACGACACCAACGACTACGCCGTCGGCCAGCGGCACAACCTGCCGATGATCTCGGTGCTGGACCTGCAGGCCAAGATCAACGACAACGCCCCGGAGACCTACCGCGGCCTGGACCGCTTCGTCGCGCGCAAGCGCATCGTGGCCGACCTGGAGGCCCTGGGTCTGCTGGTGGAGGTCAAGAAGCACAAGCTGCAGGTGCCGCGCTGCGAGCGCACCGGCCAAGTCATCGAGCCCATGCTGACGGACCAGTGGTTCGTCGCCGTCACCAAGCCCGGCAGCAGCGGCAAGAGCATTGCCGACGGCGCCATCGAGGCGGTGGCCAGCGGCGAGGTGAAGTTCTTCCCCGAGCAGTGGGTCAACACCTACAACCACTGGATGGGCAATCTGCAGGACTGGTGCATCTCGCGCCAGCTGTGGTGGGGCCACCAGATCCCAGCCTGGTACGGCACGAACGGCGAGCTGTTCGTCGCGCGCAGCGAAGAGGAAGCACAGGCCCGGGCCAAAGCCGCCGGCTACGTCGGCGAGCTGACGCGCGACCCCGACGTGCTGGACACCTGGTACTCGTCGGCGCTGGTACCGTTCTCGACGCTGGGCTGGCCCGAGAAGACGCTGGAGCAGCAGCTGTTCCTGCCGTCCTCCGTGCTCGTGACCGGCTACGACATCATCTTCTTCTGGGTCGCCCGGATGATCATGATGACCAAGCACTTCACCGGCCAGGTGCCGTTCAAGGACGTCTACATCCACGGCCTGGTGCGTGACTCGCAGGGCCAGAAGATGAGCAAGTCCGAAGGCAATGTGCTGGACCCGGTGGACCTCATCCAGGGCTGCGACCTGGACACGCTGACCAAGAAGAGCACCACCGGCCTGCGCAAGCCCGAGACGGCGCCCAAGGTCGCCGCCCGCGTGAAGAAGGAATTCCCCGAGGGCATGCCGGCCTACGGCGCCGACGCGCTGCGCTTCACGATGGCCAGCTACGCCACGCTGGGCCGCAACATCAACTTCGACACCAAGCGCTGCGAGGGCTACCGCAACTTCTGCAACAAGCTCTGGAACGCGACGCGCTTCGTGCTGATGAACACCGAAGGCCAGGACTGCGGTCTCGCACATGCGGAAGGCCACTGCCCGCCCGGCTACAACAAGTTCAGCCCCGCCGACCGCTGGATCGTCAGCGAGCTGCAGCGCGTCGAAGCCGCCGTGGCCCAGGGCTTTGCCGAGTACCGCCTGGACAACGTCGCCAACGCCATCTACAGCTTCGTCTGGGATGAGTACTGCGACTGGTACCTGGAGATTGCCAAGGTGCAGATCCAGACCGGCGACGAGTCCCAGCAGCGCGCCACGCGCCGCACGCTGATCCGCGTGCTGGAGACCACGCTGCGCCTGCTGCACCCCATCGCGCCCTTCATCACCGAGGAGCTGTGGCAGAGCGTCGCGCCGGTGGCCGGCCGCAAGACGGTGGACTACATCGGCCAGGCGCCCTACCCCGTGGCCCAGCCCGAGCGCATCGACGCGACCGCCGACGCCTGGATGGCCCAGCTCAAGGCCGTGGTGGGCACCTGCCGCAGCCTGCGCAGCGAGATGAACCTCAGCCCCGCCGAGCGCGTGCCGCTGCTGGTGGGCGGCGACCTGAGCTTCCTGTCCGAAGCCGCGGCCGTGCTGAAGGTGCTGGCCAAGCTGAGCAGCGTGGAGCTGATCGCCGACGACGCCGAGTTCGCGAAGCAGAGCGCCACCGCGCCGGTGCTGGTGCACGGCGCGGCCAAGCTGGCACTGAAGGTCGAAATCGACGTGGCCGCCGAGCGCGCCCGCCTGAGCAAGGAGATCGCGCGCCTGGACGGCGAGATCGCCAAGGCCGAGGCCAAGCTGTCCAACGAGAGCTTCGTCGCCCGCGCGCCGGCCGCCGTCGTGGAGCAGGAGCGCGGCCGCGTGGCCGGCTTCAAGGAAACCGTAGCCAGGCTGCGCGAGCAGCTGGCACGGCTGCCGGCTCAGGCTCAGTAAGCCACGGCGCGCTTCCTGGCCGCCTGGCCGGGGGCGGCCTGGGCCAGCAGTTCGTCGATGGCCCGTGCCACGGCCCAGGCCGCACGCACGCGCGACTCCCGCGTGGTGCCGGCCAGACGCGGCGTGACCTGCACGTTGCCCAGGCCGTACAGCGGCTGGCCAACCTCCAGCCAGCCCGGCTCCAGGCAGTCGAACCAGGCGGCCAGCACCTGGCCGCCGCGCAGCGCGCGCGCCAGCGCTGCTTCGTCCACCAGGCCCGACTGGCTCAGCACCACCCAGACCTGGCCGCTGCGCACCTGCTCCAGCTGGCGTGCGCCCAGCAGCCCGCGGAAACGGTCGAAGTAAGGCAGCAGCACCACCAGCCCGTCGCTGTGCTGGACCAACTCCTGCAGGCCCACGGCCTCGATGCCCCAGCGCGCCCAGATCGTGTCGCTGGGATGGCAGCCCGGGTCGTAGCCGATGACGCGCGTACCAAAGGCCTGCAGCAGCTGCGCGATGACGCGGGCCGCCGGCGTCAGCCCCAGCAGGCCCACCGTCGAGCACCCCAGCTCGCGCCCCACGCGCAGGCCGTCGCTGCCCTCCACAGGCAGGCGCCTGAGCAGGCTCAGCAGCGCGCCGATGGCGAACTCGGCCTCGGCACTGGCGGTGGAGGCCTGCGAGCGCACCACCTCCACCCCTGCCTGCCGGCAGGCCTCGACGTCGATGTTCTCCGAGCCGCCACTGGCCCGACCGATGGCGCGCAGCTGACGCGCACCGCGCAGCAGCTCAGCGTCGATGCGCACCTGCGGCGGGGCCACCAAGGCCCGCGCATGCGTGAGCGCCGCAGCCAGCGCGTCCGCATCGCCGACCAGCTCCGGCGCAAAGCGCGCGTCATGGCGCTCCGCCAGCCACTGCACGACGTCGGCTTCCAGCGGTTCGAGGATGAGGACGGTCATTCTTCTTGTGCCCAACTCAAGGGTCAGCCCCGTCACATACCGCGTGACACAATGATCCGGACCCCGCCAAACCAGTGTACCCATGGCCGCTTCCAACCGTTCCCCGATCACCAAAGCCATCTTTCCGGTTGCCGGCCTCGGCACCCGCTTCCTGCCGGCCACCAAGGCCCAGCCCAAGGAAATGCTCCCGGTCGTCGACAAGCCGCTGATCCAGTACGCCGTCGAGGAGGCCTACGAGGCGGGCGTGCGCGAGATGATCTTCGTGACCGGCCGCCACAAGCGCCCCATCGAGGACCACTTCGACATGACCTTCGAGCTGGAAGTCGCGCTGGAGAACGCCGGCAAGCAGGAGCTGCTGGAGGTGGTGCGCAGCGTCAAGCCCGACGACATGGAGTGCATCTACGTGCGCCAGGCCCAGGCCCTGGGACTGGGCCACGCGGTGCTGTGCGGCCAGCGCCTGGTCGGCAACGATCCGTTTGCCGTGCTGCTGGCCGATGACCTGATGGTGGGCCCCCAGCCCGGCCGCGGCATCCTGAAGCAGATGGTGGAGCAGTTCGCCGACTGGCGCGCCTCCATCCTGGCCGTGCAGGAAGTCCCGGCCGAGCACACGCGCCGCTATGGCATCGTGGCGGGCACGCAGGTCAACGACAGCCTGATGGACGTGAACCGCATCGTCGAGAAGCCGGCGCCGGAGCAGGCGCCGTCACGCCTGGGCGTTGCGGGCCGCTACATCCTGACGCCGGGTGTCTTCCACGAGATCGCCAACCAGCCGCGCGGCGTGGGCGGCGAGATCCAGCTGACCGACGGCATCGCCGGCCTGCTGCGCCGCGAGAAGGTGTTTGCCTACCGCTACGAAGGCAAGCGCTACGACTGCGGCAGCAAGGAAGGCTTCCTGCAGGCCAATGTCGAGCTGGCGCTGGCCCATCCGCAGCTGGGACCGGGCTTCAAAGAGTTCCTGCAGTCCCTCGATCTCTGATGAGCTGACTGAGGTCAGCGGCGCCGCAGCACGTGAATGAACTCGGTGCCGACCGTTTCCTGCTGCACCAGTTCATTGCCGGTCTGACGCGCAAAGGCCTGGAAGTCGCGCAGCGAGCCCGGGTCGGTCGCGACCACACGCAGCAGCTCGCCGCTTTGCATCTCGGCCAGCGCCTTCTTGGCCTTCAGGATGGGCAGGGGGCAGTTCAGGCCCCGGGTGTCGATCTCGCGTTGAACGTCCATCGCGTCATTCTCCCTTGAGCTCCAGCCACTGCGGCGTGATGCCCCTGGACCGCAGCCAGGTCGCCAGCGCCTGACCCGTGCCTTGCGGCCAGCAGCGCACGTCCTGCGGCGCCAGCAGCTTGTACTCCGCCAGTTCGGGCGACAGCCGGATCTCGCCGCGCGCCGCCGCGTGGTAGGCAATGATGATCTGGTTCATGCGCTGGAAGTCCCACACGCCCAGCAGCGTGAGCGACTCCACCTGCAGCGCGGTCTCCTCCGCGATCTCGCGGCGTATGCCTTCCTCGGGCGTCTCGCCGGCCTCCAGGAAGCCCGTCACCAGGCCGAAGAAGCGCCCGGGCCAGGCCGCATTGCGGGCCAGCAGCACCTGGCCGTCGCGGTCGGTGCATTCGATGACGGCGGCCAGCACGGGCGTCGGGTTGTTCCAGTGCGTCCAGCCGCAGGCCGGGCAGCGCAGCCGCGTCTTGTCGCCGCCGTCCTCGGCCTGCGTGATCAGCGCGAGCGGCGTCGCGCAGTCGGCGCAATAGCTGGGCGGCTTCACGCGGGAAAGACGCCCGTGGACAGGTAGCGGTCGCCGCGGTCGCAGACGATGAAGGCGATGGTCGCGTTCTCGACCTGCCTGGCGATCTGCAGCGCCACCCAGCAGGCGCCCGCCGCCGAGATGCCGGCGAACAGGCCCTCCTCGCGGGCCAGCCGGCGCGCCATGTCCTCGGCATCGGCCTGGCTCACCAGCACCAGCTCGTCCACGCCAGCGGGGTCGTAGATCTTGGGCAGATAGGCCTGGGGCCACTTGCGGATGCCGGGGATGCGCGAGCCCTCCGCCGGCTGGGCGCCGACGATGCGCACCGCCGGGTTCTTCTCCTTCAGGAAGCGCGATACGCCGGTGATGGTGCCCGTGGTGCCCATGGCGCTGACGAAGTGGGTGATGCGCCCGCCCGTGTCCTTCCACAGCTCGGGGCCGGTGGTTTCGTAGTGCACGCGCGGGTTGTCGGGGTTGGCGAACTGATCCAGCACGCGGCCCTTGCCCTCGCGGGCCATCTGCTCGGCCAGGTCGCGGGCGTACTCCATGCCGCCGGTCTTGGGCGTCAGGATGAGTTCGGCGCCGAAGGCCTTCATGGTCTGGGCGCGCTCGATGGAGAGGTCCTCCGGCATGATCAGCACCATGCGGTAGCCGCGGATGGCGGCGGCCATGGCCAGCGCGATGCCGGTGTTGCCCGAGGTGGCCTCGATCAGCGTGTCGCCCGGCTTGATCTCGCCGCGCTCCTCGGCGCGCTTGATCATGCTGATGGCGGGCCGGTCCTTCACGGAGCCGGCCGGGTTGTTGCCCTCCAGCTTGGCCAGGATCACATTGCCGCGCGCATCGCTGCCGGGCACGCGCTGCAGCCGCACCAGCGGTGTGGCGCCGATGACGTCTTCGAGGGTCGGATAGTTCATGGCGGCCGATTGTGGCAGCGGGTTCGAAAACCGAGGCTTGGCGAGTGCATAATCCAGCCCCTCGCCAGCACGGCGGGATGCACGACCGATGGCCCCTCTGGCGGAATCGGTAGACGCAGGGGACTCAAAATCCCCCGCCGCAAGGTGTGCCGGTTCGAGTCCGGCGGGGGGCACCAAAGGTCGCGCAATCACTGGCATACACTCGGCACGTAAGCATCGGCTTCTCCGATTGCGACGCGCCATTCCGGCGCCCTGCCGCGACTCCATGCCCCCGCTGCCTCAGGTCACCAAAGCCTTCATCCTGGCTTGCGTCGGTACCTACTGCTTCTTCATCCTGTTTCCCTCGCTGGCCTTCTGGTTCGAGCTGTGGCCGCTGACTTCCGGGGCCTTCCTGCCATGGCAGCCGCTGAGCTACGCCTTCCTGCACGGCGACTTCATGCACCTGCTGTTCAACATGCTGGGCCTGTGGATGTTCGGCGGCGAGCTGGAGCGCGTCTGGGGCCCGCGGCGCTACACCCAGATCCTGGTGGCCAGCACGCTGAGCGCAGCCGCCGTGCAGTTGCTGTTCACCTGGGCCATCGGCACCAACGCGCCGACGGTGGGCGCCTCGGGCGCGATCTTCGGGCTGCTGCTGTCCTTCGGCATGCTGTTCCCCAACCGCATCATCGTGCCGCTGATCCCGCCCATCCCGATGAAGGCCAAGTACTTCGTGGCCATCTTCGGCGGCCTGGAGCTCATCCTGGGCTTCAGCCGCGCCAGCGGCGTGGCCCACTTCGCCCACCTGGGCGGCATGCTGGGCGCGTGGCTGCTGATCCGCCACTGGCGCTCGTCGCGGCGCCGCTAAGTCTTGAGCCGATAGCCCACGCCGGCCTCCGTCACCAGCCATTGCGGCCGGTTGGGGTCGGCCTCCAGCTTCTTGCGCAGATTGGCCATGTGCACGCGCACGTAGTGCACGTCCTCCGCATGGCCTGGCCCCCAGACGGCCTTGAGCAGGTGCTGGTGGGTCAGCACGCGGCCGGGGGCATTGGCCAGCTCCTGCAGCAGCCGGTACTCGATGGGCGTGAGGTGCAAGGCCGCGCCGGCCTTGGTGACCGTGCGCAGCGCCCGGTCCACCACCACGTCGCCGAAGCGCAACAGCGGGTCCGCCGCGCTGGCGCCGCCGTGCCGGCGCAGTTGCACGCGCACCCGCGCCAGCAGCTCGGCCACGCCGAAGGGCTTGACGAGGTAGTCGTCCGCACCGGCGTCCAGCGCCTGCACCTTGCGGGCCTCGCCGTCGCGCGCCGACAGCACGATGACCGGCGCCTGCGACCAGCCGCGGAACTCGCGGATGAAGTCCAGCCCGTCGCCATCGGGCAGGCCCAGGTCCAGCACGACCAGCTCGGGCCGGCGCGTGGCGGCGTCGATGAGGCCGCGCTGCAGCGTGACGGCCTCGAACACCTCCAGGCCCTCGCTTTCCAGCGCCATGCGCACAAAGCGCCGGATCTCCGGCTCGTCCTCGATCATCAGCACGCGTGCGGCGCTCACTCGGCTTGCTCCTTCGGCGGTTGGCCCAGCGGCAGTTCGATGCGGACACAGGCCCCGCCGGCGGCGCCATTGTGGGCGCTGATCTGCCCGCCGTGCGCCTCGACGATGGCCTTGCAGATGGCCAGGCCCAGGCCCACGCCGGGCGTGGCGCTCTCGCGGTCGCCGCGCTCGAACTTGTCGAACAGCGCCGCCTCGCGGCCTGCGGGCAAGCCGGGGCCGTTGTCGCTCACGTCGATCTCGACCTGCCGGCCCGCCACGCGCGCGGCGATGCGGATGGCCGGGCCACCGTACTTGGCGGCGTTCTCCAGCAGGTTGACCAGCACGCGGGCCATCAGCACCGCGTCCAGCGACAGCAGCGGCAGGTCGGCGGGCAGGTCCACCACCACCTCATGGCCCGTCAGCGCCTCGTCCAGCTCCGCCAGCGCGCTGCCCACCACCTCCTGCAGCGGCAGCCACTGGCGGTTCAGCTGCACGGCGCCGGCCTGCAGCCGCGCCATGTCCAGCAGGTTGGCCACCAGCGCACTCATGCGCAGCGCACAGCGGCGCATGGCCTCGGCCACCTCCGCCTGCGGGGCCTGCAGCGGCGTGAGCCGCAGCGCATCGGCCAGCCCCACCAGCGCGGCCAGCGGCGTGCGCAGGTCGTGAGAGATGGTCGTCAACAAGGAGTTGCGCAGCCGCTCGCTCTCGATCTGCAAGGTGCTCTGCTGCGCCACCTCGATGTAGTGGATGCGCTCCAGCGAGATGGCCAGCAGCGCCGCGCAGGTGTCCAGCAGCTCGCGCTCGTCGGGCAGCCAGCGCCGGCCGGGCGCCTCCACGGCCAGCACGCCACGCAGCCGCATGGGCGCCGTCAGCGGCAGCATCAGGCAGGCGCTGGCCGGCAAGGTGTCCGTGCCCTGCCCGGCCGGCTGGGCATGGTCGAAGGCCCATTGCGCCACGCCCAGGTCCGGCTGGGCGGTGGCACCGGGCAGCACGGCCAGCACCTCACGCCCCGCCGGCGCGGCCAGCGGCGGCGCCAGCACGGCCGAGGCCACGCCGAATTCGGCGCGCAGAAAACGCGTGGCGATCTCGGCCACCTGCTCGGGCACCAGCGCCGCGCCCAGGTCGCGCGACATCGCATACAGCCCGCGCACGCGCCGCTCGCGCTCCTGCGCCGCACGCGCCTGCGCCTGCAGCCCGGCGGCCAGCTGGCCGATGACCAGGCCCACCAGCAGCAGCACGGCGAAGGTCACCAGGTACTGCGCGTCGCCGACTGCGAACGACCACCGGGGCTCGACGAAGACGAAGTCGAACGCCGCCACGCCCAGCAGCGCCGTCAGCGCCGCCGGCGCGCGGCCGAACCACAGCGCCACGCCGACCACGTTGAGCAGGTAGAGCATGGCGATGTTGGTGGGCTCCATGAGGCCCAGCAGCAGCGTGTGACCGACGGCCGTCAGCAGCAGCGTGCCGAGCAGGCCCGCCGCATAACCGCGCAGCGCAGCGGGCGCCAGCAGCTCCGGCTCGCGCTGCGGCGCCGGCCCGGGCGGGCGCGGGTGGGTGGGCAGGGCCACCTGCAGCACGTCCATCTCCTCCGCCCCTCGGCTCAGCGCATCGGCCAGCGTCGGCCGGCCGGGCCAGCGCCAGGCGCGCTCGCGCCGGCCCACCACCAGCCGCGACAGGTTGTGCTCGCGCGCATGGTCCACCAGCGCGCGCGCCACCTCGGGCGCGGACAGCACCGCCGTGCGCGCCCCCAGGCTCTGTGCAAGCGCCAGCGTGCGCTGCACGCGCTGGCGGGCGGCATCGTCCAGGCCGCGCGCGGTCTGCACGTGCACGGCGTGCCAGTCCAGGCCCAGCTGCTGCGCCAGGCGTGCCGCGCTGCGCACCACCTTGTCGCCGGACGCGCCCGGCCCCACGCAGGCCAGCAACGACTCGCGGTTGGGCCAGACGGCCCCCTGCGCCAGCGCACTGTGCTCGCGCCGGTAGGCCTGCATCTGGTCGTCCACCCGGTCGGCCGTGCGGCGCAGCGCCAGCTCGCGCAGCGCCAGCAGATTGCCCTTGCGGAAGAAGTTGCGCGCCGCGCGCTCGGCCTGGGCGGGCAGGTAGACCTTGCCTTCCTTCAGCCGCTGCAGCAGCTCGTCGGGCGGCAGGTCCACGACCACCACCTCGTCGGCCTCGTCGAACACCCGGTCCGGCAGCGTCTGCTGCACGCGGATGCCGGTGATGCCACCCACCACGTCGTTCAGGCTCTCCAGGTGCTGCACGTTCAGCGTGGTCCAGACCTCCACGCCGGCCTCGCGCAGCTCCTGCGCGTCCTGCCAGCGCTTGGTGTGGCGCGAGCCGGGCGCATTGCTGTGGGCCAGCTCGTCCAGCAGCAGCACGCCGCCTGGCTGCTGCTGGCCCCAGGCGAGCGCGGCGTCGAGGTCGAACTCGCGCAGCGTCTGGCTGCGGTGCAAGACCTCCTTGAGCGGCAGCCGCTGCAGGTCGCGGGCGATGGCTTCGGTGTCGGCGCGGCCATGCGTCTCGACGACGCCAACGCACACCGGCCGTCCCTGCTGCCGGGCCGCATGGGCTGCGGCCAGCATCGCGAAGGTCTTGCCCACACCGGCGTTGGCGCCGAAGAAGATCTTCAGCCGGCCGCGGCGCGCGGCGGCCTCGGCCTGCTGCACTTTGGCCAGCAGCGCGTCGGGGTCGGGACGGTCGTCCGTCACAGCCAGCGCAGCCGCTTGAAGCGCCAGTACAGCGCGCCGCTGACCAGCACGATGGTGGCCAACGCCATCGGATAGCCGTAGGCCCACTTCAGCTCGGGCATCTTCTCGAAGTTCATGCCCCAGATGCCGGCCAGCGCGGTGGACGCCGCAAAGATGGCCGCCCAGGCCGCCAGCCGCTTGGTGACCAGCGATTCGTCGATGGTCACCAGCGTCAGGTTGACCTGGGTGGCGGCGATGATGGTTTCGCGCGCGGCGTCGATGCTGGCCTGGATGCGCAGCAGGTGGTCGTAGACGTCACGGAAGTACTCCTGCAGCGCCTTGCAGACCACCGGCACGCGGCCGCCGTGCAGCTTGGCCGAGACCTCCAGCAGCGGCGTGACGGCATGGCGCAGCGTGGCCAGGCGCTGCTTCAGCGCGAACAGCTGCTGCACGACGGCCTGGCGGTCCTGGCCGCGCAGGAACATGGTCTCCTCCAGCTTCTCCAGCTGGGCCTCGATGCCGTCCATCAGCGGGATGTAGCGGTCCACGACCGCATCCATCAGCGCATACAGCACAAAGCCCGGGCCCTGGCGCAGCAGCTCGGGTTCGCGTTCGGCGCGGTCGCGCACGCCCAGAAAGCCCTGCTGGCTGCGGTGCCGGACCGACACGACGAAGCGCGGCCCGACGAACACATGCACCTCGCCCACCTCCAGCCCCTCGGGGCCGTTCTCCAGCAGGTGCATGGCGGCGAAGGTGATGTCGCCGTACTCCTCCACCTTGGGCCGCTGGTGGCCCTTGCGGGCGTCCTCCACGGCCAGCGGCGGCAGGTCCAGCTCGTGCTGCAGGCGGGCCAGCTCTTGGTCGGTGGGGTCGCGCAGCGCGATCCACAGGAAGCCGGTCTCGCGTGCCGCGAGCGCCTCTGACACATGCTCCAGCGCGGGTTCAGCCACCAGACGGCCATCGTCGTACACGGCACTGTTGATCAGCATGCGGGCATCGGGTCAGCGAGAAGACCCGGGCATCGTCGCACGCGCGGCCGCATCCAGCGCGAGGTTGAGCTGCAGCACGTTGACGCGCGGCTCGCCCCACCAGCCCAGCCAGCGGCCCTCGGTGTGCTGCGCCACCAGCGCCTGCACGCGCTCGGGCGGCAGGCCGCGCACGCGGGCCACGCGGGCGAGCTGGTAGTCGGCCGCGGCGCGGCTGATGTGCGGGTCCAGCCCGCTGGCCGAGACGGTCACCAGGTCCACCGGCACGGGCGCGGCGTTGCCGGGGTCGGCGGCGCGCAATGCGGCGATGCGGGCCTGCACGGCTTCCAGCAGCGCCGGCGCGGTGGGCGCCAGGTTGGAGCCCGCCGAGTTGGCAGCGTTGTAGGCCACCGGCGCGGTGGCGGACGGCCGGCCCCAGAAGTGGCCGGCATCGCTGAAAGCCTGGCCGATCAGCGCGGAGCCGACCGTGCGACCGTCGTGCTCGACCAGGCTGCCGTTGGCCTGGTGCGGGAACAGCGCCTGCGCGATGCCGGTGACGAGCAGCGGGTAGGCCAGGCCGGTGAGCAGGCTGAGCGCGATGAACAGGGTCAGTGCGGGGCGGAGCAAGGTGTTCATGAGAGCAAGGGAGCGATGAGGAGGTCGATGGCCTTGATGCCGATGAAGGGCACGATGACGCCGCCCAGGCCGTAGACCAACAGGTTGCGGCGCAGCAGCGCCGCGGCGCCGATGGCGCGGTAGCGCACGCCCTTGAGCGCCAGCGGGATCAGCACGACGATGATCAGCGCGTTGAAGATGACGGCAGACAGGATGGCCGAGTCCGGGCTGTGCAGCCGCATCACGTTCAGCGCCGCCAGCTGCGGATAGGTGGACACGAAGGCCGCCGGCAGCACGGCGAAGTACTTGGCCAGGTCGTTGGCGATGGAGAAGGTCGTCAGCGCGCCGCGGGTCATCAGCATCTGCTTGCCGGTCTCGACCACCTCGATGAGCTTGGTCGGGTTGCTGTCCAGGTCGACCATGTTGCCGGCCTCCTTGGCGGCCTGGGTGCCGGTGTTCATCGCCACCGCCACGTCGGCCTGGGCCAGCGCCGGCGCATCGTTGGTGCCGTCGCCGGTCATGGCGACCAGCCGGCCCTGGGCCTGATGCTCGCGGATCAGCGTCAGCTTGGCCTCGGGCGTGGCCTCGGCCAGAAAGTCGTCCACGCCCGCCTCGGCGGCGATGGCCGCGGCCGTCAGCCGGTTGTCGCCGGTGACCATGACGGTCTTGATGCCCATGCAGCGCAACTGCGCGAAGCGTTCCTTGATGCCGGGCTTGACGATGTCCTTGAGCTCCACGACGCCCAGCACCTGGGTGCCGTCGGCGACCACCAGCGGCGTGCTGCCGCGGCGGGCCGCTTCGTCCACCGCCGCCTGCACGCTGCCGGGCCAGCGGCCGCCCAGCGCCTCGACATGGGCGCGCACGGCGCTGCCCGCGCCCTTGCGGATCTGGCGGGCGCCGAGGTCCACGCCGCTCATGCGCGTCTGCGCCGTGAAGGGCACGAAGACGCCCTGCTCCGCGGCGGCCGGCTTGGCGCCGAACTTGCGGTCGGCCAGCAGCACGATGCTGCGGCCCTCGGGCGTCTCGTCGGCCAGCGAGGCCAGGCGCGCCGCCTCGGCCAGCTGGGCTTCGCTGGCGCCGTCCACCGGCCAGAAGGCATCGGCCTGGCGGTTGCCCAGCGTGATGGTGCCGGTCTTGTCCAGCAGCAGCACGTCCACGTCGCCCGCGGCTTCCACCGCGCGGCCCGAGGTCGCGATGACATTGGCCTGCAGCATGCGGCTCATGCCCGCCACGCCCACGGCCGACAGCAGGCCGGCGATGGTTGTGGGGATCAGGCAGACCAGCAGCGCGACCAGCACGACCAGGCTGACGGGCTGGCCCGTGCCGGCGACGGCCACGCTGAACTGCGAGAACGGCAGCAGCGTGGCGACCACGCCCAGGAACACCAGCGTCAGCGCCACCAGCAGGATGGTCAGCGCGATCTCGTTGGGCGTGCGCTTGCGCTGGGCGCCTTCCACCATTGCGATCATGCGGTCCACGAAGGTCTCGCCCGGGTTCACGGCCACGCGGGCGATGACCCAGTCCGACAGCACACGCGTGCCACCGGTCAGCGCCGAGAAGTCGCCGCCGCTTTCGCGGATGACGGGCGCGGATTCGCCGGTGATGGCGCTCTCGTCCACCGAGGCGACGCCTTCCACGACCTCGGCATCGGCGGGCACGACGTCGTTGGTCTCGATGAGGACGATTTCGCCCTTGCGCAGCGTGCCGGCCTCGCGCGGATGCCATTGCAGGCCGTCGCGACCCATGCCGGGCTTCCAGGTCTCGATGACCTTGGCCCAGGTCTCCTTCTTCAGGCCGCGCAGCGATGCGGCTTGCGCCTTGCTGCGGCCCTCGGCCAGCGCCTCGGCGAAGTTGGCGAACAGCACGGTGAACCACAGCCACAGCGTCACCGCCACCACGAAGCCATTCGGCTGGGCGATGGACAGTGCGGTCGTCAGCAGGCTGCCGAGGTAGACCACGAACATCACCGGATTGCGCCACTGCGTGCGCGGGTCCAGCTTGCGGAAGGCGTCGACCAGGGCCGTGCGCGTCAGCGCCGGGTCGAACAGGGAGAAGCCTGTGCGGCTCATGATTGGCTCCAGAGGATCAGGTGCTCGACGACCGGGCCCAGGGCCAGCGCAGGCACATAGTTCAGCAGGCCGACCAGCAGCACCACGCCGACCAGCAGGGCCACGAACAGCGGGCCGTGGGTGGGCAGCGTGCCCTCGCCGGGGGCGAGGCGCTTCTTGGCGGCCAGCGACCCCGCCAGGGCCAGCACCGGCACGATGACGCCGAACCGGCCTATCCACATCGCCAGGCCCAGCGCCAGGTTGTAGAAGGGCGTGTTGGCGCCCAGGCCCGCGAAGGCGCTGCCGTTGTTGTTGCCGGCCGACGAGAACGCGTACAACACCTCGCTGAAGCCATGCGCGCCCGGCGCGGCGATGGTGGCGCGCCCGGCCTCGGTGCTGACGGCCAGGGCCGTGCCGACCAGCACCGCCAGCGGCGTCAGCAGCACGGCCAGCGAGACCATCTTCATCTCGTGCGCCTCGATCTTCTTGCCGAGGTACTCCGGCGTGCGGCCAATCATCAGGCCGGCGATGAACACCGCCAGCAGCGCGAAGATGAGCATGCCGTACAGGCCCGCACCGACGCCGCCGAAGACCACCCCGCCGAGCTGCATCAACACCATGGGCACCATGCCGCCCAGCGGCGTGTAGCTGTCGTGCATGGAGTTCACGGCGCCGCAGCTGGCCGCCGTGGTGATGGCGGCAAACAGCGCCGAGGCGTCGATGCCGAAGCGCACCTCCTTGCCTTCCATGTTGCCGCCGGACTGGGCCAGCGAGGCAGCCTGGTCGACCCCGAGCGCGGCCAGGCGCGGGTTGCCGGCCTGCTCCGCCGCGCTGACCGCGACGACGGCGACGACGAACATCGCCGTCATCGCAGCGAGCACCGCCCAGCCCTGCCGCATGTCACCCACCTGCCGCCCCATGACGAAGCACAGCGCCGCCGGGATCAGGAAGATGGACAGCATCTGCAGCACATTGGTCGCAGGACTGGGGTTCTCGAACGGATGGGCCGAGTTGGCGTTGAAGAAGCCGCCGCCGTTGGTGCCCAGCATCTTGATGGCGAGCTGCGAGGCCACCGGGCCCAGGGCCAGCGTCTGCGTCTGGCCGCTCACGTCTTCCATGACGGCCTGACCGTCGGCCGTCTTCAGCGGCTGGCCGTCGGCGCCCAGCTTGGGCTGCTGCCAGGTCTGGACCTCGACGGTGCTCACGTCCTGGTAGGGCGCGAGCGTCTGCACCACACCCATGCCGGCCAGCACCAGCGCGAACACCAGCGACAAGGGCAGCAGCACCCACAACGTGGCCCGCGTCAGGTCGGCCCACACGTTGCCGATGGCCTGGGCCGAATGCCGCGCGAAGCCGCGCAGCAATGCAACGACGACGGCAATGCCGGTGGCGGCGGACAGGAAGTTCTGCACCGTCAGCCCCAGCATCTGCGTCAGGTAGCTCATGGTCGTCTCGCCGCCATAGCCCTGCCAGTTCGTGTTCGTCACGAAGCTGACGGCCGTGTTGAAGGCAGAGTCCGGCGTGACCGCTGCCATGCCCTGCGGGTTCAGCGGCAGCCCGGCCTGCAGGCGTTGCAGCGCATAGACGGCCAGCACACCCAGCGCATTGAAGATCAGCAGGCCCAGCGCATAGCGCAGCCAGCCCTGCTCGGCGTCGGCGTTGACGCCGGCCAGGCGCAGCAGGCCGCGCTCCGGGCCCCGCAGCCAGGCCACACGGCCTTCCATGGCGGCATGAATCCAGCGCGCCGTCGGCCAGGCGAGGGCCAGCAGCACGACGAGGAAGCCGGCCAGTTGAATCCAGGCGGACGAGCTCATGTCAAGTCCTCCGGAAACAGCAGCGCCCAGAAGAGGTAGGCCACCAGGCCGACTGCCATCCACTCAAAAACG
The DNA here is from genome assembly GCA_046289335.1 of Roseateles sp. Lineage (GTDB taxonomy): Bacteria > Pseudomonadota > Gammaproteobacteria > Burkholderiales > Burkholderiaceae_C > Pelomonas. The sequence goes on along the minus strand of JBKBVY010000002.1, from coordinate 24,043 downwards.
CTCATGCGCGGCCTCCGTTGCGCAGGCCGCGCAGGCGTTCGCAGCCACGGGCTGCCCATGCCGTCAATAGGGCGAGGGCCAGGCCGAGACCCAGAAAAACGATGTCCATGACACCTCCAAGAAACATGGAGGCATTCTGGAAATCGCGCCGTCAAAGCCCCGACAAGATCGGGGCCGGCGGCATCAAGAAAGCATCAAGACTTGCCCAGCGCAAGCTGGGTCAGGTCGATGCCGCGCTCCCGCGCGATCGCCTCCAGCACCGGCAGCAGCGGCCCCAGCTTCTCGTCCAGCGCATCGCGCACCGTGTCCACGACGACCTGGGTACTGCGCTCGATCTCGATGTGCACCGCGTCGCCCACGGTCTTGTCGCCGAAGGTGGTCATGCGCAGCGTCTCGGGAATCAGCCAGACCTCGAACCAGCCTGAGCCGTCGCGCTCGCGCTGCGCCTCGGCCACCGTCAGGCTGCAGCCGTTGACGCCGATGTAGCCCTTGGCGAACACGTAGCGCATCCACGGCGCCGGCAGCGCGAAGCGGATGACATGGTTGTTGTCGGGCTTGCGGATCTCGGCGATGCGGGCCGACACGTCCACATGGCCCGACAGCGGATGGCCGCCGATCTCCACGCCCTCCCTGGCCGCGCGCTCCACGTTCAGGCCCGAGCCGGCCATCAACTGGCCCAACGTGGTCAGGCGCAGCGTCTGCGCCATCACGTCGAAGCTGGCCACGCCGGGCGCGGGGCGCTCGGTGACGGTCAGGCACACGCCGTCGCAGGACACGCTGGCGCCGATGGCCAGGTCTTCATCGAAGCCCGGCGGGAAGCGCAGGTGCAGCGTGTGCAGGCCCTCGCGGGCCTCGATGGATTCGACGCGGGCGACGCCCTGAACAATGCCGGTGAACATGGAAGGAATTGAAAAAGGCCTCCCGCGGAGGCCTTGGTGCGCAAGAGGCGGGTCAGCTTACCAGCTGACCTCGCGGTCCGGCGTCGCGCCGATCTTGTGGATGGACAGGTCGGCGCCCTCGTACTCCTGCTCGGCATCCAGCCGCAGGCCGGTGATGCGCTTGATGACGCCGTAGACGACGAAGCCGCCCGCCAGCGCCCAGGCCACACCGCCCAGCGTGCCGAGCAGCTGCGCCGTGAAGCTGACACCACCCAGCCCGCCCAGCGACTGCTGACCGAAGATGCCGCAGGCGATGCCGCCCCAGGCGCCGCACAGGCCGTGCAGCGGCCACACGCCCAGCACGTCGTCGATCTTCCAGCGGTTCTGCGTCAGGGTGAAGAACTGCACGAACAGCCAGCCCGCGACGCCGCCGACCACCAGCGCGCCCAGCGGATGCATGACATCCGAGCCCGCGCACACGGCCACCAGACCCGCCAGCGGGCCGTTGTAGGCAAAGCCGGGGTCGTTGCGGCCCAGCAGCACGGCCACCAGCGTGCCGCCGGTCATGGCCATCAACGAGTTCACGGCCACCAGGCCCGACATCTTCTCCAGCGTCTGCGCGCTCATCACGTTGAAGCCGAACCAGCCCACCGTCAGCACCCAGGCGCCCAGCGCGAGGAAGGGAATGCTGGACGGCGGATGGGCGCTCATCGCGCCGTCCTTGCGGTAGCGGTTCAGCCGCGGACCCAGCAGCAGCACGGCGGCCAGGCCTATCCAGCCGCCCACCGCATGCACGACGACGCTGCCGGCGAAGTCATGGAACTCGGCGCCCGTGGCGGCCTTCAGCCAGGCCTGCACGCCAAAGGCCTGGTTCCAGGCGATGCCCTCGAAGAACGGATAGACGAAGCCCACGACCACGCAGGTGGCCGCCAGCTGCGGCCCGAAGCGCGCCCGCTCGGCAATGCCGCCGGACACGATGGCGGGAATGGCCGCCGCGAAGGTCAGCAGGAAGAAGAACTTGACCAGCTCGTAGCCGTTCTTCTGCGCCAGCTGCTCCGCGCCGACGAAGAAGTGCATGCCGTAGGCCACGCCATAGCCCACCAGGAAATAGGCCAGCGTGGAGACGGCGAAGTCCACCAGGATCTTCACCAGCGCATTGACCTGGTTCTTCTTGCGCACGGTGCCCAGCTCCAGAAAGGCAAAGCCCGCATGCATGGCCAGCACCATGATGGCGCCCAGCAGGATGAAGAGCGCATCCGCGCCCTGCTTGATCGATGACTCCAACACTGCCTCCTGTCGCGGTTCTCGGCTCCAGGCTTGGGCGGAACGCACCAAGCCGAACAAAACCGCACCGAAACAGCAAGTTCAATGCCCGATTTCAATGCACGACCACAGCCGCAGTCGCAGTCCAGCAGCTCTACTTCGGTGCGCTTGATGCACCTTCTTCAAACATATGCGCACTGAATCCGAGCGTCCAGTGCCCGTCGGCCCAGCGCACCACCGGCCGCTTGATGACGCTGGGCTCGCGCAGCATCAGCGCCTGGGCGCTGGCGTCGTCGACGACGGCGGCCTTGGCCGCGTCGTCCAGCTTGCGCCAGGTCGTGCCGGCGCGGTTGATGAGCTTGTCGCGGCCGAAGGCGGCCAGCCAGGCCGGCAGCAGTTCGGCCGGCACGCCCTGCTTCTTGAAGTCGTGGAAGCCGGCCTCCAGGCCTCGCTCGGCCAGCCAGGCGCGGGCCTTCTTGACGGTGTCGCAGTTGGGGATGCCATAGACGGTGATCATGGGGCGCACCGTACCATGGGGCCATGATCGATTGGCTGGACGACAGCTCGCTGGCATTTCCGCCCAGCAGCCGGGCCCTGGGCCCGGACACCGACGCGCCGGGCCTGCTGGCTGCCGGCGGCACGCTGACCCCCGAGCGCCTGGCCGCCGCCTACCGGCGCGGCATCTTTCCCTGGTACGGCCCCGGCCAGCCGCCGCTGTGGTGGGCGCCCGACCCGCGCATGGTGCTGCAGACGGCGAACTTCAAGCTGTCGCGCTCGCTGCGCAAGACGGTGGCCAAGTTCGCCCGCACGCCCGGCTGCGAGATCCGCGTCGACCACGACCGCGCCGCCGTGCTGCGCGCCTGCGCCAGCACGCCGCGCGAGGGCCAGGACGGCACCTGGATCGTGCCCGAGCTGCAGGCCGCCTACCTGGCCTGGCCGGCCATGCACAGCGTCGAGACCTGGGTGGACGGCGAACTGGTGGGCGGGCTGTACGGCGTCAACCTGGGCCGCATGTTCTACGGCGAGTCCATGTTCATGCGCCGCACGGACGCGTCCAAGATCGCCTTGTGCGCGCTGGTCTGCCTGTGCCGCGCGTTCGACATTCCCTGGATCGACTGCCAGCAGAACACCCGCCACCTGGCCTCGCTGGGCGCGGCGGAAGTCTCGCGGACGGCCTTCGAGGCCCACCTGGCCACCCATGTCGGCGCAGCCACGCCCGGCCCCTGGACCTATCATCCCGATCACTGGCTTCGGCTACTCGACCCCACGTGACCCATCCCAAAGAACTGCCGCTCGCGCAGATCCAGTTCTATGCCACGGCCGCCTACCCCTGCAGCTACGTGCCGGGCCGGCAGGCGCGCTCGCAGGTCGCCACGCCCAGCCACCTGATCCACGCCGACGCCTACTCCAACCTGGTCGCCGCGGGCTTCCGGCGCAGCGGGCTGTTCACCTACCGGCCCTACTGCGACCAGTGCCGCGCCTGCATTGCGCTGCGCGTGCCGGTGGCAAGCTTCCAGCCCAACCGCTCGCAGCGCCGCGCCTGGAAGCAGCACCGCGACCTGCAGGCCCGGGTCATGCGGCTGGGCTACTCGCCCGAGCACTATGCGCTCTACCTGCGCTACCAGGCCGGCCGCCACAGCGGCGGCGGCATGGACCATGACAGCGTGGACCAGTACACCCAGTTCCTGCTGCAGTCACGCATCAATTCGCGGCTGGTGGAGTTCCGCGAGCCGTTGCCCGACGGCACGGCACCGCTGCGCATGGTGTCCATCCTCGACATCCTCAACGATGGCCTGTCGGCGGTCTACACCTTCTACGACCCCGACCTCGCCGGCAGCCTGGGCACCTACGGCGTGCTGTGGCAGATCCAGCAGGCGCGCGACATGAAGCTGGACCATGTCTACCTGGGCTACTGGATCGCGGAGAGCCCCAAGATGGCCTACAAGGCCGGCTTCCGGCCGCACCAGCTGCTGCGCAACGGCGTCTGGGAAGACGCCGACTGATCGGCCAGGCTCAGACCAGCACTTCGACGCAGGCCGGGTGCCCCAGGAAGCCCTCGGGGCTGGCACTGCGGCCATAGGCGCCGCTCTGGTAGACGACGGTCAGGTCGCCGATCTCGCCGCGCGCCATCTCCATGCGGTCGGCCAGCAGGTCCAGCGGCGTGCACAGCGGGCCCACGACGCTGGCGGCTTCCGTTGCGGTCTCGCGCCGTCCCTGCGGCTCGACCGAGGCCGGGTAGTTCTTGCGCAGCACCTGGCCGAAGTTGCCCGAGGCCGACAGGTGGTGGTGCAGGCCGCCGTCGGCCACCAGGAAGACCTGGCCGCGCGAGACCTTGCGGTCCACCACGCGGCTCACATAGATGCCCGCCTCGCCGACGAAGTAGCGGCCCAGCTCGATGACCAGCTCGGCATGCGGCAGGTCGGCCCGGGCCCTTGCCTGCAGCATGGCCAGGTTGGCGGCGATGGGCGCCAGGTCCAGCCGCGTCTCGCCCGGGAAGTAGGGAATGCCGAAGCCACCACCCAGGTTCAGGAAGCGCACCGGCGCCGGCGCGGCCTCGGCCAGCCGCAGCGCCAGCTCGTAGCTCTTCTGCTGGGCCTCGCAAATGGCCTCGGCCTTGAGGTTCTGCGAGCCGGCAAAAAGGTGGAAGCCCTCGAAGGCCAGGCCGTCGCTGGCCAGCGCGCCCACCTGGGCCAGTACCTCGGGCACCACCTCGGCGTCGATGCCGAACTGCTTGGGGCCGCCACTCATGCGCATGCCCGAGCCCTTGAGCTCGAAGTCGGGGTTCACGCGCAGCGCCACGCGGGCCGGCAGGCCCAGCCGCTGCGAGGCGGCGGCCAGCACCTTGAGCTCGCGCGCCGTCTCCACGTTGACCAGCACGCCGGCCGCCACCGCCTGGCCCAGCTCGATGTCGCGCTTGCCCGGGCCGGCGAAGCTGATCTCGTGCGGGTCGGCACCAGCATTCAGCGCCACCTGCAGTTCACCCGCCGAGGCCACGTCGATGCCGTCCACCAGCCCGGCCATCAGCTGCACCAGCGCCGGCATGGGGTTGGCCTTCATCGCATAGTGCAGCGCAATGCCCTGCGGCAGCGCCGCGCGCAGCTCGGCGACCCGGCGCTGAAGCAGGCCGCGGTCGTAGGCGTAGAACGGCGTCTGGCCGACGCGCTCGGCCAGCACGGACAGGCGCTGGCCGCCGACCAGCAGCTCGCCTTGCGCATCGCGCGGGAACAGGACGGGCGCATGCTCGGGCGCACGCTTCAGGGGTGTGGATTCGCTCATGCGGTGTGACGCTCGACCCATTCGGTCGACAGGGTCTTGCGGTCGATCTTGCCGTTGGGGTTGCGCGGCAGCGGGCCGCTGCGCGCGTGGATGCCGTGCGGCACCATGTAGGCGGGCATGCGCGCCTTGCAGGCGGCGGTCAGGGCCGCCACGTCCAGCTCGGCCACGCCTTCGGGCGGCGTCGCGATGACCTGGATGGCCTGGCCCAGCGTGTCATGGTCCACGCCGAAGGCCACGCATTCGCCCACCAGGCCGGTGGCGTAAAGGATCTCCTCCACTTCGGTGGGGCTGACGCGGTAGCCCGAGGTCTTCATCATCTCGTCGCGCCGGCCGACGAAGTACAAAAAGCCTTCGGCATCACGCCTGACGGTGTCGCCCGAGAACACGGCGATCTCGGGCAGCTGCAGACCGCCCTCGCGGCCGCCCACGCCCACCGGCAGCGGCTTGTAGCGCTCGGCCGTCTTCTCGGCATCGTTCCAGTAGCCCAAGCCCACGAGGGCGCCGCGGTGCACCAGCTCGCCGGGCTCGTCGGGCGCGCATTCCGTGCCGTCCTCGCGCAGCACCAGGATCTCGGCGTTGGGGATGGCGCGGCCGATGGAGTCGGGCCGGCGGTCCACCTCCTCGGGCGGCAGATAGGTCGAGCGGAAGGCCTCGGTCAGGCCGTACATCAGGAAGGGCCGGGCCGACGGCACCTTGGCGCGCAGCAGGTCCAGCGTCGCACGCGGCATGCGACCACCCGTGTTGGCGAAGTAGCGCAGGTGCTCGTTGATGGCGGCCGGCCATTCGAGCTGCGTCAGCTGGATGTACAGCGGCGGCACGGCCGTCAGGCCCGTGACCTGCTCGCGCTCCATGGCCTTGAGCACGTCGCGCGGCAGCAGGTAGTTCAGCAGCACCACGCGCGCGCCGCTGTGGAAGGCGGTGGTCAGCTGGCTGAAGCCGGCATCGAAGGACAGCGGCAGCGCGGCCAGCAGCGTGTCGCTGGGCCGGTTCTCCAGGTAACTCGCCACACTCTTGCCGCCGGCCACCATGTTGCGGTGGGACAGCACCACGCCCTTGGGCCGGCCGGTGGAGCCGGAGGTGTAGAGGATGGCCGTCATGTCGGTGTCGATGACGCGGTGGCCGGCGCGCTTGGGCGCGGTCAGCAGCTGCGCCCAGTCATGCACCGGCACCGGCGCGGCACCCGTACCGCTGGTCAGCACCACGTGGCGCAGCGACGGGCATTGCGTCAGCACCTCGCCCAGCTGGGCCAGGCGCTCGGGCGACGTGACCAGCACGCGCACATCGCAGTCACGCAGGATGAAGCCCACCTGCTCGGGCTTGAGCAAGGGGTTCAGCGGCACGAACACACCACCCGCGGCCGGCGCGCCGAAGCTGGCGACGACGGTCTCGAAGCGCTTTTCCAGGTAGATGCCCACCCGCTCGCCGCGCGCCAGGCCCAGCGCCATCAGGCCGCTGGCAAAGCCCCGCACGGCGGCATCCAGCTCGCCGTAGCGCAGCGTCGTCCCACCGTAGGTCAGGGCCGGGGCGTCGGGCGTGCGCTCGGCGGCAACGGCCACCAACTCGTTCAGCAGGGTTGATTCGGGCATGAAGCGGCGATGTCAGGGGGAGGCGCAAAAGGTGAAAAAAGTATCTCACGCGACCCCGGGCCCGAGGGGTGGGCCACCCCGGGGCCAAGGGGGCCGGCGGCTAAACTGCCGCGCTTGCTTTTTGGACGCCACAAGAATGGATAACGCCCAGGTGCTCGGCCATGTGCTGAGGCTTCTCGACGACGTGCTCAGCCTGAACGGCCGGGCCCAGACCTTCACCCGCGACACCGCGCTGCTGGGCGCCGTGCCCGAGCTGGACTCGATGGCCGTCGTCAGCCTCATCACCGCGCTGGAGGAGCAGCTGGGCCTGGTGGTGGACGACGACGACATCGACGGCGACACCTTCGCCACGGTGGGCTCGCTGGCCGATTTCGTGGCCGCGCGTCTCTGATTCCATGACCGGCTCCCCCGGCCCCGCCCAGCCGGTTCCGCGCCAGCCGGTGCCGGGGCCGCACAACCAGGACGGCGGCGACACCGCGTTGTCCTGCTTGCTGGACCTGGATGGGGTGCAGTTCACCCCCAGCGGCCGTGCCGCCATCCTGCTGGGCCTCGAAGCGCTGGCGCTGCCGGCCGGCGCGCGCGTGCTGGTGCCCAGCTACCACTGCCCCACCATGGTGTCGCCGGCGCTGGCGCTGGGCCTGCAGGTGGGCTTCTATCCGATCACGCCCGAGGGCCGGCCCGACCTGGCCTGGCTGGACCAGCACCTGCCGGCCGACGCGCGGGTGATCTGCGTGGCCCATCTGTTCGGCCTGCCGCTGGACTTGTCGGACGTGCAGGCCTGGTGCCGGCGCCGCGGCCTGCTGCTGCTGGAGGACTGCGCGCACGCGATGTTCGGCCCCGTGGGCCGCCAGGGCGACATCGCCATCGCCAGCCTGCCCAAGTTCTTCTCCGCGCTGGACGGCGGCCTGCTGCGACTGCGCGAGGAGGCGCCCGCGGCGCTGCAGCCGCTGGGCGCCTTGCGCGAGCTGCGCGCCTGGCTGGACAGCCTGGAGATCAGCGCCCGCCACGGCCGCCTGGGCCGCTGGCGCTGGTGGGCCGGCCCGCTGCTGGCACTCAAGCAGGCGCTGCGCCGCAGCCCGCCACCCGCGCAAGCCCCCGCGCCCGCCGCGCGCCCGCAGTTCGACGCCAGCGGCGAGTACGCCCGCATCGACGTGACAGCCTGTCACCGCGCCGCCTCGGCCACCAGCCGGCGCGCGGCCACCCTGGCGCACCGCGGCCGCATCGTGGCGCGCCGGCGCGAGCACTACGCTGCCTACGCCCAGGCCTTCGCGGGCCGTGACGGTCTGCGGCCGCTGATGCCCGAGTTGCCGGACGATGCCGCGCCCTATGTGTTCCCGCTCTGGATGGACGAGCCCGAGGCGGCTTACGAGGCGGCCCGCACGCAGGGCCTGCCCGTGTCGCGCTGGGACTGGCTGTGGCCGGGCGTGCCCGACCTGCCCGGCGACCAGGGCAAGCGCTGGTCGGTGCATGTGCTGCAGCTGCACTGCCACCAGGACCTGTCCGCCGAACAGCGCCTGCGCATCATCGACACCCTCCTCTCGCCCGCCCCGAGCCCCGCATCTTGAACACCGCCCGCACCGACCGTTGGCAGCTGCACCCCGCAACGCAGCTGAAGCAGTTCGCCCCGCAATGGGACGAGCTGCAGCAGCGCGCTCAGCCGCATGCCTTCCTGCGCGCCAGCTTCCTGGTCTGCCTGCTGGAGGACTTCGGCAACGGCAGCGAGCTGCTGGCGTTCAAGGCCGGCCCCGCGGGCTGGATGGGCGCCTGCCTGCTGCAACCGCAGGGGCGCGGACGCTGGAGCAGCTTTCAGCCCTCGCAGCTGCCGCTGGGCCCGGTGCTGCTGGCCGACGGCCTGACGCCGGCCGACGCGCTTGAGCAGCTGCTGCCTGAACTGCCGGGCCTGACGCTGGCGCTGGGCCTGACGCAGTTGGACTCGCTCCATCACCCCGGCATGCCGGACACGCCGCGGCTGCGCAGCCTGCACTACATCGACACCGCCTGGGTGGACGTGGACGGCAGCTTCGAGGCCTATTGGGAGTCGCGCGGCAAGAACCTGCGCCAGAACACCCGCAAGCAGCTCAAGAAGGTCGAGGCCGGCGGCGTGACGCCGCGCATCGAGCTGGTCGAGGCGCCGGAACACATCGCCGCCGCCATCGAGCAGTACGGCGTGCTGGAGAGCAGCGGCTGGAAGGCCGAGCAGGGCACGGCCATCTCGGCCGGCGGCGCGCAGGGGCGCTTCTACAGCCGCGCGCTGGAGCAGGCCGCGCGCGATGGCCAGGCCCGCATCTACCGCTACTGGTTCGGCGACGAGGTGGTGGCCATGGACTTGTGCGTGCACCAGGGCGACTGCCTGGTCATCCTCAAGACCGCCTACCAGCAGGCCCACCATGCGGTGTCGCCGTCCACGCTGATGCGGGCGGTGGAGTTCGAGGCGCTGTTCAACGAGGGCCGCTTCAAGCGCATCGAGTTCTTCGGCCGCGTCATGGAGTGGCACACGCGCTGGACCGACAAGTCGCGCCCCCTGTTCCACCTGACGGCCTACCGCTGGCCCTGGCTGAAGTCGCTGCACGGCTGGCTGCAGCAGCGCCGCACCAAGCCCGCGGCATGAGCGGCCCCCAGGTCTTCTTCCTGCCCAGCGGGGCGGAGCAGCGGCTGTGCATCCATCACGCGCCGCAGGGGCCCGAGCGCGCCCGCGTGCTCTACGTGCACCCGTTCGCCGAGGAGATGAACAAGTCACGCCGCATGGCCGCGCTGGCCAGCCGGGCGCTGGCCCGGGCGGGCTGCCGCGTGCTGCAGATCGACCTGCGCGGCTGCGGCGACTCGTCGGCCGATTTCGGCGACGCCAGCTGGGCCGACTGGCAGGCCGACGTGCGGCTGGGCCTGGACTGGCTGGCCGCGCAGGGCGACGCCGACGCGCCGCTGTGGCTGTGGGGCCTGCGCGCCGGCTGCCTGCTGGGCGCGGCCGACTGGGGCCGGCCGATGAATCACCTGTTCTGGCAGCCCATGACCAGCGGCAAGCTGGCGCTGCAGCAGTTCCTGCGCCTGAAGCTGGCCGCCGAGATGGCCGGCGGCGCGAGCAAGGGCCTGATGGAGCAGATGAAGTCCGCGCTGGCTGCCGGCCAGCCGGTGGAGGTGGCGGGCTACCGCATCGGCGCCGCGCTGGCCACCGGGCTGGAGGCCGCGCGGCTGGCGCCGGCCGGGCCGGCCGGGCGCGTCGTCTGGCTGGAGCTCAGCACCCGTGAGGACGCGGCGCTGACGCCGGTCAGCGAACAGACCATCCAGGCCTGGCGCGAGGCCGGCTGGCGCGTGGACGCACGGCTGCTGACGGGCCCGGGCTTCTGGGCCACCAGCGAGATCGAGGAAGCGCCCGCGCTCATCGACGCCACGGTGGAGGCGCTGGCATGAAGGAATCGGTGCTGGACATCGTCTGCGAAGGCCAGCCGCTGGTGGGCATCCTGGCCGAGCCGGCCGGCGCGGCCGCCGAGGTGGGCGTGCTCATCATCGTGGGCGGCCCGCAGTACCGCGCGGGCAGCCACCGGCAGTTCACGCTGCTGGCGCGCGAGCTGGCGGCCCACGGCATCGCGGCGCTGCGCTTCGACTACCGTGGCATGGGCGACAGTCCCGGCGTGGCGCGTGACTTCCTGGCCGTCGAGGCCGACATCGCCGCCGCCATCGACGCCCTGCTGGCCGCGCGGCCGGCGCTCAAGCGCGTGGTGCTGTGGGGCCTGTGCGACGCCGCCTCGGCCGCGCTGCTCTACCTGGACGCGCGCCGCGACCCGCGCGTGGCCGGGCTGGCGCTGGCCAACCCCTGGGTGCGCTCGGCCGCCACGCTGGCCCAGACCCACGTCAAGCACTACTACACGCGGAGGCTGCGCGAGAAAGCCTTCTGGCTCAAGCTGCTGCGCGGCGGCGTGGGCCTCACGGCCTTGCGCACGCTGGCCGGCAACCTGCGCCTGGCGCGCAGCGCCGGGCGGCCCCGCAGCGACACGCGCAGCTTCCAGGACCGCATGGCCAGCGGGCTGCGCGGCTTCGACGGCCCGGTGCTGCTGGTCATGAGCGGCGATGACTACACTGCGCGAGAGTTCGCGGACTGGGCCGCCACGTCGCCGGCCTGGCAGGGTCTGCTGGAGCGGGACACCTTGCTCCGGCACGACCTGCCGACGGCCGATCACACCTTCTCCGACCTGGCCGACCAGGACGCCCAGGCCCGCCTCTGCCTGGACTGGTTGAAGACCCGATGCCTTGCGAGAACCACGCCATGACGACTTCCGTACTTGCCCGACGCATGCCGCTGATGCTGGCGCTGGCGTTGATGGCGGCCGCGCCCGCCGCGTTGGCGCAGGCTGGAAACGGGGCGCCCGCGCCCCCCGGATGTGGCCAGCCCTACAACCTCTACGGCCCCTTCGACTACCGCTCGGCCTCCTACCACCAGAAGCACATGGTGGAGCACGCCCACTTCACGCGCGGCGTCGAGACCCTCACCAAGGGTGCCACCGGCCCGTTCGGACACGACATCGGCTACACGCTGGCGGTTTTCCCCAACCACCCGCGCGCCATCTATGCCATGGAGCGCCTGGCGGAAAAGCAGAAGGCCGACCCGCCGACGCGGGCGGACATGACGGTCGAGTGCTACTACGCCCGCGGCATGAACTTCGCGCCGGACGACCTCGTCTTTCGCATGCTCTACGTGAGCTATCTGATCCGCCGCAGCCGCCTCGATGATGCGCGCCGCTTCCTGGAGTACGTGGTGGACCGCGCGGGTGACAACCCGCTGACCCACTTCAATGCCGGCCTGCTCTACTTTGACATGAAGGACTACGACAAAGCGCTGACCCAGGCCCATCGGGCCATGGACCTGGGCATGCAGCGCCCCGAGTTGCGCAACCGCCTGACCTCGGTCGGTCGCTGGAAGGACCCGGAGCCTGCCACCGCCGACACGGCAGCCTTGGCCGCTTCGGCGGCCTCCGCCCCCGCGCCCGCTGCATCCGAGCCTGCCCCTCGCTGATCCCCCGCCCCCATGCCGCGCGTCAACATCGTCGTCCCTGCCTACAACGCCGAAGCCTTCATCGCCGAGACCGTGCGCTCGGCCCTGAACCAGACCGCGGGCGACCTGCAGGTCACCGTCATCGACGACGGCTCCAAGGATGCGACCGCCGAGCGGGCGGCGCTGGACGATCCGCGCGTGCGCGTCATCTCGCAGGAGAACCGCGGCATGTCGCGCTCGCGCAACCGGGGCGCCACCGAGGTGGACTCGGAGTTCATCGCACTGCTGGACGCCGACGACCTCTGGCATCCCGAGAAGCTGCGGCTGCAGCTGCAGGCGCTGCAGGAGCGCCCCGACCACGATTTCTGCTACACGGGCTTTCACTTCTGGCCCGGCGATCCACGCCCCGGCTACTTTGCCGAGCCGCGCAGCGGCAGCATCGACGAGTCGCTGTCCGGCTGGATCTACCCGCGCCTCATCCTCGACAACCATGCCCTGCCCTCCTCCGTCATCTGGCGGCGCAGCGCCTGGGAGAGCATGGGCGGCTTTCGCACCGACGACCAGCAGACCGACGACTGGGAGTACCTGGTGCGCGCCAGCACCCAGCACCGCTTCATCCGGCTGGGCGAATCCTTCGTGCTGTACCGCCAGCATCCGGTCTCGCTGTCGCGCCGCATTCCGGCCAGGCACACGACCGAGCTGATGCGCTCCGACCTGATCCGCCGCTTCGGCATGGAGTCGCCGCCCGGCCATGCCATCGACCCGGTCGCGCTGCGCGGTTTCCAGCACCGCAGCTGGTGCAACTTCGCCGACGCGCATTGCGCCCGCGGCGACCTCGCGCTGGGCCTGAAGACCTTCGGCCGGCTGCTGCGCACCGGTCCGGACCGCGGCCACACGCTGACCAAGTGCGCCAAGTCGCTGGTGCGGCGCTTCGTCCCTAAAGACTAGCGGCTGCGCGCCAGCACCTCGCGGTAGACCTCGAAATGCCGCGCCACGCTGCGGCGCCATGAGAAACCCCGCGCCCATTCGGCGGCGGCCGCGGCCCGCTCGGCGCGCACGGCGGCGGGCAGCGACAACACCTCGCGCAGCGCCGCCAGCCAGGCGTCAAAGTCCTGCGGCTCGTTGGTCCAGGCCAGCGGGCCCACCAGGTCCACCAGGCTGCTGACCGGGCTGAACAGCACCGGCGTGCCGGCCGCCTGGGCCTCCACGGCCGGGAAGCCGAAGCCCTCGTACAGCGTCGGATAGATGGCCGCGGCGGCGCGGCGGTACAGCGTGACCAGCTCGCCGTCTTCCAGGAAGGGCGCGAAGTGCACGCGACCGCGCAGCGCCTCGGGAATGCGGTCCAGCGGCGCCGTGCCCGCGCCGAAGCCGCAGCCCACCAGGTGCAGGTCGTCGCGGCCGCTGCGGGCCAGCAGCTCCAGCGCCCAGCCGAAGCGCTTGCGCTCCTGTGCGCCGCCCAGGTAGAGCAGATAGGGCGCGCCACGCAGCGCGTCGTCCAGCACGGCCGGCAGCGGCATGCGCGAGTCGCTGAAGAACTCATCGGCAATGCCGTGCGGGATGATGGTCAGCCGGTCGGCCAGGAAGGGCCAGCGCGCGGCGATGTCGCGCCGCGACGACTCGCTGATCGTGATGACGTGGGCGCAGCGCCGCAGCGCCAGCTTCTGCACGTCGTGCAGGTAGTGGCGGTCCAGCCCGTGGATGTCCTCCTCCCAGGGCACGGTGTCGTGGATGGTCACGATGGTGGGCAGCGGCTGCCAGATGGGCGCGGTGTTCTCGGCGCAATGCAGCAGCTGAGCGCCGCTGCTGCGCAGGCGCAGCGGCAGGCCCAGCTGCTCCCACAGCCGGAAGCGGTCGCCGCGGAAGTCGAACACGTCCGCCTCGCCGATCAGGCCCTCCGGCACGCGAAAGGGCAGCGCCGGGTCGTGGCCGTAGGCGGTCCAGCGCAGCTGGTCCTCCGGCCGGGTGTTGCGCAGCAGTTCCTGCACATAGCGCCCCGTGCCCCGCAGGTGGCGGACGTTGAGGGTGCGGGCGACCATGGCGACGTGCAGGTTCATTGGCGCGATGCGGGAGAAGAAGACCCGCCCTGCAGATGCGCAGCCATGCGCAGCGCCAGGGCGGCAATCGTGAGACCGGTGTTGGCGATGCCGCTGGCGGGGATCAGCGAGCCGTCGCAGACGTAGAGGTTGGCCATGCCGTGCACGCGGCCGTCGGGATCGCAGACGCCCGTGTCGGCCGTGCGCGACATCCGCGCCGTGCCCGAGTGGTGGGCCGCGCTGCGCAGGTCCCGGTGCCAGTCGGCAAACACCCGCGAGCGCTTGGTGACCGGCGCCAGCCAGGCCAGCACGTCCTGCACCGCGGCATCCAGGCCTTGCAGATAGGCCGGCGTCAGCGTCCAGCAGCGACGGCGCCGCTCGACGCCGTTCGCATCGGGCTCGCTCCAGACGGCCCGCTCGGGCGTGGTGGGCATCTGCGCGCACAGCAGCAGCGTGTAGTGGCGCGTGGGCAGCTTGATGCCGAACTTGAAGGACAGGATGTCCAGGATGTCGTCCCAGTGCCGCAGCAGGCGTGCGTACAGCAGCGGGTTCCAGGGCCGGCGGCGCAGGTCGTTGAGCACGCTGCCGACGCGCTCGCGACGGCTGTTGCGGTAGTAGTTGGCCGCCGGGCGCAGCTGGAAGGACACATGCTGGCCGCCCGAGCGCACCACCAGCGGCAGGCGCAGGTTGCCGTCGGTGCCGGGCACACGGTAGTTCCACAGCTTGTACAGCGGCACGCTGACCTGCACCTCGCCGACGAAGCCCATGGGATGGTCCTCGTAATGCGCACCGGCATGCTGCAGCGCCGGCAGCGGCGTGCGCGCCTGCAGCTTGTGCAGCAGCACCGGCGAGCCCAGGCCGCCGGCGGCCAGCACGAAGACATCCGCCTCCAGCTGCCGGCGCTGCCCGCCCTCGTCCACCGTGAGGCTGCGCACGCGGTCGGCGCCGTCCAGCTCGAAGTCCACCACCTCGCCGCGCAGCAGCTGCACCCGGCCCTGCAGGCCCAGGCAGTCCCAGACGTTGCGCGGCCACAGCGGGTAGTACAGGCCCTGGAACAGCCCGTCCGCAAGGCCGAAGCCCAGGTAGCGCTGCCGCACGTCCTCGATGGCGGCCTGCACCTGCGACAGCCGGGCGCCGGACAGCAGCTCGAAGGCCCGGGCGTAGTAGGGATCGAGCTCGGCCTTGCCGAACGGCCAGTGCGCGGCGAAGACCTCGTCCTCGATCTCGATCAGGCCGTTGTGCCACAGCCGCGTGGAGCCGCCCGGGCCGGCGCCCACATGCGGCTCCCAGCCGGCCGGCCAGCCCACGTCCTGCACCGGCCAGCGCGCCTCGTCGCCGCCCTCGCCGCGCTCGACGATGACGACCTCGTGCGAGTCCGCCAGCCCGTGGGCCAGCAGGCAGCCGCCCAGGCCGGCACCGACGATGACGGCGCGTGGCTTCATCGGGCCAGGTGGCCGCGGGCCTGCAGCCAGTCGCGGCTCAGCGCCACGCCCTGCTCGAAATCCACGCGCGGCGACCAGGCCAGCAGCTGCTTGGCCTTGTCGTTGGTGAAGCGGATGGGGAAGGTCTCGCGCAGCACGCGCCCCAGCGGCGGCCACGGCGCCTGGGGTGGCGGCCCGCTGACCAGGCGCTTGAGCTTGCGCAGCACCCGCGTGCCCAGGCCGCCGACGGGTTCGGGCGGATGCTCGGCCCAGTAGCGTCGCGCCTCGGCCGAGGACACCGGCACGAAGCGCGGCGCCGGCTCCACCATGGCGGCAAAGCGGCGGATGAACTCGCCCCAGGTCGGGGTCTGGTCGCCGTTGATGAACATGGCCTGGCCCAGCGCCTCGTCGCGCACCAGGGCGGCCTCGATGGCGTCGCACACATCGTCGACGAACACCGCGTTGCACAGGCCGCGACCCTCGTCGAACAGCAGCACCTCGCCGGCCTTGGCCTGGGCCAGCACCTGCATCTCGAAATGCCCGCCCAGGCCGTAGACCACCGTGGGCCGCAGGATGACGGCGGCCAGGTCGCCGCGGTTGATGGCCGCCTGCACGATCTCCTCCTGCTCGGCCTTGGCGTCGGAGTAATCGTTGCCGTAGCGGCCGATGCGGGCCGTGTCCTCGCGCGCGGCCGAGGCGTCGGGCTCGGGGCCGTGGACCGACATGGTGCTGATGTGCACGAAGCGGCGCACCTGGTGGCGCACGGCGGCCTCCACCAACTGGCGCGTGGCCTCGGGGCCACGGTCGCCGTGGGCCAGATGGATGACGGCATCGCAGCCCTGCAGCGCCTGGGCAGCCTGGCCCGGGCGCAACAGATCGGCGGTGATGGCCTGGCGGCCCTGCTGGCGCAGCCGCGCGGCGACCTCGGCCGAGCGCGACATCGCCACATAGGGCTGGCGACCGTGGGCGTCCAGCCGCTCGCAGAGGCGGCTGCCGATGTATCCGGCGGCGCCCGTGATCAGGCAGCGCGCAGTGCGCGGGTCGGCGTTGCTCATGGGGTGCAGGGCAGGCAGGGTTAGGCGGCGGGCGATCATAGGGGAGCCCTGCCGCGCCTCGGGCCTGGGCGGGGCGCCCGTCTGCGGGATGCGCCCGGCCTGGCGCGCCGCAAGCGCGAACTACACTTCGCCGCGCTTCGGGCCCCCGGGCCGCCGCGTTCCCGTTCCCGCCCACCCTGCGCCCACCGCATGTCCGTGCACATCGCCGTCATCATCTGCACCTGGAATCGAGCGGCCGTGCTAGTCGACACGCTGGACAGCCTGGCCGCCGTGAACTGCCCCGAGGGCGCCCAGGTCGAGGTGCTGGTGGTGGACAACAACTCGGCCGACGCCACCCAGGACTTGCTGCGCGCGCGCACGGCCGGCTGGCCACTGGGCCGGCTGCACGCGCTGTTCGAGCCCCGGCAAGGCAAGCAGTTCGCGCTGAACGCCGGCATCGCGCAGGCCCGCGCCCTGGGCTGCGAGGTGCTGGCCTTCACCGACGATGACATCCTGTTCCAGCCCGACTGGCTGACGCAGATCGTCCGCGTGTTCGGCCCCGGCGGCCCGGCGCTGGCCGGTGGCCGCACCGCACTGCAGTGGCCCGGAGACGGCCCGCCGGCCTGGTACCACGAGCGCATGGCCGCCATCGTGGGCGGCGTGGACCTGGGCCCCGAGCGACTGGCCCCGCCGCCGCCCGAGTACTCGCCGGCCGGCGCCAACCTGGTGGCCCACATCTCCCTGTTCGACCGCGTGGGCGGCTTCTCCGAGACGCATTTCCGGCACATGGACTTCGAGTTCGGCCAGCGCTGCCTGCGCCGCGGCGAGGCCGTGGCCTACGAGCCCAGCCTGTGCGTCACCGCGCCGGTGGACCCGGCCATGCTGACGCGACGCTATTTCCGGCGCTGGTCGCTGAAGGCCGGCATCTCCCCCTGGCAAGACCTGCCCCCCGGCGAGCGCCACCTGGGCTGGGTGCCGCTGTGGCTGTACCGCCAGCTGGTGCAGGACGCGCTGGCCTGGCTGGTCGCGCCGCTGCGCGGCGAGTCCGCGCCCGAGCGCTTTCTGCGCGAGCTGCGCATCTGGCGTGCCTGGGGCACGGTCAGCAGCCGCTGGATGTCGCGCTGGCGGCCGGCCGCCTACCCGGCCTGGGTGGAGCGCCGCTCCCAGAAACGCAAGAACGTCTACTGAAGATGCCCGTCGTCCTGCTGCCCCACCCGACCAACGGGAACATCTACATCCGCGAGCTGGGCCGGGCCTATGCGTCGCTGGGCTGGACGCCGGTCTACGGGCCGGAGAACCTGCTGGAGGGCAACCTGCGGCCCGACCTGCTGCACCTGCACTGGCCGGAGGAGTTCTACCGCTGGCGCGGCGAGGGCACCACGGCGGCGCGTGCCGACCATTTCATCGCCCAGCTGACGCGGCTGCGCGAGGCCGGCGTGCCGCTGGTGTGGACCGTGCACAACCTGGCACCGCATGACAGCGGGCAGCAGTCGGTGGACGCACGCGCCTACCGCGCCGTCATCGAGGCCGCGGGCGCCATCCACCACCATTGCCCGCACTCCGTCGACGCGCTGGCGCAGCGCTACCCGGTGCCGCCGGAGTCGCGGCAGTTCGTGCAGCCGCATGGCCACTACCTGTCCTATCCCAACCAGGTCGGCCGCGACGAGGCCCGCCGCGCGCTGGGCATTCCCGCGGACGCCAAGGTCTTCCTGCAGTTCGGCCAGATCCGCGGCTACAAGGGACTCACGCTGCTGCTGGACGCCTTCGACCGGCTGCGCCTGCCCGCCAAGTTCCTGCTCGTGGCCGGCCTGTACAACCCGCCGACCGGCCCGGGCGCCTGGCGCGAGCGGGTGTCGCTGGCGGCGCGCAAGCGGCTGCGCCACGACTGGCTGCTGCACGGCCGCGCCATCGACAGCGCCGACATCCAGCGCTACGTCAACGCCGCCGACTGCCTGGTGCTCAGCCACACGGCCGGGCTGAACTCCGGCGTGGCGGTGCTGGGCATGAGCTTCGGCAAGCCCATGATCGGCCCCGACCTGGGCTGCCTGGGCTGGGTGCTGGGCCAGGGCGCCAACCGCGTCTATCCGGTGGGCGATGCCCAGGCGCTGGCCGATGCGATGGCACAGCTGTTCGAGCGCCCCGAGGCGCTGGCGGCCATGGGCGAGGCCAACCGCCGTGCGGCCGAGGCCTGGCGCTGGGAACACATTGCCGGCCAGGCGCTGGCGGAGCTGGGGCTGTCGTGAAGCCGCTGCTGACCATCGGCCTGCCGGCCTACAACAACGCCGCCACGCTGGAGGCGGCGGTGCGCTCGCTGCTGGCCCAGACGCACCGCGAGCTGCGGCTGGTGATCTCGGACGACTGCTCCAGCGACGCCACCGAGGCCGTCGCCCGCCGGCTGGCCGCCGAGGACGATCGCATCGAGTACATCCGCCAGCCCGTCAACCTGAAGTACCGCAACTTCGGCTTCCTGCTGCGCCGGGCCAAGACGCCTTACTTCATGTGGGCCGCCGGCGACGACCACTGGGAGCCGGAATTCGCGGCGCTGTGCATCGCCACGCTGGAGGCCCGGCCCGAGGCGGTGCTGGCGGTCACGCGGGTGGAATTCACCGATGCGCAGAGCGGCCGGCGCTGGCTGGCGCGCGGCACCTTCGGCATCGAGCACGCCCACTGGGCCCAGCGGCTGCAGGCCTACCTGCGCGAGCCGATCGACAACAGCCGCATGTACGGCGTGTTCCGCACCGCGGCGGCCCAGGCCAGCTTTCCGGACGACACCTTCCATGCCTACGACTGGGCGTTCTCGGCCGCGCTGCTCAAGCGCGGCTGCCATGTCGAGCTGCCGCAGGTGGCGATGCAACGGGACAAGACGCCCACGCACAAGTACCAGCAGCTGGCCGCCAACGATGCGCGCCACGCGCTGGATCACTGGTTCCCGATCTGGCGCATGTCCGTCTGGCTGCTGCGCACCGGCCACCTGCCCTTCAGCCTGGGCGTGGCCTGGCAGTTGCTGGTGCTCAACATCGTCAAACATGCCGAGATGGTGGACACGCGCTGGCCCAGGCTCTACCACCCCTGGCAGACGCTGGCGGCCGTGCGGCGCAAGCTATTTGGCCGCCGGGCCTGAGCGGGGCCACCAACGGCCCAGCTTGCCCAGCACCAGGCCGAACTCCTGGCGCAGCGGATGGCGCGTCAGTCTGACCCCGGCGGCAAAGCCCAGCGCGCCCAGCACGCCACCGCACAGCAGCTCGACCAGCGCACCGCCGGTGGCCGGCTTGGGCGCCAGCACCACCGCCAGCGCCGGCAAGGCCGCGCACAAAGCCACGCCGCCGCTGCGGGCCAGCGTCGCCGCCAGGCGGGACGCCGGGAAGCCCAGCCGCCAACGCACCAGCGCGAAGAAGATGGCCGCGTGCGCGATGCCGGTCACAAACAGGCCCGCGCCCACCGCCTCCAGGCTGAACGTGGCGCCGATGGCGACGGCGCTGATGGTCAGCACGCCGCTGGCCAGCGTCGCCCAGCCCAGCAGCCGGACCGCCCCGAGGCCGGTCAGCGCCGCCGACACCAGCATCACCGACAGCCCTGAGCCATAAGAGGCCGCCACCCAGCGCACCAGCGGGATGGCCTCCAGCCACTGCGCGCCATAGAGCACGCGGATCAGCGGATCGGCCAGCACGACCATGCCCAGACAGATGGACCAGGCCACCGCCGTGACATAGGACGTGCCGTGCAGAAAGGCGTCACCCAGGTTTCCGCCCTCACGCACCATGCGCGAGAAGTTGGGCAGGGCCACGGCCGAGACGGCCTCGGCCATCTGACGGCCAAACATCACCACCATGCCCTGGCCGCGCGCGAACAGGCCCACGCTGTGCAGGCCTTGCAGCTTGCCCAGCAGCAGCTCCGGCGCGCCCTTGATGGCCACGTTGACGATGGCAATGCCGGTGATGGCGCCGCCGAAACTCAGGATCTCGCGCACGCCACGCAGGCTGGGCATCCAGGGCAGGTCCGCCGGCCGGTAGCGCTGGCTCAGCAGCACCGAGGCCAGCACGCTGGCCAGTTGCCCGATGGCCAGGCTGCGCGCGCCGAAACCCGCCCAGGCCAGACCCACCGTCACCACGGCCGCCACCAGGCCCGCGCCGATCTGGATGCTGGCGATGGCGTCGAACCGCATGTTCCGCTGCAGCAGCGCCTGCGTGACCGTGCCCAGCGGCGAGATCAGGTAGGACAGCGCGACCCACAGCATCAACTCGCGCAACCCCGGCTCGCCGTAGAACGCCGCCAGCGGCGTGCTGGCCAGCGCTACGCACAAGGCCAGCACTGCGCCTATCGACAGCTGCAGCCCCATGGTGGCACGCAGGCGCTGTTCATTCAGCTCCGCCACCTGCGTCAGGTAGGTGGAGGCGCCGAAGTCGCGAAAGATCGCCGCGAACGACAGCAGCACCATGCACAGCGAGAAAGCCCCCATCTCGGCCGGCGTCAGCAGCCGCGCCACCACCACCGACATCAGCAGATTGACGATCAACAGCACATAGCGGCTGAACAGGGAAACAAGCAGTGATCGTCGGAGATTCATGGGGAGGCGGCTGACTACAATCCGGCCGCTTTTTGAGGCTTAGGCGAGCGCCGAAGTCTATCCAGCCCATTGCTCGAGCCGCCCTTGGCCATGCCCACGCCCACGCCACCACCGCAGGTTTCTGCCCAGGCCAGCCCGCGCTGGACCGTGCGGGCGCTGCAGGCGGAACAAGGCCTGGGACCGCTGCAGTCCGAATGGGACGCACTCAACGACCACCTGTGCGGCGGGCATCCCATGCTCGACGGCATCTTCGTCGACGCTTTGCTGCGGCATTTCGGCGAAGAGCAGGTGCACCTCGGCGTGTGCCGCGAGGGCAGCCGCGTCGTGGCGATGTGCCTGCTGCAGCCCCGCCACCTGGGCATCTGGTCGACCTTCCTGCCTGCGCAGGCCCAGATCGGCCCGGCGCTGCTGGACCCGGGCAGCGACACGCTTGCGCTGCTGCGCGCACTGCCCGGCCGCGCCATGCAGCTGGACTGGCTGTGCAACGACCCCCGCTTCGGCGACCTGCGCGAGCTGCCCGGCCAGCCGGTGCAGAGCCTGCCGCATGCGCTGACCATGAGCATCAGCCTGGCGGGCAGCTTCGATGACTACTGGGCCCAGCGGCCGCGCAAGCTGATCCAGAACATGCGCCGCTACCAGCGCCGCGCGCAGGCCGAGGCCGGCGAGCCGCGGCTGGACGTGGTGAGCGACCCCGCCGCGATCGCCGCGGCCGTGGACCGCTACGCGGCGCTGGAGAGCAGCGGCTGGAAGGGCCGCGAAGGCACGGCCGTGCGGCCGGACAGCCCGCAGGGCCGCTTCTACGCCGAGGTCATGACCCGCTTCGCCGAGCGCGGCGAAGCGCTGGTGTACGAGCTGTGGCTGGGCGACGAGCTGGTGGCCTCGCGCATGCTGCTGCTGCGCGGCGGCATGGCGGTCATGCTCAAGACGGCGTTCAACGAGCAGTTCGACCGCTTCGCGCCGGGCCGGCTGCTGCTGCTGAGCACGCTGCAAGACCTGTTCCGGCGCGCGCCCGGCGGCTGCGTGGAGTTCTACACCAACGCCGAGGCCGACCTGCTGGCCTGGTCGACCTCGCAGCGCTGGATCAACCACGTCAGCGTCTATCGCCATGCCGCGCTGCCGCCGCTGTACGGCCTGCTGCGCCGCGGCCTGCGCGGCTGGCGCCGCACCCCGGGCCGGCTGACCGCCGATGCCATGGCCCAGCGCGGCGGCGCGACGGTGGAGACCTTCGGCCACCCGCGCGAGCTGCCGGAGGCCGCCCGCGCGCTGCTGCAGCGACACGAGCAGCGCTATGTCGAGTTCGGCGCCGACTGGTTCGGGCTGCTGGCTGACACGGTGTTTGGCAAGGACGCACAGGTGCGCCTGTACCTGCTGTCGCGCCAGGGCCGGCCGCTGGCCGTGCTGCCCGTCGTCAGCACCGGCGGCCCGGGGCATCCGCAGGTCGGCGCGCTGGCCAACTTCTACACCACGCTGTATGCACCGCTGCTGGAGGACGGCCTGGAGTCCGAGGACTTGCTGCCGCTGCTGCTGGCGCTGCGGCGCGACCACGTCGGCACGGCGGCCTACCGCTTCTCGCCCATGGACCCGCAGTCACAGGAGTTCCGGCTGCTGCGCCGCGCGCTGCGCCTGGCCGGGCTGCAGCCCTTCGACTACTTCGCGTTCGGCAACTGGTACCTGCCGGTGGACACCGACTGGCCCACCTACCTGAGCCAGCGCAACGGCCAGCTGCGCAGCACGATCAAGCGCATGGGCAAACGGCTGGCTGCCGAGCCCGGCGGACGGCTGGAGATCCTGCGCGAAGGCGCCAATGAGGCCGACATCGAGCGCGGCATCGCCGCCTACCAGGCCGTCTACGGCGCGAGCTGGAAGCAGCCCGAGCCCTTCGTCGACTTCATGCCCGGCCTGATCCGGCTGTGCGCGCGGCGCGGCTGGCTGCGCCTGGGCCTGGCCTGGCTGGGCGACAAGCCCATCGCGGTGCAGCTGTGGATCGTCCACGCCGGCCGCGCCCACATCTACAAGCTGGCCCATGACAAGGCCTTCCAGTCGCTGGCCCCGGGCACGCTGCTCACCGCCCTGCTGATGCAGGAGGTCATGGAGCGCGACCGGGTGCACGAGGTGGACTTCCTGGTCGGCGACGATGCCTACAAGAAGGCCTGGATGAGCCGGCGCCGCGAACGCCTGGGCCTGGTGGCCTACGACCTGCGCACCGCCGGCGGCCTGGCCGGCCTGCTGCGCCAGGCGCTCGGCAAGGCCTACAAGCGCCTGCGCGCGCCGGCGCTTCCGGCAGACAATCCCGCGTCCTGACACCCACCCACCCGCATGCAAGCACACGCCCTGCCGCCCGACACGCCCTTCGCCGCCGGCCACCCCCGCTTCGCCAACGCCGCCGCCGACGCACTGGCCGCATGGCAGGCGGCCTATGCCGCACGCGGGCCGGCCTGCGCGGCCGACGTGGGCGGCGAGTTCGCGGTCGCACTGGACCTTCCCGGCGGCGCCACCTACCTGGCGGTGGACCGTTTCGCGGTGCACAGCCTGTGCTACGCGGTGCGCGACGGCCGGCTGCACTACGCCACCCGCGCCGATGAACTGGCGCGCCGGCTGGGCATCACCGAGCTGGACCCGCAGGCCATCTACGACTACCTGTTCCACCACTGCATCCCGTCGCCGCGCACCATCTACGCCGGCATCCACCGCCTGCCGCCGGCGCATTACGCGCTGTTCGAGGGCGGCCGGCTGACGGTGGCGCCCTACTGGGTGGCGCGCTTCGACGAGCAGCCCGCGCCCAGCTTCGACGCGCTGCGCGACGAGTTCCGCGACATCCTGCGCAGCGCGGTGAAGGAGCGTCTGGGCGCAGACGGCCGGACGGCCTGCTTCCTGTCCGGCGGCACCGACAGCTCCACCGTCACCGGCTTGTTGTGCAAGGTGCTCGGCCAGCCCGCGCGCGCCTATTCCATCGGCTTCGACGCCAGCGGCTACGACGAGATGGAATACGCCCGCATCGCGGCCC
>JBKBVY010000029.1:0-20762 GCA_046289335.1 Roseateles sp. | reverse complement strand
TCGAGTTTGCCGGCCGCCGCGCGGTGCACCAGCTGGAACGCTACATGAACACGCTGGGCACCATCGCCACCGCCGCGCCGCTGCTGGGGCTGATGGGCACGGTGGTGGGCATGATCGAGATCTTCGGCAGCCAGACGCCCGGCGGCACCAACCCAGCCCAGCTGGCGCATGGCATCTCCATCGCGCTCTACAACACCGCCTTCGGGCTGATGATCGCCATCCCGGCGCTGATGTTCCACCGCTACTTCAAGGGTCGCATCGAGGAGTACGTGCTGGAGCTGGAAGCCGCCGCCGACCGCCTGATGGGCCAGCTGCGCCGCTTCACGTCCTGAGGCCCGGGTCATGCGTTTCCGCCCTCCCCGCACCGAGCCGCCGGAGATCAACCTGATCCCGTTCATCGACGTGCTGCTGGTCATCCTGATCTTCCTGATGCTGTCGACGACCTACTCCAAGTTCACCGAGCTGCAGATCACGCTGCCGTCGGCCGACGCCGAGAAGCTCAAGGACCGGCCGCAGGAGGTCATCGTGGGCATCGCGGCGGACGGCCGCTTCGTCATCAACAAGCAGGCGGTGGAAGGCCGCTCGGTGGACATCCTGGTCGGCGCGCTGCGCCAGGCCTCGGGCGGCAATGCCGAGGCTTCCGTCATCATCTCGGCCGACGCGGCCACGCCGCACCAGGCCGTCATCAACGTGATGGACGCCGCGCGCCGCGTGGGCCTGACGCGTGTCACCTTCGCCGCGCAGACCGACGCTCGCTGACCGTCTGCAACGCGAGTGGCTGAACGGCGGGCCGCTGTCCGCCGCGCTGCTGCCGCTCAGTGGGCTGTACCGCGGCCTGCTGGCGCTGCGCACGCTGGCCTATCGCCTGGGCCTCCAGCGCACCGAGACCTTGCCAGTGCCGGTCATCGTGGTCGGCAACTGGATCGTCGGCGGCGCCGGCAAGACACCCACCACGCTGGCGCTGCTGCAGCTGCTACAGGCGCGCGGCCTGCGGGCGGGCGTGGTGTCGCGCGGCTACGGCCGCGAGGGCGATGACGTGTGCCTGGCCGGCCCCGCCTCGACCGCACGGCAGCTGGGCGACGAACCGCTGCTCATCCATCGCCGCGGCCGGGTGCCGGTGGCCGTGGGCGCCGACCGCGTGGCCGCCGCACGCGCGCTGCTGGCGGCCCATCCCGAGCTGGATCTGCTGGTCAGCGACGACGGCCTGCAGCACTGGCGGCTGCCGCGGCAGCTGAGCATCCTGGTGTTCGACGAGCGCGGCCTGGGCAACGGACGACTGCTGCCCGCCGGCCCGCTGCGCCAGCCGCCGCAAGCTGCGCGGGATGACCAGCTGGTCGTCTACAACGCGCCTACGCCCAGCACCGCCCTGCCCGGCTTCGTCGCGCAGCGGCAGCTGGCCGGCGCCGTGCCGTTGGCGGCATGGTGGGCCGGCGAGGCCGCGTCGATGGAGGCCCTGCTCGCGCTGCGCGGCCAGCCCGGCCTCGTCGCCTGCGCCGGCCTGGCGCGGCCGCAGCGCTTTTTCGACATGCTGTCCGGCCTGGGGCTGGTCTTCACACCGCTGGCCCTGCCCGACCATGCTGACTTCAGCGCGCTGCCCTGGCCTGCCGAGGCAACTGGCGTCCTGGTCACGGAGAAGGACGCCGTGAAGCTGCCGCCCGAACGCATGGGCAGCACGCCGGTCTGGGTCGTGACGCTAGACTTTGCGCCCGGTGCCGGCTTCGAGGCTGCGCTGGACCGCCAACTCCAACGACTTTCCCTCCCCCGATGGACCCACGCCTGATCGAAATGCTGGTCTGCCCCTTGTGCAAGGGGCCGCTGACGCTGCTGCGCGGCGAGGACACCGCGCTGGCCTGCCGCGCCGACCGCCTGGCCTTCCCGGTCCGCGACGGCATCCCGCTGATGCTGGAAAGCGAGGCCAAGCCCTGGGATCCCGAGGCCGCCGCCAGCACACCGGCGCCGCTGGCCGAGTGATGGGCTTCACCGTCATCATCCCGGCGCGGCTGGCGTCGACCCGGCTGCCCAACAAACCGCTGGCCGACATCGCCGGCCTGCCCATGATCGTGCGCGTGGCCCAGCGGGCCGCGTTGTCGGCGGCCGGCCAGATCGTCGTGGCCACCGACGCCCCCGAAGTGGCGGCGGCCTGCGCGGCCCACGGCGTGCGCGCGCTGATGACCCGGTCCGACCACCCGTCCGGCAGCGACCGGCTGGCCGAGGCGGTCGAGCAACTGGGCCTGGCCGACGATGCAACCGTGGTCAACGTGCAGGGCGACGAGCCGCTGATCGCGCCCGGCATGATCGACGCCTGCGCCGCCACGCTGGCCGCGCACGGCGACTGCGTGATGGCCACCGTGGCTCATGCGCTGACCGACCCTTCCGAATTCGCCAACCCCAACGTCGTCAAGCTGGTGACCGACAAGGCCGGCCGGGCGCTGTACTTCTCGCGCGCCCCCATCGCCTGGTGGCGCGACGGCGCGGGCCGGCCCAACCAGGCACTGCGCCACGTGGGCCTGTATGCCTACCGCGCCGGCTTCCTGCGCCGCTTCCCGACGCTGGCGGTCAGCCCGCTGGAGCAGATCGAGTCGCTGGAGCAGTTGCGCGTGCTGTGGCACGGCGAGCGCATCGCCGTGCATGTCAGCGACGAGCAGCCGGGGCCGGGCGTGGACACGCCCGACGATTTGGCCCGGGTGCGCCGCCTCATCCAGGGTTGAACAGCGTCACTGCACGTCAGGCCCTCGAAAGGCCGCATGCGATACTCCTTTGCTGACCTGGTGCAGGACCGGCACACGGTCCTGACAAGACGAGGAGACCCATGCGACTGATTCTTCTGGGCGCGCCTGGCGCCGGCAAAGGCACCCAAGCCGCCTTCATCTGCAAGCAATTCGGCATTCCGCAGATTTCGACGGGCGACATGCTGCGCGCGGCCGTGAAGGCAGGCACGCCGCTGGGTCAGCAGGCCGAGGCCGTGATGAAGTCCGGTGGCCTGGTCAGCGACGATCTCATCATCGCCCTCGTCAAGGAACGCATCGCGCAACCGGATTGCGCCGCCGGCTTCCTGTTCGACGGCTTCCCGCGCACCATCCCCCAGGCCGAAGCGATGAAGGCTGCCGGCGTGAAGCTGGACTATGTGCTGGAGATCGACGTCCCCTTCGACGCCATCATCGAGCGCATGAGCGGCCGCCGCTCGCATCCGGCTTCGGGCCGCACCTATCACGTGAAGTTCAACCCGCCCAAGGTCGAAGGCCAGGACGACGAGACCGGCGAGCCGCTGGTGCAGCGCGACGACGACAAGGAAGAGACCGTCAAGAAGCGCCTGGAGATCTACGCCGCCCAGACCCGCCCGCTGGTGGACTACTACTCGCAGTGGGCCGCCACCGGCGACGCCAACGCGCCCAAGTACCGCCGCATCGAGGGCCTGGGTTCGGTCGACGAGATCACCCGCCGGGCTCTGGCCGCGCTGGCCTGAACGCCGCACCCCGAGACAAGCCGCGCGGCGCCAGCCCCGCGGCTTTTTTGTCGGCCACAATTGACGTTTACGTCAATCAAACCCAGGAGATCCTCACCATGGAAATTGCAGGCAAGGTGTTCATCGTCACCGGCGGCGCCTCGGGGCTCGGCGAAGGCACGGCCCGCATGCTGGCCGCCCACGGCGGCAAGGTCGTCATCGCGGATCTGCAGGTCGAACGCGGCCAGCAGGTCGCGGCCGAACTCGGCGGCCAGTTCGTGCGATGCGACGTCAGCCAGGAGGCCGACGGCCAGGCCGTCGTCGCGGCCGCCACGGGCCTGGGCAAGCTGATGGGCCTGGTCAACTGCGCCGGCATCGCGCCGGCCATCAAGACGGTGGGCAAGGACGGCGCCCACCCGCTGGCCAGCTTCACCAAGACCATCACCGTCAACCTCATCGGCACGTTCAACATGATCCGGCTGGCGGCCGAGGCCATGGCGAAGAACGAGCCGGAGCCCACCGGCGAGCGCGGCGTGCTGATCTCCACCGCGTCGGTGGCCGCCTTCGACGGCCAGATCGGCCAGGCGGCCTACGCGGCGTCCAAGGCCGGCGTGGCGGGCATGACGCTGCCCATCGCCCGCGACCTGGCGCGCAACGGCATCCGCAACATGACCATCGCGCCGGGCATCTTCGGCACGCCCATGCTGTTCGGCATGCCGCAGGAGGTGCAGGACGCACTGGCCGCCAGCGTGCCCTTCCCCAGCCGCCTGGGGCGGCCGGAGGACTATGCCAAGCTGGTGCACCAGATCATCACGAACGACATGCTGAACGGCGAAGTCATCCGGCTGGACGGCGCCATCCGCATGGCGCCGAAGTGATGCCGGCAGCGACATGAAAAAAGGGCCTGGTTCTCACCAGGCCCTTTTCATTCCCGGATTGCCGGGGTGACGTTCAGCGCTTGCGCGACTGGATGATCCACAGGCGCGCGATGTCGGCCGCGCCTTCCGTGCCCTTGACGGAACGCCAGGCGGCCACCGCCTTGGCGTTGTCGCCAGCCAGGTAATGGGCCAGGCCCAGGTAGAGCTTGGCATCCTCGGGACGCTTGAGGTTGCCCTTGGCGATGCCCTGCTCGATCTGCGAGATGCCCTTCTTGGCATTGCCGCCGAAGGCGTTGGCCAGGCCCAGCGTGACGAACAGGTTGCCGTCCTTGGCTTCCTCGGCAGCCTTCTCGTTGGCGGCCGCGCCAGCCTTGGCTTCGCCGATCTTCTTGACCATCAGGTCGGCCAGTCGCTTGTGGCGCGCGCCTTCGGCGCCCTGGCCCAACACGTTGGCCGCAAAGCCCTTGTCGACGACTTGCTTGCCCTCTTCCGGATAGCCGGCCTGGGCGGCCAGCTGGGCCATCTCCATGTAGTCGTTGGCGTCGCGCATGTTGCCGGTGACCAGGCGCAGGCGATACAGGTCAAGCGCGTAGCGGCTGCCGTCGAAGCCCTTCTTCTCCGGCAGACCGCCGAGGATCTGTGCCCACAGCTTGGGTTCGGGGTAGTAGTTCAGCAGCTTCTCGGTGGCGAGGGCCTCGGCGCTCGCATCGCCCTTCTTCTGCGCAGCCCACAGCAGGTTGGTGAGCTTTTCCTTGGCCGGGACCCGGCCAGCCTTCTCGTCGCTCTGGACCTCGGCCAGCGTGTCCTTCAGGAAGCCCGTCACATCGCCGGTCTTGAACTGGGCCTGCTGTTGCACCTGCTTGACCGACGGGCTGTTGCCACCGGCTGCAAAGTACTTGTTGGCCCATTCGAGCGCCTTGGTCGCATTGCCGCCGCGCAGATAGGTGCCCGCAATGGCCTCCATGTACTGCAGCTGCTGCGGCTGGCCCAGCTTGCCCGCGGCCTTGAGGGCCTCGAACGAGCGCACCATGGTGTCCGGCTCGTTGGCACCCATCGCGACGGAGAAGCGCACGCCCTCGATGGCGTTGTTCTCGGCGGCCGTGCGGCCACCCACGGCCTCGGCGTCGCGCAGCTTGGCGAGCGCTTCCTTGAACTTGCCGGCCTTGTAAAGCTTCGTGGCCTCGGTCAGCGGCGCGCCGACCTCCTTGCGCACGGTTTCCTGGGCCTGGGCGCGGCTGAAGCCGAACTCGGCACCGGGCGCGCCGTTCAGGGACAGGGCCAGGGCGCCAACGGCCACGGCCACCACGGTCTTGAAAGTCTTCAACTTGCTCTCCTGCAAAGCAAAAACGCGCCACCCTTTCGGGCAGCGCGCATCAGAGTATCGGCGTCAGCTGGCCCGAGCCCACGTCACTTGACGTATTGCTCGTTACCAACCATGCCCATCTTCTTGACGTTGTTGCGCTGGGCCGAGGCCATCACCGCAGCGACCACGCCATAGTCCACCAGCTTGTTCGGCTTGATGTGCACTTCAGGCTGCTCGCTGAGGTTCATCACCCCGATCTCCCGCATCTTGGCGTTGACCGCGTCGATGTTGGGCAGCGCCGTTTCGTCCCAGTACACCGTGCCGTCGAAGTCGATCAGCACCGTGTGCACGACAGGCGGCGTAGGCGGCGTGTTCGTGCTGGGCGGCGGCATGTCCAGATTGATCGTGTGCAGCTGGATGGGGATGGTGATGATCAGCATCACCAGCAGCACCAGCATCACGTCGATCAGCGGCGTCGTATTGACGTCCATCATGACTTCGGGTTCACCGCTGCCCGACGAACTTCCAACATTCATTCCCATGTTTGACTCCTGGGATCAACCGCCACGCGACGGCGGCTCGGTCACGAAGTTGACCTTCATGATGCCCGCGCGTTGCGCGGCGAAGATCACGCGACCCACCGACTCGTAGCGCGACTTCTCGTCGCCGCGGATGTGCACCTCGGGCTGCGGATTCTTGACCGACTCCTTGCCCAGGCGCTGCACCAGCTCCTCCATGTCGGGAATCAGCTTGGTGTTCCAGTAGACGTCGCCGTCCTTGCTGACCGAGATTTCGATGTTCTCCGGCTTGGTGACGCGGACGATGTTGGTCTCCTTGGGAAGGTTGACCGCAATCGTCTGCGTCACCACCGGCACGGTGATGAGGAAGATGATCAGCATCACCAACATCACGTCCACGAGGGGCGTGGTGTTGATGGTTGCATTGACTTCGTCCTCGCCGGAAGAAGATCCGACGTTCATGCCCATGGCATTGGCTCCTTAGCGAGCGGCAGCTCAGGGATTAGCGCTTGGCAACAGCGCGGTTGCCCATCAGCACGCCGTGCAGGTCGGACGCGAAGGCGCGCACTTGCGACATGACGGTCTTGTTGCGGTTGACCAGCCAGTTGTAGCCCAGCACGGCCGGAACGGCGACGACCAGACCGATGGCGGTCATGATCAGCGCGGCGCCCACAGGGCCGGCCACCTTGTCGATGGAAGCCTGGCCGGCCACACCGATGGCGGTCAGCGCGTTCAGAATGCCCCACACGGTGCCGAACAGGCCGATGAAGGGCGAGGTCGAACCGACGGTAGCCAGGAAGCCCAGGCCGGCGGAAATCTTGGAGTTGACCTCGTTGACGGCACGGTCCACGTTCATCGTGACCCAGGTGCTGTGGTCGATGTTCTCGGTCAGCGCGCCTTCGTGATGCTCGGAGGCCTCGATGGCGGTGGTGGCGATGTAGCGGAAGGCGCTTTCTTCCTTCAGGCCCTTGACGCCGTCAGCCAGGCTGGGCTTCTTGAAGAAGGTGGCACGGACTTCCTTGGCCTCGGACTGCAGCTTGCTGGTGTCCCACAGGCGCACGACCAGGATGTACCAGGAGCCCATGGACATGATGGCCAGAATGGCCAGCACGACCTGGTCGACCACGTTGCCGTGGGCAACGATGTTGGCCAGGCTGTAGGGATTGTCGGTGGCGCTGGCAGCGGCGGCCGGCGCGGCGGCGGGAGCCTCGACGGCGGGAGCCGAAGCAGCCGGCTGCTGGTCTTGCGCCTGAGCGGGAGAAACGGCCAGGGTCGCGACCATGGCGATGGCGGCAAGGAAGCCGGTGATGCGAGAGATCATGGAGTCAACTCCTACGGAAAAATTCTGGTTTGGTGTTTGGTTTGAACGCGCCGCCCATGCGGCGCCGGATTCGAAACGGTCGGCTTACTCGATCTTGAACTGGAACTCCTGCTCGAAGACATGGTCGCCAGGGCACTCGTAGGTGTCGCGAAGCGCGGCTTCGATGGACTGGACGAGTGCGCGCTGCGCCTTGCGGTCCACGCCGCCGCGCAACGAAGTGATCTCGACGGCGGTCACGCGACCGGCCTTGACGGTGGCGACGGCCTTGTACAGCGCCTCGCCGCTCCAGTTGACCGACGGCAGCTCAGGCTTGCCCATCTTGGTGCAGACCATGCCGGCGGTGATCTTGGCCGGGCGCGGAGCCGGTGCCGGCGGCGCGGCAGGCACCGGGGCCGGCTGCGGACGGATCTCGGTCGTCGCCGGAGGCGCCACCTGGGTGGACTGGATGGCCGGGGCCGGCGGCGCGGGGGCCGTCACCTGGAACTCCGGCGGCGGCACGAACGGCGGCGGTGGTGCCTTGATGTCCGGCGGGGGCGGCACGACCTTCTCGGGCGGCGGCGGCGGCTTGACCTGCTCCTCGATGACCTTCACGTCGATGGGGCCGGCCACCTTCTTCACGATGTCCTTGGCCAAGCCACTGGCCAGGGCGTAGATGGCCACGACGTGAATCAGGACCACGATACCGAAGCCCGTGAACCGGGACGCGCCCTGCTTCTCCTGCGCAAAATTCATGCGCGCTCCTTCTTGCAACTACAGATCACAGTCTTTGACTCTCAGGAAGTCGGCCATTTGGACGGTGGAAGTTGCGTTCCTGCCGTCGACTACTCCCGAAGGGCGTGCATTCTAGTTCCCGGAGCCGGTGCACCAGAGTCGTTGAAAACACGCAGTCCGCCGGGGCATGCAAAACAGTCTGCACACCCGTTCCGGCAAAAAAATTGCCCGGTGGCACTCGCCGTCGGGCATGCATTCTTCGCCACGAACCAGGGGCGGCAGAACCGCACCTGCGGCCAAACATCGGCCGTCCGGCATCTTAGCCTCGTGGTTTGTCCCCTTTCCCTGGGGCTAACCCGGGCAGGCGTTACGGGCGATTACAGCGGGCTGCAAACAAAAAGGGCCGCACCCCGAAGGATGCGGCCCGAACACGGCTGCTCTGCAGCGATATCAGAAGAACTTGTAGCTGATGCGGCCGTAGAACTGGCGGCCGACCGGGTTGGCGTACGTGGCGTCGTAACCGGTCTGGAAGAACAGCTCGTTGCGCGACACCGGCGGATCCTGGTTGGTCAGGTTCTTGATGCCGGCCGTCAGCGTCAGCGACTTCGTCGGCTTGATGGCGAACTGGGCATCCCAGGTCACATAGGCTTTCACCGTGCGCTGGGCCGGGTAGTTCGCACCGATGGCCGCCGGGTTGGTGTAGTCGTCGTAGGAGTGGGTGTAGTTGTTGGTCAACACCGCATCGAAGACGCCATAGGACCAGGTGCCGCTCAGCGAGTGCCTCCAGCGCGGCGCCGCGCCGAAGTCCTTGAACTTGCCCAGATCGCTGACCTTGCTGGCGCCGTTGTACTGGTAGCCGTGGGTCAGGAACAGGGCGCCTTCGAAGTTGAAGCCCAGCGTGCCGATGGACGACTTCACGCGGTACTGCGAGCTGATGTCCAGGCCCGACGCATAGAACTTGCCGTTGTTCTCATACGGCAGGTAGACGTAGGCGATGGGGAAGCGGTTGTCCTGGCTGCCGGCGATCGGGTTGGCCTGGTTGGGATCGGTGACCGGGTTGTAGCGATAGATGAAGTTCTTGTAGGTGTTGGGATCGCTCAGCACCTGGATCTCGGACTTGGGCTGGATGGGGTCCTTGATCTCGACGTTCCAGTAGTCGAAGCCCAGCGTCATGTCCTTGATCGGCGAGAACACCAGGCCGGCGGAGAACTGGCGCGACTTCTCGGGGCTGACGTTCTTGTTGCCTTCCAGGCCGGTGGTCAGCTGCACATTGCACTCGTCC
The DNA here is from genome assembly GCA_046289335.1 of Roseateles sp. Taxonomy (GTDB): domain Bacteria; phylum Pseudomonadota; class Gammaproteobacteria; order Burkholderiales; family Burkholderiaceae_C; genus Pelomonas. The sequence goes on along the minus strand of JBKBVY010000029.1, from coordinate 11,307 downwards.
TGCAGTTCACCCACGCGGTAGCGCGAGTCGTTGAAGGTGGAGTTGGGCAGCGGCACGCCACCCGGGCAGCGGATCGGGTCGCTCCAGTTGGCCGAGGTGTTGTTGCCGACGGTCTTGGGACGCAGGTTCTCGTACAGCGTCGGGGCGCGATAGCCCTTGGCGACGGAGCCGCGCAGCACCACGTCCTTCATGGGCTGGTAGCGCACGCTGGCCTTGGGGCTGAAGCTGTTGAAGCTGGTGCCGAAGCTGTTCTTGTAGTTGTCGTAGCGGCCGGAGAGGTTGACCTCGACGTCCTTCAGCACGGGCATGTTCACTTCGCCGAACAGGCCGTAGACCTTGCGGCTGCCCGTCACACCCGGCACCGGGCCGCTGCCGCCGACTTCGTCACCGGTTTCCAGCACCGGCTCGGAGATCTGGTTGAGCTTTTCGTTCCGGTAGTTGGCGCCCATGGCAACGGCCAGCGGGCCACCCGCCATCTCCAGCAGCTCGCGGGACACGCGGACGTCGAACTCGGTGGACTTGGACGTGGCTGCCTGCTGGCGGCCGGTCAGCAGTGCGCCGTCCAGCTTGGCCTGGCTGATGGCGTCCTGAGCGCCGAAGACGTTGATCTCGCCGGCGTTGACCAGCGGCGTCAGCTTGGCATAGCTGAACTTGCCGGGGCCGAAGAAGATCTCACCCTTGTTCTGCGAGTAGACCACCGCGGTGTCGTAATCCCAGCCGGCCAGCGTGCCACGCGCGCCGATCAGGAAGCGGTCGGTCTCGGTCTCGGTGATGTCCGAACGACCGCCGCCGGCCACGGTGCGCCAGGTGCCGGTCAGGGCGCCGGTGGGCGTGACGGCCATGTCGTTGGCCAGCACGGTGGCAGCGGCCAGCACGGTGCCGTCGGGCATCACATAGCCGGCGGGCAGCGTCATGCCCTTGGGCAGCGTGATGCTCTTGGGATAGAAGCGGCCCGTCGTCGGGTAGGCCATGGGCACCGTGTAGGGCGCAGGCGAGTAGACGGACTGCACCCGGTCCCGGTTGTGCATGTATTCGGCAACCAGCTGGTTGTCGCTGTCCAGCTGGAACACGCCGCGGGCGGACATGTTGGCGCGCCACTGCTGCGGCACCAGGTCGATGAACTTCACATAGTCGGTGCCGCACTGGGTGGGGCTGACCGGCACGCCGAAGGTGGACAGGCCGAACTCGGGCGCATTGCAGTTCTGGTAGCGCAGCGGGTTGACGCCCGTGTAGGTGTTGCCGCGGGTGTCGGTGAAGTTCAGGTTGGGAATGCCATTGCGCGGCGAGGACTTGTTGATGCCCAGGTCGGGACGCACGGCCGTGTTGGCGAAGTCGCGCTGGGTGGCCTTCAACGAGGAGATTTCTTCCTTGCCGGCCGTGATCATCAGGTTGAAGCGGTCGCGGCTCAGGTCGCCGAAGCCGGCGGCCGCGCTGACGTTGCTGACGTTGCCGCCGCCGTCCTCGGAGCGGTACTCGCTCCAGGATGCCTCGGCGCCCTGGTAGTCCTTGCGCAGGATGAAGTTGATGACGCCAGCCACCGCGTCGGCGCCGTAGATCGAGGAGGCGCCGTCACGGACGACTTCCACGCGCTCGACCGCGGCCAGCGGGATGGAGTTCAGGTCGACCGGGTTGTTGCCGAAGGCGAAGTTGGCCACACGGCGGCCGTTCAGCAGCACCAGCGTGTACTTGGCACCCAGGCCGCGCAGGTTGGCGGTGGACGCCCCACCCGTGGCACCCACGTTGTTGGCGACGACGCTGCCGCCGAAGCTGGACGGCAGCAGCTGCACGAGGTCCTGGACCGTCGTGGCGCCGCTGCGGGCGATCTCTTCCTTGCTGACGGTGGTGATGGGCAGCGCTGTCTCGGCAGCCACTCGCTTGATGCTGGAGCCGGTGACTTCGATGCGTTCGAGCTTCTGGGTTTCCTGGGCCAGCGCGCTGGTAGCGGCCAGCGCCAGGATGGCGCTAGTGATGGTGGTGGTTTTGAACATAAGACTCCTGTGGAGAGTGGTGGACCGCCGGGATCTGCGGCGGTGCTGGCCGGATAAGCCAATCCTTGGTCTGGGCGATCAGCCCGGATTCGGAAGCCACAGCAGTTTGTGCGGTCGCAACATGGCGAGCGCCCCGGAAATGCCCCTACCACAATCAGGGGGGATGTCTTAAGTCATTGATTTGCAATATCTCTCGATTTCCGGCGCGGCCCAAGACAAACCCTAGCGTTGTCACGGCGCGACGGCGCACGGCGCCCCGGCCGCGATCGGACCGGGCCGCGCAGGCGCTCAACGGGCCGCCAGTCGCGGTACCGCCGCCAGCAGGCTGCGCGTATAGGCCTCGCGCGGCCGGCCCAGCACGTCGACGCAGGCGCCCTGCTCCACGATGCGGCCGCGCTGCATGACGGCGATGTCGTCGGCGATGTACTCCACCACGCCGATGTTGTGCGTGATGAACAGGTAGGCCAGTCCCTGCTCCCGCTGCAGCTCGCGCAGCAGATTCAGGATCTGCGCCTGCACCGACACGTCCAGCGCCGAGGTCGGCTCGTCGCAGACGATGAGCCGTGGCTGCACCGCCAGCGCGCGGGCGATGGCGATGCGCTGGCGCTGGCCGCCGGAGAACTCGTGCGGCCAGCGCTGCAGCGCGTCGCGGCGCAGGCCCACCTGGTCCACCAGCGCCAGCAGCCGCTCGCGGCGCTGGCCGGCGTCCAGCTCGGGGCGCAGCGCGATCAGGCCTTCTTCCAGCACCTCGGCCACGCGCATGCGCGGGTTCAGCGAGGCGAACGGGTCCTGGAAGATGATCTGCACATCGCGGCGTGCCTGCACCAGCGCGGTGCCTTGCAGGCGGAACAGGTCCTGGCCGTCGAACAGCGCCTCGCCGCTGATCTGGGCCTGGCGGCGCAGCAGCTGGACGATGGCCTTGCCGGAGGTGGTCTTGCCGCAGCCGGACTCGCCCACCAGCGCCAGCGTGCGGCCGGCATGCAGCTGGTAGCTGACGCCGTCCACCGCGTCGAAATGGCGCGGCCCGGCCGAGAACAGCGGCGCCTTCAGCGGGAAGCGCACGCGCAGCTCGCGCACCTGAAGCAGCGGCTCACCCCGGTCGGCGGCGGCGGGCTGGCTGGTGCGCGGCGCGACGGCCGGGCGCGGCAAGGCCTCACCGGGCTGGCTGTACAGCAGGCAGCGCACCTGGTGCTGCGGCGCCTCTTCGGCCAGTGCCGGCGGCGTGCCGGCGCAATGCACCATGGCGCGGTCGCAGCGCGGCGCGAAGCGACAGCCGGCGAAGTCCAGCCACAACGGCGGCACCGTGCCGGCGATGGCCGCCAGCGGCTCGCCGCGCCGGGCGGCGTCGGGCAGGGCCTGCAGCAGCAGCCGCGCATAGGGGTGCTTCGGACTGGCGAAGAACTCGGCCGCCGGCGCCACCTCGACGATCTGGCCGGCATACATCAGCGCCACGCGGTGGGCCATGCCGCTGACGACGGCCAGGTCATGCGTGATCAGCAGCACGCCCAGCTGGCGCTCGCGCTGCAGGTCGCGGATCAGGTCCAGGATCTGCGCCTGGATGGTCACGTCCAGCGCGGTGGTGGGCTCGTCGGCCACCAGGAAGTCGGGCTCGGCCGCCAGCGCGATGGCGATCATCACCCGCTGCTTCTGGCCGCCGGACATGCGGAAGGGGTAGTCGTCGACGCGGCGCTCGGGCTCGGGAATGCCCACGCGGCGCAGCCAGTCGACGGCCTTGGCGCGGGCTGCCGAGCCGCGCAGCGGGGTGTGGGCTTCAATCGCCTCCACGATCTGATCGCCCACCCGCATGACCGGGTTCAGGCTGGTGGACGGCTCCTGGAAGATCATCGCGATGCGCCCGCCGCGCACCTCGCGCATGCGGCTCTCGGGCAGGGCCAGCAGGTCCTGTCCGTCCAGCCGCACCGCGCCGCCGGCCACCTGGCCGTTGTCGGGCAGCAGCCGCATCAGCGCCAGCGCCGTCATGCTCTTGCCGCAGCCGCTCTCGCCCACCAGCGCAAAGGTCTCGCCACGCGAGAGCGTCAGCCGCATGCCGGCGATGGCGCGCACCAGGCCGGCATCAGCGTCCAGCTGAACGTGCAGGTCGTCGATCTCAAGCATGGTCGGTCGCCTGCTTCCTACCGAACAGGCGCGGGCGCGCCGAACGGACCTTGGGGTCGAAGGCATCGCGCACGCCGTCGGCGAACAGGTTGGCGGCCAGCACCAGGCTCACCATGAAGCCGAAGGCCGCGGCAAAGCTCCACCACACCACCGGGTCGCGCGACATCTCGGAGCGGGCCAGATTGATCATGCCGCCGAAGCTGCTGGTGGTCGGGTCCACGCCCACGCCCACATAGGTCAGCACCGCCTCGTACAGGATGAGCTCGGAGAAGCTCAACACCACCGTGATCAACACCAGGTGCATGACATTGGGCAGGATGTGGCGGGCCATGATGGTCAGGTCGCCCACGCCGAAGGCCGTGGCGGCCTGCACATAGTCCAGCTCCCTCAACTTCAACGTCTCGGCGCGCACCAGCCGGCACAGCCCGGCCCAGCCGGTCAGGCCCAGGATGAGGCACAGCATCAGCATCTTCAGGTCGGCGCGTTCCAGCGCGGTCTCGAACAACTCGGGGTTCTTGTCCAGGAAGACCTGCACCATCAGCACGCAGGCGGCGATCAGCAGCACGTTGGGCACCGAGCTCAGCGTCGTGTAAAGGTACTGGATGAGCTCGTCCACCCAGCCCTTGTAGTAGCCGGCCAGCACGCCCAGCAGCAACGCCAGCGGCAGCGTGGCCAGCGTGGACAGCGCGCCGATGACGAAGGCCGTGCGCACGCTCTTGAGCGCCTGCACCAGCACGTCGTTGCCGGTGCGGTCGGTGCCCAGCACGTGGTAGTGGCCCATCAGCGCCAGCGTCGGGCCGGCCAGCAGCGCGACGACCGCCAGCGTCAGCAGCATCGCGCGCAGCGGGTAATGCGTGCGGTCGGCCAGCAGGTCGCGCAAGGCCTGGCCCCATCCGCCATGCTGGCGCGCCAGAAGCGCAGCCGTCAGCGCGACCAGCAGCGCGACGAAGGCCGCCGCCCCGGCCAGGCCGGCAGCAGCGCGACGCGCCACATCGCCGGCCCATTGCGTGGCCGGGTCGGTGAGATGCGCGCCGCCGAAGGCCAGCCGCGGGTAGTCGCGCAGCGCGCGGCCCTGGGCATCGGTCAGGCTCTCCTTGTTGAAGCCATGCGTGGCCAGCGGCGCCGAATAGCTGACCTCGCGCATCTCGATCTGCCGCGCCAGCAGCAGGTCCAGCGCCGACAGCGTGCGCGTGTCGTAGACGGTGCTGCCGTCGGCGCTGGACAGCGCCGGGCGCAGGTGGATGCTGTCCACCAGCGTGACGCCCAGGAACAGCGCCATGACGACACCCGCGCTGGCCGCCACCGGGTCGCGCAGCACGCGCTGCCAGGTGGCGCGCAAATGGGCCTGCGACGCCACGCGCCAGGCATACGCGGCAACTGCGGCGACCATCAGCCACAGGGCCACGTCGGTCCAGAGCAGAACGAGTTTCATTGCAGGCGGACGCGGGGATCCACCCACGTGTAGGCGATATCGATCAGCGCATTGCTCGCGATGTAGAGCAGCGCGCCGAGGAAGACCATGGTGCGCACGATGGCGAAGTCCTGGCCCGAGATGGCCTCGATGACGAAGGCGCCCAGGCCCGGGATGCCGAAGAAGCTCTCAAACACCAGGCTGCCCAGGAACACATAGGGCAGATAGCTGCCGGCGCTGGTGATGATGGGGATGAGCGCATTGCGCAGCACATGGCGGCGCAGCACACGGCCTTCGCTCAGGCCCTTGGCGCGCGCGGTGCGCACATAGTCTTTGCCCAGCTCCTCCAGGAACATCGCGCGGTACAGCCGCGCCTCGCCGCCCAGGCGGCTCAGCAGCGACAGCAGGATGGGCAGGGCCAGGAAGCGCACCGCATCCAGCCCCGGCGCGAAGCCGTTCATCGGCACCAGCTTCAGCACGCGGGCGAACAGGTACTGGCCCACGATGATGTAGAACAGGCTGGAGATGGACAGCATCAGCACACAGAGCACGACGCCCCAGAAGTCGATGCGCGTGTGCCGGAAGAACACCAGCAGCAGCGCGAACGCCACGCTGACGATGACCTGCAGGATGAACAGCGGCAGCGCCAGCTGCAGGCTCACGCCCATGCGCACCTTGACCTCATGGCCGATGTTGACGGCCTGGCGCGCGTCGCTCTTGCCGAAGTCCAGCGCGAACAGGCTCACCGAGCGCTCCCACAGGATGGTGTGCGTGAACTGCTCGGCACCCTGCTTCGTTGCATCGAAGTACAGCGGCTTGTCATAGCCGCGCTCCCGCTTCCAGACCTCGATCTGCTCCTGCGTGACGCGCTTGCCGCCGATGTTCAGCCGCGCCATGTCGTCCGGCGTGTTGACCGAGAAGAACAGGAAGAAGGTGAACAGGTTGACGCCGATCAGGATGGCCAGGCCATAGCCCAGGCGGCGCAGGACGAAGCCCAGCATCAGCGCCCACCCTTCAAGGCCGTGGCGGCCTCGCGCCGGGCCCAGGCGCGCCGGGTCGCCACGAAGATCGCCAGGCCGCCGGCCGCAAAAGCCAGCAGCGGCCACCACACCGGCTGGTTCCAGGCGGCGATGCTGCGGGCGCGGTCCTCCACGTCAACGCGCAGATAGCGCGCGCGGTCGCGCAGCACCACGCCGGGCTTGCCGTTGTGCACCCAGCGCTGGAAGGCCAGGCCGGAGTAGCTCCAGTAGCCCCAGGCCCAGGGCGCGTCCTGGCGCACGATGTCGTTCATCTGGGCCATCACGCGCGCCTTCTCATCGCCATCCTCCAGCGACTGCAGCCGGCGGTAGAGCCGGTCGAACTCGGGGTTGGCGTAGTTGGCCGTGTTCTCGCCCTCGTGCAGGCTCTTGCTGTTGGGGCCGTAGAGCAGGAACAGGAAGTTCTCGGCATCGGGATAGTCCGCGAACCAGCCCCACCAGAAGATCTGGTGCTTGCCCTTGAGCACCTTCTCCTGGAACTGGTTGTAGTCGGTCGCGCGGATGTCCAGCTGTATGCCCAGCTTGGCGAACTGGCGGATGAGCCAGTCGTTCTCGGCCTTGAGCTCCGGCGTCACGACGCGCTGGAAGTCGTAGTTCAGCACCAGCGGCTTGCCCGTCTTCGCATCGCGGCCGCCAGGATAGCCGGCTTCGATCATCAGCTTCTGCGCATCTTCGATCGGGCGACGCTCCACCTTGCCGTTGACCAGCCGGTGCGTCACCGGGTTGTACTCGCCGGGCTGCCCCTCGCGGGACCCGAACACGCCCGGCGGGATGGGCCCATGCGCCGCGTCGCCGCCCTTGTCGCGGAAGATGCGGCCATAGCCCTCCTCCCAGTCGATGGCGATGGAGATGGCCTGGCGCAGCGCGCGGTTGCGCCGCTGCTGCTCGGGCGTGTCGCCGCGGCCGATGACCGGGTCCAGCCAGTTGAAGCCCAGGTACCAGTTGGTGATGTCCACGTTCATCGGCAGCTGAAAGCCCCGCTGCTCGAAGAAACGTTTGACCTCGTCGGAGTCGTCGCGGTCCACGGCCAGGTTCACGCCCCAGTCGGAGCGGTCCATCTCCGGCAGGTCCAGGTAGCCCTGCTTGAACAACTCCTTGATGGGCACCCGCTCCTTCACGTTGATGGCCACCACCTTGTCCACAAAGGGCACGCGCTTGCCGCAGTCGGCCAGCAGGCCGGCCTCGGCGTCACCCGGGCTGCCCTCGCAGGGGTAGGTGTCGTGCCGGTAGTGGGGGTTGCGGCTCATCACGTGGCGGCGGTCCTGCACGTACTCGGTCATCATGAACGGCCCGGTGCCCACCGGCCAGCGGTTCCAGCTCATCGAATTCGCCGCCATGCCGGGCTGGGCGTAGAAGGCGTCGACCTCCCAGGGAATGGGCGCGGTGAAGTTGGTCGCCAGCCAGTACTGCCACTGCGGATAGCGGCCCTTCAGACGGATGCGCAGCAAGTGGTCGTTCACCGCCTGGGCGCCGGCCAGCGGCCACTGGCGCAGGTCCAGGAAGGGCTTGTCGGCCAGGTTCTCCGGCAGGCCGGCGAGCTGCTTGTCGCTCTCGCGCTTCACCAGCGCCATGTAGTCCTTCAGGCCCAGCACATGCTCGGAGAACACGGCCGCCAGCGGCGCCTCCAGCCGCGGGCTGGCATGGCGCTTGAGTGCATAGACGAAGTCCTCCGCGACGACCTCGCGCGTGGCCAGTTGCGCGAACTCGAAGGGGCTGCGCTTGTCACCCAGCTCGCCGGGCTTGAGCCGGTGGTAGAGGTAGCGCCCCTGGGCATCCTTGGCGAAGGCCGGATGCGGCGACCACTTCAGCCCGCGGCGGATCTCGATGTCGTAGACGGCCTCGGCAATCTGCTCATCGGGCGCGTCGTCCGGCAGGCGCCGGCCCTGGGCATCCAGGTAGTAGGGCTTGGCCAGCGCCGCGGCGGCGCGCGGGATCAGCTGATAAGGCCTCTTGAGCGGGTGGTAGCCGTAGGGCGGCTCGCTGATCTCGTAGACATAGGTGCTCTCGGGCGCCGCATACGAGGAGGTCGGGTCCAGGTAGCGCGGCGAGCGCTCGGAGAAGGCCATGTAGATCGCGTTCTCGCGCTCCGCGCCGCGCGGGAAGGGGCTGTTGTTGCAGGCGGCCAGCAGCCCCAGCGCCAACGCGCCCAGTACCACCATCGCCCACTTGCCGACAACCACCACGCCTGCGTCCTCTGAAAACAGCACCGCCCCGGCTTGCGACCGGGGCGATGGCCGGCATCATAGACGCGGCACTCGTCTATACAGGGCTCGAGCGCGCAGACAGGCGGGGTGGAAAACCCGGTGTGACTTCAGTGATGGTCGTGGTCGTGCGCCAGCCGCGGGTCGGACTGCCAGCCCAGGATGGCCTCGCGGCCCTGCACGTACAGCTCCACCGTGCCGCCCACCGGCAGGCAGACCTTGGTGCGCACATGGCCGAAGGGCAGACCGGTCAGCACCGGCGTCTTGGTGCGCCCGCGCAGCGCGGCCACCGCGTCCTTGATGCCATAGCCGCGGTCCAGCGGCGAGCGGGCTGCGCCACTGAAGTCGCCCAGCAGCACGGCCGCCTGCGCATCGATGACGCCGGCCTGCTGCAGCTGCAGCAGCATGCGCTCCACGCGGTAGGGATGCTCGTTGACGTCTTCCAGGAACAGGATGCCGCCCTTGACCTTGGGCCAGTGCGGCGTGCCCAGCAGCGAGCACAGCACCGTCAGGTTGCCGCCCCAGAGCCGGCCGCGCGCCTCCAGGCCGTCGAACTCGGGCGTTGGCGCTCGGAACCCGACGGCCTCCAGCGCACCGCTCATGGCCTCCAGGAAGCAGTCCTGCGTCACCTCGTCCACGCCGCCGTCGGCATCGCTGCGGCCGAAGTCGTCGCAGGCCAACGGCCCGGACCACATCGCCAGCCCCTTGTGGCGCGCGATGAAGCCGTTCTGCAGCGCGGTCAGGTCGCTGTAGCCCACCCAGCGCGTGCCGCGCTCGACGCTCCTGGCGATGCGGGCCCAGTCGATCTGGTCCAGCAGCCGCGTGAGGCCATAGCCGCCGCGCGTGGCCAGTGCGACGGCAGGCGCCGCGTCGGCAATGCGGTGCAGGACCGCCAGCCGCGTCGCGTCGTCGCCGGCAAAGCGCTGGTGGCGGGCCAGCGCATCGGCGTCGATGCTGACTTCAAAGCCCAGCTTGGTCAGTCGCTTGGCTGCGCGCTTGAGCTGATCGGCCTTGGCCAGCGCGCCCGCCGGCGTGAACAACGTCAAAGAAGTCATCAGGATTCGTCCAGGTGGGTGGCCTCGCCGGTGGGGATGATGCCCTGCCGCTCCAGCCGCCGCGCACGCGCGGCCTCGCGCCGTTCGGCGAAGAAATCGCGCAGCAGCTTGGCCGAGGCATCGGCCAGCAGGCCGCGCTCGATGCGGGTGTGGTGGTTGAGCTGCGGCAGCGCGAACAGGTCCGTCACCGAACCGGCCACGCCGGTCTTGGGGTCGGCTGCCGCGAACACCACGCGCTTGAAGCGCGCATGCATCAGCGCCATCGCGCACATCGCGCAGGGTTCCAGCGTGACGAACAGCTCGCACTCCGGCAGCCGGTAGTTCTCCAGCAGCGTGGCCGCATGGCGCAGCGCGACGATCTCGGCATGCGCGGTCGGGTCATGCGTCGTGATGGGGCGGTTGTAGCCGGTCGCGATGACCTGCCCGGCCCGCAGGATGACGGCGCCCACCGGCACCTCGCCCACCAGCCAGGCGTTGTGCGCCTGGTCCAGCGCGAGGCGCATGGCGTACTCGTCGGCGGGCGTGAACAGGGGTTCGGTCATGGGCGCGGGCAGTTTAGCGGCGCCCCGATACTCCCGCCCCATGACGCCCCCGCCCCCCGAGCTGCTGATCCGCCCGCTGGGCGAGGCCGCGCTCAGCTGCACGGTGCAGGCGCCCGTCGCGCTGGAGCACCAGCAGCGCATCTGGCAGTTGGCCGCCGCGCTGGGGCAGACCGACGGCGTGCGCGACATCACCCCCGGCATGAACAACCTGACGCTGGGCTTCGACCCGCTGCACAACGACGCCGAGGCGCTGGCCCAGGCCGTGCTGGCGCTGTGGCAGCAGCCTCTGCGCGCGCAGGGGACGGGCCGGCTGGTCGAGATCCCGGTGCACTACGACGGCCCCGACCTGGCCGAGGTCGCCGCGCATTGCGGCCTGAGCCTGGACGAGGTCGTGCGCCGCCACGCGGCGGCGGACTACGTCGTCTACTTCATCGGCTTCCAACCGGGCTTTGCCTACCTGGGCGGGCTGGACCCCTCGCTGCACACGCCGCGCCGCGCCCAGCCACGCACGGCGGTGCCCGCTGGCAGCGTCGGCATCGGCGGGGCACAGACCGGCATCTACCCGCTGGCCACGCCGGGCGGCTGGCAGCTCATCGGCCGCACGCCCCTGCCCTTGTTCGACCCGCGGGCCGAGCCGCCCACGCTGCTGGCGCCCGGCGACCGCGTGCGCTTCGTGCCGACATGATCGAGATCCTCCGCGCCGGCCCGCTGGCCACCGTGCAGGACCTGGGCCGCCAGGCCTGGCGCGACCGGGCCTTCAGCCGCTGCGGCGCGCTGGACGACGTGGCGCTGCAGGCCGGCAACCTGCTGCTGGGCAACCCGCCCGACGCGGCCGGGCTGGAGTTCACGCTGGGCGGCGCCGCGCTGCGCTTCCATGCGGACGGCTGGATCGCGCTGACCGGCACCGATGCCGACGCCAGCCTCGACGGCCGTCCGCTGCGCCCCGGCTGGCGCTGCG
>JBKBVY010000296.1:0-3861 GCA_046289335.1 Roseateles sp. | reverse complement strand
AGCGGCCTGTTCATCGGCCCCACCAGCCAGGCGCCGCGTGTCGACGAGGCCCGCAACGACCAGCTGCGCGAGCTGGAGATCGCGCTGGGCGAGATCTTCAAGGCCGAGGAGCGCTTCGGTGAAGCGATGCCGCCCTGGCTGGTGGACCGCACGCTGCGCAACGTGCTGGTCGACGTGACCGGCAACACCCACCGCAGCGAGTTCTCCATCGACAAGCTGTACTCGCCGGACTCGGCCGCCGGCCGGCTGGGCCTGCTGGAGCTGCGTGCCTTCGAGATGCCGCCGCATGCGCGCATGAGCATCGTGCAGCAGCTGCTGCTGCGCGCGCTGATCGCCCGGTTCTGGAAGACGCCCTACCGCGCGCCGCTGGTGCGCTGGGGCACCGAGCTGCACGATCGCTGGCTGCTGCCGCACTTCATCCGCGAGGACTTCGCCGACGTGCTGGCCGACACGGCCGACGCGGGCTATGCGCTGGACGCGGCCTGGTTTGCGCCGCATGTCGAGTTCCGCTTCCCCAAGGTCGGCGAGTTCGCCGCCCGTGGCGTGCATGTGACGCTGCGCAGCGCGCTGGAGCCCTGGCATGTGATGGGCGAGGAGGGCTCGGCCGGCGGCACCGTGCGCTATGTGGACGCGTCGCTGGAGCGGCTGGAGGTGCACGTCACGGGCCTGGTGGACCCGCGCCACCGCATCACCGTCAACGGCCATGCGCTGCCGCTGCAGCCCACCGGCCGCGTGGGCGAGTTCGTCTGCGGCGTGCGCTACCGCGCCTGGCTCCCCGCCTCGGCGCTGCATCCCACCATCCCCGTTCACGCGCCGCTGACGCTGGACCTGGTGGACACCTGGCAGCACAAGTCGCTGGGCGGCTGCCGCTACTTCGTGGCCCACCCGGGCGGGCGCAACTACGCGACGCTGCCGGTCAATGCCTACGAGGCCGAAAGCCGGCGCCTGGCGCGCTTCACGTCGCACGGCCACACGCCGGGCCGCGTGGAAGTGGGCGAGCCGCGGCGCAGCCTGGAGTTCCCGTTCACGCTGGATCTGCGCAAGCCGGGGTGAGCCGGATCGGGCACACTTGGCGCATGAGCATCGATCTGGCCGAACTCCGCAAGCTCTCGGTGGCCGAGCGCATCCAGCTCGCCGAGGATTTATGGGACAGCCTTGCCCAGGAACCCGCCAGCGTGCCGGCCCTGACGGACGCGCAGCGGCTGGAGCTGCAGCGCCGGCTGCGCGAGCATGAGCTGGATGCTTCGACCGCGGTGCCGTGGGAGCAGGTTCGCGCCGAGCTGATGGCGAGGTCGGGGCCGCGCTGATTCCATGCGCGTGCGCCTGGTCTGGGGCAGGAGTTCGCCCGCTCCTTCGACGCGTCGCTTCCCCTATTCGCTGTACTACCGCGCCAGCGGCGACGTGCTGGTCGTGATGGCCGTGTTCCACCATCGACGCCCGCCCTCAGCCAGGCTGGGGCGGCGCTGAACCCATGCATATCGAGATCCAACCTGGCGTCCGCCTCTTCGTCGACATCGAGGGCCTCGGGCATGTGCCCGAGGGCCGCATGCTGCGCCAGAAGCCCACGCTGATCCTCATCCACGGCGGCCCCGGCTTCGACCACACCGGCTTCCGCCCCTTCTTCAGCCGCTTCGCGGACCGGTTCCAGATCGTCTACTACGACCAGCGCGGCCACGGCCGCAGCAGCCCGCGGCCGCTGGACGAGATGCGGCTGGACGTGTTTGCCGACGACGTCGTGCGGCTGTGCGACGCGCTGGGGGTCGAGAAGCCCGTCGTGCTGGGCCAGAGCTTCGGCGGCTTCGTCGCGCAGCGCTACCTGGCGCGGCATCCGGCGCATGCGGCCCGGGTCGTGCTGTCCAGCACCTCGCACCACTTCGGCCTGGCGCGCAAGATCGAGCGCTTCGGCCAGCTGGGCGGCCCGGCCGCGGCCCAGGCCACGCGCGACTTCTGGGAGCGCCCCGGCCCCGAGACCTGGGCGGCCTACGAGCAGCATTGCCGCCACCTCTACAACACCCAGCCCAAGAACCCCGACGCCGGCGGCTGGATGATCTTCAAGCCGGAGATCCTGTTCGAGCACACCCGCAGCGAGCTGCCGGGCATGGACCTGCGGCCGGGCCTGGCCCACGTGCAATGTCCGGTGCTGGTCATGGTGGGCGAGCAAGACCCGGTCACGCCGCCCGAGGATGCGCAGGAGATCGCCGCCGCGATCCCGCCGCCCTGGCTGGCCGGCCTGGCGCGCTTCCCCGGCGTGGGCCATGGCGCCTGGCGCGACGACCCCGAAGCCGCCGAGCGTGTGCTGCGGCGCTTCTTCGCCGGCTGAGGGCGCCACGGCGGCGCGGACCTTGCTTGACAATGCGGCCCCAGCCCGCCCGCCGTTGCCCATGTCCGAGCCCACGCCCAGCCAGTGGAGCCTGCTCCCCGACGAGCCGGAGGACGCGCCATCGCCCGACCCGGTCGCACTGGCAGCGGCTGCCGCGCTGCGCTGCCGTGACGGCCACTTCTACGAGCTGACCGGCCAGGTCAACCGGCCCGGCGAGCCCCAGGCCGGGCTGGCCCAGCGCTGGCAGCGCTTCTTCGCGGCCGGTGGCGCAGCGGGCTGGCAGGAGTTGTCGGCCAAGGCCTTGCGCGTGCAGCGCCGCGTGCTGGAGGACGGCGCCAGCTACAACGTGCACAGCGATGGCCCGCCGCTGCCGGGTGCGGACGGCCCCTCCGGCGCGCCGCTGGCCCGCCACTGGCCGCTGGAGCTGCTGCCCATGCTGATCGAGCCGCAGGAGTGGCGGCACATCGAGGCCGGCATCCGCCAGCGCGCCCGGCTGCTGGAGGCCGTCATGGCCGACACCTACGGCGAGCGCCGCCTGCTGCAGCAAGGCCTGCTGCCGGCCTCGCTGGTCATGGCCCATCCGCAATACCTGCGCGCCATGCACGGCAGCCGGCCGGCCGGCGGTGCGCACCTGCACGTGCTGGCCTTCGACCTGACCCGCTGCGCCGACGGCCTGTGGTGGGTGGTGGGCCAGCGCACGCAGGCACCGTCCGGCCTGGGCTATGTGCTGGAGAACCGGCTCATCATCGCCCAGCAGTTTCCCGAGGCCTTCCGCCAGATGGCCGTGCAGCGGCTGGCCGCCAGCTACCGCGACTTCATCCAGGCGCTGCTGCGGCTGTCGCCGGCCGGCGAGCGCGGCCAGCAGCCCCGGGTGGCGCTGCTGACTCCGGGGCCGCGCAACGAGACCTACTTCGAGCAGGCCTTCCTGGCGCGCTACCTGGGCATCACGCTGGTGGAGGGCGCCGACCTGACCGTGCGCGCCGACAAGGTCTACCTGAAGACGCTGGCCGGCCTGGAGCGTGTGCACGTGCTGCTGCGCCGCGTGGACGACACCTGGCTGGACCCGCTGGAGCTGCGCCCCGACTCCATGCTGGGCGTGCCCGGGCTGCTGCAGGCCGTTCGGGCGGGCGAGGTCGTCGTCGCCAACGCACCGGGCGCCGGCTGGCTGGAGAGCCCCGGCCTCACGGCCTTCTGGCCCGCCGTGGCCGAAAGCCTGCTGGGCGAGCCGCTGCAGCTGCCCGCCATCCAGAGCTGGTGGTGCGGCGAGGAGAGCGCCTGGCGCGCGCTGCGGCCGCGGCTGGCCGAGTTCATCGTCGTGCCCAGCTTCTCGGCCAGCAGCACCACGCGTCATTTCGCGCCCGTCGTGGCGGCCGAGCTCAGCGACGAGGCGCTGCGCGAGCTGGCCGATCGCATCGACGACGACCCCACGGCCTACACGCTGCAGGCGCGCGTGAAGCCCACCAAGCAGCCGGTCTGGACCCGCGGCGCGCTGGAGCCGCGGGTGGCCGTGCTGCGTGTGTTCGCGCTGACCGACGGCCGCG
>JBKBVY010000295.1:0-3861 GCA_046289335.1 Roseateles sp. | reverse complement strand
ATGAGGCGTCGCTGGACGACATCGTGGGCGTGGTGGTGGATGCGCCGCGCTACGCCAACCAGCGCCGCAGGCGCGGCCAGGGCTGACCGGCGACACTCGCCGGATGCACCACGCGACTCCTGACCTCAGCTTCGGCGACGTGACGCCGGAGTTCATGCTCGATGCCCTGGACGCCGCCGGCCTGCGCGCCGACGGCCGGATGCTGCAACTCAACTCCTTCGAGAACCGCGTGCTGCAGGTGCACCTGGAGGACGGCCGCGTGGCGGTGGCCAAGTTCTACCGGCCGGCGCGCTGGAGCGATGCTCAGATCCTGGAGGAGCACGCCTTCGCCGCCGAGCTGGCGGCGGCGGAGGTGCCGGTGGCGGCCCCCTGGGTGCTGGCGGGCGGGTCGACGCTGTTCCATTGGCAGGGCCAGCGTCTGGCCGTGACGCCGCGCCAGGGCGGCCGTGGCCCGGAGCTGGAAGACCCCGAGGTGCTGCGCTGGATAGGCCGGCTGCTGGCCCGGCTGCATGGCGTCGGGCGGCAGAGGCCGTTCGCCGAGCGCCTGTCCTGGGCCAGCGCGGCGCCGGCCCAGGCGGCGCGCGACTGGCTGATGGCCAACGAGGCCTTGCCGGCGGAGATCGCGCCGGCCTGGGACGACGCGGCGCAGCGCTGCATCGCCGCCATCCAGGCGGCCTTCGACAGCCTGCCCGACCTGCAGCTGACCCGCCTGCACGGCGACTGCCATCCGGGCAACATCCTGTGGACGCCTGACCGCGGCCCGCACTTCGTGGACCTGGACGACGCGGTCATGGGGCCGGCAGTGCAGGACCTGTGGATGCTGCTGCCCGGCGAGGCCGACGCGGCGCGCCAGCTGCTCAACGCCGTGCTGGACGGCTATGAGCAGATCGCCGAGTTCGACGACCGCGAGCTGCGCCTCATCGAACCGCTGCGCACGCTGCGCATGATCCACCACAGCGCCTGGCTGGCCCGGCGCTGGGGCGACCCGGCCTTCCCGCTGGCCTTCCCCTGGTTCGGCACGCCCAACTACTGGCTGGACCAGGTCGCCAAGCTGCGCGAGCAGCTGGAGGCCATGAAGCCCCGCGACGCCGCGCCCACGCTGGTGCGCGACGAGGACGAGGTGGACTTCGACGGCGACGGCTTCGCCTGAGAGCGCTTTCAGCGGCGCGGCGGCGGCGCGGTCGCCGCACCTACACTCGCGCTGCCACGCACCGACCCATGAAGCTGCCCAAGCCCCTCGCCAAGAAAGCCCCTGCCAGCCGCCCGGAAGGCGTCGTCACGCTGGAGCAGGTGGCCGAGCTGGCCGGCGTGTCGCCCAGCACCGTGTCGCGCATCCTCAACGGCACGGCGGCGGTCAGCCAGGCCAAGAAGGATGCCGTGCAGGCCGCCATCCGTGAGCTGGGCTTCCGCCCCAACCCGGTGGCCCGCGGCCTGGCCGGCGGCAAGACGCTGTCCGTCGGCGTCGTCACCCAGATCATCTCCAGCCCCTTCTATGGCGAGGCGCTGCTGGGCATCGAGCGCGAACTGGAGCGGGCCGGCTATGTGCCGCTGTTCGTGTCCGGCAACTGGCACGAGGACGACGAGCGCAAGGCCATCGAGACGCTGCTGTCGCGCCGCGTCGACGGCGTCATCGTGCTGGCGGGCCGGCTGTCGGATGCCGAGCTGAGCCGGGTGTCGGACAGCCTGCCGGTCGTCGTCGTGGGCCGGCAACTGGCCGGGCCGCAGCTGTTCAGCTTCGGCTTCGACAACCGCGAGGGCGCCCGACTGGCGACCCAGCATCTGATCGACCAGGGCCACCGCCAGATCGCCTTCATCGCCGGCGACCTCATGCACGACGACGCCGTCGAGCGCCAGAACGGCTACTTCGACGCGCTGGCTGCGGCCGGCATTGCGGCCGACCCCAACCTGATCGTGCAGAGCGATTACACGGAGGCAGGCGGCATGCTGTCGGTCAGCCGGCTGCTGGAGCGCGATGCGCACTTCACGGCGCTGTTCGCCTCCAACGACCAGATGGCCATCGGCGCCTGCCTGGGGCTGCACCGGCGCAACCTGCGCGTGCCGGACGACGTGTCGCTGGTGGGCTTCGACGACCTCATCATGGCCCGCTATGCGATGCCGCCGCTGACGACCGTGCGCCAGTCGGTCTACGAGATCGGCGTCGAGGCCGCGACCGCCATGCTGGAGATGCTGCGCGGCGGTCAGCCGAAAGCCCAGCTGCCGGGACCGGAGCTGGTGGTGCGCGAAAGCACGCGGCGCGTGGGGCGCTGAACGCCGGCCGCGCCGCGGGCGCGGCGCCGGCACTAGGGTAAACCGCATGGTCGAGCCGGCGGCCGCGCTGCATCATGAGCTGAAAGCGCTTTCAGAATACCCGTGATCGTCGCCCTTGGGATCGCGGGTCATCGTGCGCGCCGCCGCCAGCCCCGAGCGGCGTTGCGCCCGTGTCAGGCCGCTTGGCGACGGGCCGCAGAGCCCGCCGGGCGCATGGCGTCGGGCGTTGCCAGGATGCTGCACACCAAGGGTGTTGCCTAGGTTGAAAGCGCTTCCAATGGCGTATTCTGAAAGCGCTTTCAGTCCTTTCGGGGACCGCCACAAGACCACAACTCTGGAGACTAGCGAATGAGATCCCCTCGTCCCTCCCTGCACCTCACCGCGCTGGCCGCCGCCAGCGGCCTGCTGTTTGCCGGCACCGCCGCCCAGGCCCAGGGGGCCGCCGCAGCACCCAGCGCCCCCGCCTCCCAGGCCCAGGCCGGCACGCAGCAGCTGGAAACCGTCGTCGTGACGGGCATCCGCCGCTCGCTGGAGACCTCGGTCAACCTGAAACGCTCGTCCGCCGGTCTGGTCGACGGCATCGTGGCTGAGGACATCGGCAAGTTTCCCGACACCAACCTGGCGGAGTCGCTGAGCCGCATCAGCGGCGTTTCCATCGAGCGCAACAACGGCGAGGGCACGCGCATCACGGTGCGCGGCATGGGCCCGGACCAGAACCTGGTGCTGCTCAACGGCCGCCAGATGCCCGGCTCCAGCTTCGACGGCGGCGCGCCGGCGTCGCGCTCCTTCGACTTCTCCAACCTCGCCTCGGACGGCATCGCCGCGCTCGAGGTCTACAAGACCAGCCGGGCCAGCAGCCCGACCGGCGGCATGGGCGCCACCGTCAACGTGCGCACGCAGCGCCCGTTCGACATCAAGGAGACCATCGCGCAGATCGGCGTGAAGATGGTCAACGACGAGAGCGCACGCAACGTGCCGGGCGAACAGCAGGGCAAGCGCGCCACGCCCGAGATCAGCGGCATCTACAGCACGACATCGGCCGACGGCACCTTCGGCATCGCGCTGATGGGCACCTACCAGGAGCGCGACTCCGGCTATGCGCAGGCCGCGGTGACCAGCGGCTGGAAGAGCTTCGACGGCAAGGTGGACAACGACTGGGGCGGCAGCAACGCCCAATGGGGCGGCCTGCCGCCGGCCTCTTCGGGCGCCATCAAGAACCGCCCGGGACCGAACTCGATCTACAGCGTGCCGCAGAACCTGAACTACGCGTTCACCGGCGTGCACCGCGAGCGCCTGAACGGCCAGGTGGTCGTGCAGGTCAAGCCGCTCAAGGACGTGGTCGCGACGCTGGACTATGTGATGTCGGAGCAGAAGTTCCGCCAGCGCCGCAACGACATCTCGGCTTGGTTCAACTATGGCGGCCAGTTCGGTGAGTACCAGACCGGCTCGCCGTCCTCGCCCATCATCTACGGCGAGACCATGACGAACTCCGACGTCGCCATGGGCGGCTCGCGCATCCAGACCAAGATCAAGAACCAGCAGGTCGGCCTGAACGTGAAGTGGAAGGCCAGCAACGCGCTGAGCTTCGACCTG
>JBKBVY010000294.1:0-3869 GCA_046289335.1 Roseateles sp. | reverse complement strand
GGGCGGCGAGGCCAGGGCGGCGTCCTGGGCGGCGATGACTTCGGCGGAGGTGGGCAGTGCGTTCATGGATGGGGTGGAGAATCCCGCGCCACGTTGTAGAGAGCCGCCGATGATAGAAGCCCGCCCGTTGATCGTCCGCCTGCGCAACTTTGTCGGTGATACGGTGCTCAGCCTGCCGGCCCTGCGCCTGCTGGAGCAGCACGGCTGGCGGCTGGAGCTGGTCGGCAAGGGCTGGGCGCGCGGGCTGCTGGAGGCCGAGGGCTGGCCGGTGCATGTGCGGCCGGCCGATCTGCGCGGACGCATCGCCCAGCTGCGCCAGTTGCGGCAGCGCCTGCGTGACGAGGATCCGGGCTTCGACCGGCGCGCCAACACGCTGCTGCTGCCCTATGCCTTTTCGGCGGCGCTGGATGCGCGGCTGGCCGGCCTGAAGGCGGAGGGCCATGCGGGCGACGGCCGCAGCTGGCTGTTGCGGCGCGCCCACCCGCGCCGCGAGGGGCGGCACACGCTGGTCGAGTACTGGGAGCTGGCCTGCGACTTCCTGGGCATCCAGGCCGAACCGCCCGCCGACATCCGCATGCAGGTCAGCGAGGCGCAGCGCGATGCGGCGCGGGCGCTGCTGGCGTCGCTGGACGTGGAGCCGGGGCGCTTCGTGCTGATCTGCCCGTTCGCCAACGGCAGGGTGGAGTTCCTGGACCGCAGCTGGCCGGCGTTTCCGGATTTCGTGCGCCGCCTGAAGGCGGCCGGCCGCACCGTCGTCATCGTGCCGGGGCCGGCCGAGGTACAGGGCGCGCAGCAGCTCTATCCGGACGCGCTGCGCCTGGATGGCGTGGCACTGGGCGTCTACAACGCGCTGCTGCAGCTGGCGGGCGTGGTGGTGGCCAACGACACCGGACCGGCCCACATGGCCGCCGGCGTGGGTGCGCGGCTGCTCAGTGTGCTGGGGCCGACGGACCCCGGGCGCTGGGCGCCCTGGGGCTCGACGGTGACCGTGCTGCGACGCTGGCCCGAGTGGGTCGGCGTCGACGAGGTCGTCTCAAGGGTGGATCAGGCCTTGCCCTGAGCAGCCACGGCCGCCGCAGCCTTGGCAGCGGCTTCGGCGTCGCCCAGGTAGTAGCTCTTGATGGGCTTGAGGTTGGCGTCCAGCTCGTAGACCAGCGGGATGCCGTTGGGGATGTTGACGCCCACGATGGCATCGTCGGCGATGCCGTCCAGGTACTTCACCAGCGCGCGGATGCTGTTGCCGTGCGCGGCGATCAGCACACGCTGGCCCGACTGGATGGCGGGCGCGATGGTCTCGTTCCAGAACGGCAGCACCCGGGCGACCGTGTCCTTCAGGCACTCGGTCAGCGGCACCTCGCCGTCCTTCAGGCCGGCATAGCGGCGGTCGCCGCGCTCGCTGCGCGGGTCGCTGGCTTCCAGCGCCGGCGGCGGCGTGTCGTAGCTGCGGCGCCAGATCAGCACCTGCTCGTCGCCGTACTGCTTGGCCATGTCGGCCTTGTTCAGGCCCTGCAGCGCGCCGTAGTGGCGCTCGTTGAGGCGCCAGGCATGGTGCACCGGCAGCCAGGTGCGGTCCATCTGGTCCAGGCAGTGCCACAGCGTCCAGACGGCGCGCTTGAGCACCGAGGTGTAGGTCACGTCGAAGTCGTAGCCGGCTTCCTTCAGCAGCCGGCCGGCGGTCTTGGCCTGCTCCACGCCGGTGGGCGTCAGGTCCACATCGGTCCAGCCGGTGAAGCGGTTTTCCAGGTTCCAGGTCGATTCGCCGTGGCGGATGAGGACGAGCTTGTACATGGGCCTTCAGAGGTTGCGCGGGGAACCCGAAATTGTAGGGATGCAGCTACGCGCGCCCGCCAAGCTGGGTTCGAACGTGAATGAGTGCGCGTTCGCTCTAGGTGGTAACCCGCATTTCATGCGCTTATCGCTCTAACATTTCTGGCATTGCCGCAAGGACGCGGCCCCATCTGAACCACACCGGAGACTACTCATGACCCTGTCGCCTCGCCCACGTGCCCTGGCCTTGTTGATCGCCGCCCTGCTGGGAGCCGGCGCAGCCCAGGCCGCCGCCGACGCCAGCAGCTTCACCGTCTCCGGCTTCGCGACGCTGGGCGTGGTCAAGACCAACACCGACCTGGCGCAGTACGCCATTACGGGCCAGGTGCGGGGTGCTGACAAGGACGGCTCCGCCGAGGTGGACAGCAAGCTGGGCGTGCAGTTCGGCGCCAAGTTCAACCCGATGTTCTCGGGCACCGTGCAGCTGCTGGCCAAGAGCAATGGCGACGGCGACTTCACGCCCGGCGTCGAATGGGCCTTCGTGAAGGCGCAGCTGGCACCGTCGCTGTCGGTGCGCCTGGGCCGCATGGGCGCGCCTTTCTTCGCGATCTCCGACTTCCGCGCCGTGGGCTTTGCCAACACGACGCTGCGTCCGGCGCCCGACGTCTACGGCCAGGTGCCGGTCAGCCACTTCGATGGCGCCGACGTCAGCTACCAGGCCAACCTGGGCGTGGGCACGCTGACGGTGCAGGGCTTCGGCGGCAAGTCCAGTGACACCGTCGAGCGCACGGACGTGGAGTTGAAGAAGCTGTACGGCGTGAATGCCACGCTGGAGACCGATGCCGGCCTGACGCTGCGCTTCGGCCACGCCAGCGGCAAGCTGACGGTCAAGTCGGCCTCGCTGGCGACGCTGGTCGCGACGCTGCGGGCGACGCCGTTCGCCAGCGTGGGCAACGAGCTCGACTCCAACGAGAAGAAGGCCAGCTTCACCGGCGTGGGTCTGACCTGGGAGGAGGGCGAGTGGCTGGTCAATGCGGAGTACACGCGGCGCCGCACGGCCACCTACATCCCGGACACCGACGGCTGGTACCTGACGGTGGGCCGCCGCTTCGGCAGTTGGACGCCTTATGCGACGGTGTCGCAGGTCAGGACCGTCGACAGCAACGTCAACAACACCGTCGCGGCCGCCACGCCGCAGCTGGCCCAGCTCAAGGCCGTGGTCGACGGCACGGTGGCCAGCCAGCACCTGGCCCAGAAGACGGTGGCCCTCGGCACCCGCTGGGACTTCGCCCGCAACTTCGCGTTCAAGGCCCAGGTGGAGCGGCTGCGCCCGACGGGGGATGCCTTCTTCGTGCACGTCCAGCCCGGCTTCGCGAGCCGATCGGTCAACGTGTTCAGCATCGCCGTCGACACGGTGTTCTGAGGCCCGAAGGACGCAACACCATGAGCATTCGCAACATCGTCATCGCCGCCGGCATGCTGGCCGCCAGCCTTGCCGCCCAGGCCCAGGTCGTCGTGGTCGTGAACCCCAAGAGCGCGCTGGCCAGCATGACGGCCGACCAGGTCGCGGGCATCTTCCTCGGCAAGACCACCACGCTGCCCAGCGGCGCCACCGCTGCGCCGGTGGACCAGGCCGAGTCGGCCGCCATTCGCGAGCAGTTCTACAGCAAGGTCACCGGCAAGCAGTCGGCCCAGGTCAAGGCCGCCTGGTCGCGCCTGGTGTTCTCGGGCAAGGGCACGCCGCCCAAGGAATTGGGCAGTTCGGCCGAAGTGAAGAAGTTCGTCGCCGGCAACCCCGATGGCATCGGCTATATCGAGAAGTCGGCGCTGGACGGCACCGTCAAGGCCGTGCTGACGGTCGACTGACCTCCGGCCCGTCTGCGTGAGGGGCGCGCGTCTGGCGCGCCCGCTTGGCTTGCCGCCCAGGAGACTGCGTATGAATGTGAAGACCCGGATCTGGTTGTTGCCCGCGCTGGCGGCTGCCATCTTCGCCATCGGCATCGCCGTGGTGCTGCTGTTCTCGTCGCGGACTTCGGACGCCATCCGGTCCGTGGGCGAGGTGGACTATCCCTACCTGGATGCGACGACGCAGTTTGCCGCGC
>JBKBVY010000293.1:0-3871 GCA_046289335.1 Roseateles sp. | reverse complement strand
CGGCAAAGGCCTGGCGGGCGGCGTTGTCATCCTTGCAATCCAGCAGCACGGCACCCCAAGCCAGCCGGATGGCCAGCAGGTCGCGCAGGTGCTCGCGCTGCGGCGCCCCTTCGGGCGCCTGCCAGGCCAGGTAGGCGCACCACGAGGCCCAGCCGTTGACCGTCAGCAGCACGGCCTCCAGATAGTCGCCCCAGGCATCGTCGGGCAGCGCCAGGTGCTGCAACGCCCAGGCCTCGGCGTCGGCACGGGTGGCCGGCAGCGCCTGCAGACCTTGCTGCAGCCGCGGCAGGCCCATCAGCGTGCCGATGCCGTGGTCGTGCGTCAGCGTGTCGCGCCAGAAGGCGTACAGGCCCGGGCCGCGTTCGGGCTGCCAGTCGGCCTGGGTGCGGTCGAAGAAGGCGGCGCAGGTCTGGCTGACCTGGTGGGTGATGGCCTGGCGCCAGGTCAACCGCGTGTCGCGCGCGGGGTCGTTGTCCAGCACGTCGATCAGCAGCGGCAGCGGCGCGAGGCCCAGGGGCAGGTCGAGTTCGGCGACGCAGTCGGCCTCGGTCAGCCCGGCGGCGTCGGGCAGGCGCTGCAGCGCCAGGGCCAGGTCCTGCGGCGTGATGCGGCCGCTGGCCCAGGCCTCGCGCTGGCGCTGGCGCGGCGGGAACACCTGAATGCCGCCCAGCAGCGCCATGCGCGCAGCGACGCGGCGCAGCGGCATGCCGATGCGCTGCCAGTGGGGGTTGACGGCGATGGCGCGGTCCAGCGGCCAGGTCGGCGCGATGGATGCGCAGGCCTGGGCACAGGCGGCCTCGATGCGCTGGCGCAGCGCGTCGTCGGCCGGGCCGTGGCGCCGGGTGAGCGCCAGCTGCTCAAGGGCGTCGTCGTGCATGTCGGGGTCTTTCAGATGGCAGCGATCTGTGGGTGCGCGGGCTGCGGTGCGGGCGCCCAGCGGTGCGGCCACAGGCGCAGCGTCCAGCGGGTGTAGAACTCGTCAAGGTAGAAGCCGGCATAGCTCCAGCGGCGCGCCGTCAGCAGCGCCTGCGGGCGCAGCTGCAACGCCGCGAGCACGGCGTAAAGCAGCGCCATGCCGGCCAGCGCGACGACGCCCAGCACGTCGTGCGGCGCGTCCAGCAGGCCCAGCGGCAGGCCGTGGGCCAGGTGGGCGATGAAGGTCAGCCCCGCCGTGGCGGCCAAGCCGGTCACGAGTTGCGGCAGTGCCGTGGTCCACAGCAGCGGCGCCCAGGCCAGCGCCAGCACCCCGCTCCACCACCAAGGCCAGCTGCCGCCCAACGCGGCCACCACGGCCAGCGACATGGCAGGTGCCAACAGCAGGCTGGCGGCCGCGGGCCGCTGCGGCCCGCGCAATTCGCGCAGTTTGGCGTGCTGCACGGCCTCGGAAGCCGACAGGAAGGCATGGGCCTTGTAGATGGAATGGCCGATCAGGTGCAGCACCGCCAACGTGTACAGGCCCAGGCCGCACTCCAGCACCATGAAGCCCATCTGCGCCACCGTCGACCAGGCCAGCCGGACCTTGATGCTGATGCGCGTCAGCATCACCAGGCCCGACAGCAGCGCCGTCGCCAGGCCCGCAACCACCAGCGCCGTGCGCGCGGCCGGGGAGGGCTCCAGCAGCGGCGCCAGGCGGATCAGCACCACGCCGCCCAGGTTGACGACGCCCGCATGCAGCAGCGCCGACACCGGTGTGGGCGCCTCCATGACCTGGATCAGCCAGCCATGCACCGGCATCAGCGCGGTGCGCAGCACCACGGCGGCCACCACCAGCAAGGCCGCGGCCTGCAGCGGCAGCGACAGGCCCTGGGCCTGCACATGGGCGGCCAGTTCGCTCAGCGAGCCGCTGCCCACCGCGCGCCAGCTCAGCAGCGCGGCCAGCACCAGCAGCACATCGGCCGCACGGTCGGCAACGCGCTTCTTGTGCGCGGCCAGCAACGCGAAGGGCCGCTCGGCGTAGAAGCACAGCAGCCGCTCCAGCGCCAGGCCCACACCGGCCCAGGCAGCGATCAGCACCACCCAGTGGTCGGCCAGCAGCAGCATCTGCACGGCGCCGAGCACGGCGGCCAGTGACGCGGCGTAACGGGCCTGGCTTGGCTCACCGTCGAGATAACGCGCCGAGAACGCACCCACCACCCCGCCCAGGGCCTGCACCAGCACGGCGACCACGGCACCCAGCGTCGTGGCGCGCAGCCAACCCGACTGCGGCGCCGGATCGACCAGCAGCTGGGCGCCCAAGGCCGCCAGCGCGGCCAGCAGCGCCAGCGTCGAGCCGGCCTGCAGCACGGCCCAGGCACGTGGCGGTGACGGCCGGCGCAGGCCCAGACCGAGGGCCACGAGCAGCAGCATGGCCGCGGGCGCCAGTGCCACGAAGAAGGCGAGAAGGTGCAGCTGTTCCATGGGCCGGCATGGTGGCCGGCGATTAACGTTCTGTAAAATTCAATATCGCAAACGATTCAATCCATAAAACAGCACGATGCGCCTCGAACAGCTGAACTTTCACCACCTGTTCTACTTCTGGCGCGTGGCCAAGCTGGGCCACCTGACGCGCGCCGCCGAGGAGGTGCACACCTCGCAGTCGGCGCTGTCGGCGCAGATCCGGCAGCTGGAGGAGCGCCTGGGCGAGCCGCTGTTCACGCGCGAGAACCGCCGGCTGGTACTGACCGAGGCGGGGCAGCTGGTGCTGTCCTATGCCGAGGACATCTTCGGCCTGGGCCAGGAGCTGCTGGGCCGCTTGCAGGGCCGCAGCGAGGGCATGGTGCGGCTGCGCGTGGGCAGTGTGGCCACGCTGTCGCGCAACTACCAGGAGAACCTGCTGCGCCCGCTGCTGGCCGACCCCGGCGTGGTGCTGACACTGGAATCGGGCCTGCTGGACGGTCTGCTGCAGCGGCTGGTGGAACACCAGCTGGACGTGGTGCTGGCCAACGAGAGCGTGCCGGCCGGACCCGAGCGGCCGCTGCATTGCCGCTTCCTGGCCAGCCAGGCGATCTCGGTGGTCGGTCCGGCGCAGCGCTGGCAGCCCGGCAGCCTGCGCGTGCCCGAGGACCTGGACGGCCTGGACATCGCGCTGCCCGGCCCGCGCCATGCGGTGCGCGGCGCCTTCGACGCGCTGTGCGCGACCGCCGGCGTGACGCCGCGGCTGCGCGCCGAGGTGGACGACATGGCGCTGCTGCGCCTGATCGCCCGCGACAGCGGCTGGCTGGCGCTGCTGCCCGAGGTGGTGGTGCAGGATGAGCTGCACGGTGGCCAGCTGGTGATTGCCGGCCAGCCGGCCGCGCTGACCGAGAGCTTCTACGCGATCACCGCGCCCCGGCGCCACCGCGTGCCGGCGCTGGAGAAGCTGCTGGCGCCGGTGGCTTGAGCGCTCACGGCGCCGTCAGGCGCGCCGCAAAGGCCTTGTGCACCGCCAGCAGCGCCGCGGCGCGGTTGGCCTGCACCTGGATCAGCGCATCCTGCGCCGCGAGCCGCTCCTGCTCGGCGCTGAGCAGCGCGTAGAAGTCGGTCACGCCGGCCTCGTAACGCTTGAGTGCCAGGTCGCGGGCGCGCTGCGTGGCCTCGGCGGCCAGGGTCTGCGAGGCCGCTTGCAGCTCGGTCTCGCGCAGCGTGGAGAGGGCCCCCTGGGCGTCCTGCAGCGCGACGAGCTGGGCCTGCTCGGCGGCGGCCACGGCCGCATCGAAGCCGGCGCGGGCGGCCGTCTCCTCGGCCTTGCGGGCGCCGAAGTCCAGGAAATTCCAGTTCAGCGCCGCGGCCAGGCTGTGCACGCGGGTGGCGCTCTTGAACAGGTCCGACGCAGCGCCGCTGCTCCAGCCGATGGAGCCGGTCAGCGCGATGCTGGGCCAGCGCGCGGCCCATGCCACCTGGGCGCGCGCCGCGG
>JBKBVY010000292.1:0-3882 GCA_046289335.1 Roseateles sp. | reverse complement strand
CAGCGCCAGCCGCTGGCGCTGGCCGGCCTGTTCGGCCTCTACCTGTTCGCCTCCTTCGTCGCCATGCTGATCCCGGGCGTGGGCATGGTGCTGTCCATCGCGTCGCTGCCGCTGCTGTCGCTGGGCTTCATGCTGGCCACCCACCTGGTGCTGCAGCAGAAGACGCCTACGGCCAGCGTCTTCATCGCGCCGTTCAAGCTCACGCCGGAGCGGCGCCGCAGCCAGCTGATGCTGTGCTTCGGCTATGCGGGTGCGCTGCTGGCCATCAGCCTGCTGGCCAACTGGCTGGACGATGGCGCCATGAGCGAGGCGCTGCGCCAGATCGGCGAGAAGGCCGACGCCGAGACGCTGGGCCAGACCACCTCGGACCCGCGCCTGTTCTGGGGCGCCGTCACGCGGCTGGGCCTGGTGGGCCTGCTGTCGGTGCCCTACTGGCATGCGCCGGCGCTGGTGCACTGGGGCGGCCAGGGCGTGGCGCAGGCGCTGTTCTCCAGCACGCTGGCGCTGTGGCGCAACAAGGCCGCGTTCGCCGTCAACATGCTGCTGTGGGCCGGCCTGCTGCTGGCCATCGCCAGCACGGTCAGCCTGGTGTTCGGGCTGCTGGGCATCGTCAGCCTGGCGCCCATCGTGCTGATGACCACCGGGCTGCTGCTGTCCACGGTGTTCTACGCATCGCTGTATTTCAGCTTCGTCGACTGCTTCATGTTCGGCGCGCCGCAGGACGTGCTGGACCGCTGAACGCCAGGCCCGGCGGGCCTTTCACGGAGATTTCATGTCGGATACCTAGGCTGCCAAGGGTCGTATCCCTACACGCCCCGTTGGCGCCTACCGATGAACAAGCCCTTTGATCTGCCCGTGCCCGCCGCCTTTGACGACGAGGACTCCAACAGATCCGACAACCCCAGCTTCGACAGCGTGCTGAAGGCACGGCTGAGCCGCCGCAACCTGCTGCGCGGCAGCTTCGGCACCGCGATGACCGCGGCCTTCGGCGCCACCTCGCTGACCGCCTGCGGCGGTGGCGACGACAGCCCCGCACCGGCCCCTGCCCCCGCGCCGGCGCCCGCACCGGCCGAGACCCTGCTGGCCTTCGCCGCCGTGGCGAAGAACCTGAACGACACCATCACCGTGCCGGCGGGCTACACCGCCAGCGTCGTGTTCGCCACCGGCGACCCGCTGTTCGCCGGCGTGTCGGCCTACAAGAACGACGGCACCGACAGCGGCTTCGACAAGCGCGCCGGCGACTGCCATGACGGCATGGAGTACTTCGGCCTGTCCGCCACCGGCACGCCCGACCCCACCAGCAACGACCGCGCGCTGCTGGGCATCAACTTCGAATACATCACGCCGCAGTTCCTGCACGTCAAGGGCCCGAGCGCGCTGCCGCGCCCGGCCAGCGAGACCGACATCGAGGTGGACGCCCATGGCGTGGCCATCGTCGAGTTCCGCAAGAACGCCGGCAAGTTCGCCTATGTGCAGGACTCCAGCTTCAACCGCCGCATCACCCCTCTGACCGAGATCGAAATCTCCGGCCCGGCGCGCGGCAACGCGCTGCTGGTCACGAAGTTCTCGCCCTCGGGCACCAAGACGCGCGGCACGCTGAACAACTGCGGCACCGGCAAGACGCCCTGGGGCACGCTGCTGACCGGCGAGGAGAACTGGACCGGCTACTTCTTCCGCGCCATGGGCGACAACGCCCGCCGCAGCGCCTCCGCCAACGTGGCCCTGGCCCGCTACGGCCGCAATGCCACCGCCACCGCCGCGGCCGCCAGCCGCTACGGCTGGGAGACGGCCGGCAGCGCCGACAAGTACGCGCGCTGGAACACCAGCGTGACGGGCGTCTCGGCCGATGGCAGCGACGACTACCGCCACGAGATCAACGCCCAGGGCTACATCACCGAGATCGACCCCTACAACGCCACCTCGGTCATCAAGAAGCGCACGGCACTGGGCCGCTTTGCGCACGAAGCTGCAGCCTTCAGCAAGCCGGTGGCCGGCAAGCCGCTGGCCGTCTACATGGGCGACGACGCGCAGAACGAGTACGTCTACAAGTTCGTCTCCAGCACCAACTGGGTGGCCGCCGACGCCACGGCCACCAACCGCATCGCCACCGGCGACAAGTACCTGGACAGCGGCAAGCTCTATGTCGCCAAGTTCAACGCCGACGGCACCGGCAGCTGGATTGAGCTGAGCATGGCCAACCCGACGGTGGCGGGCTATGCGGGCTACAGCTTTGCCAACGACGGCGACGTGCTGATGCACGCCCGCCTGGCGGCCGACGCGGTGGGCGCCACCAAGATGGACCGCCCCGAATGGTGCGGCACCCACCCGACCAGCGGCGAGGTCTACTTCACGATGACCAACAACAGCAGCCGCCGCGTGGCGCCCACCGGCTCGCAGAGCCAGGTGGACGCCGCCAACCCGCGCGCCTACTCCGACATCAAGGATGTCTCGACGACGCAGCAGGGCAACGTCAACGGCCACATCGTGCGCGTCAAGGAAACCGGCGGCGAGCCCGGCGCCACCAGCTTCAACTGGGACGTCTACCTGTTCGGCGCCGAGTCCACCGCGTCGCCCGGCTTCGTCAACCTGTCGGGCCTGACGGCCGACCAGGATTTCTCCAGCCCCGACGGCCTGGTGTTCAGCGCCAGCACCGGCATCTGCTGGATCCAGACCGACGATGGCGCCTTCACCGACGCCACCAACTGCATGATGCTGGCTGCGCTGCCCGGCACCGTGGGCGACGGCGCCGCGCAGACGCTGAACTACGGCGCGGTCTCGGTGACGACGCCGGTGGGCAAGAAGCCGACCAACGCCACGCTGAAGCGCTTCCTGGTGGGCCCCAACAACAACGAGATCACCGGCATGTGCGAATCGCCGGACGGCAAGGTGATGTTCGTCAACGTGCAGCACCCGGGTGACGACACGCCGGTGTCGGCCCTGGCCGACCCCAGCAAGTTCACCAGCCACTGGCCCGGCAACAGCGGCTACGGCGCCGGCGGCAACAGCGCCCGGCCGCGCTCGGCCACGGTGATGATCACGAAGAACGACGGCGGCCGCATCGGCAGCTGATCCGCCGCGCGGGGCTTAGCTGCCCCGCGGGATGGCGTAGGTGCCGGTGGCATGCGCCACCGGTTCTTCCTCGCCGTCGGAGTAGATCCACACCTCGCCCACCGCCAGGCGCCGGCCCAGCTTCATCAGCCGGCAGCGGCCCAGGATGCGGCGGTCGGCACGGGGCTTGCGCAGGAAGTTGATGTTCAGGCTGGTGGTGACCGTCAGCGGCACCAGGCCGATCTTGTTCAGGATGGCCACGTAGAGCGCCACGTCGGCCACGGTCATCATGACCGGCCCCGACACGGTGCCCCCCGGCCGCAGCTCGGCCTCGCCCACCTCGTGCGCGACGACGATCTCGTCGGCACCGAGGGACGTTACCGTCACCCGCGTCTGCGGAAACTCGCGCCGCAGAAAGGCGGCCATCTCGTCCAGCGTCACCCCGCTCATCGCAACACCTTCAGTCGATGGGCGTCAGCTTGGCCACCGACAGCGCCAGCCACTTGGTGCCATGCCGGCCGAAGTTGACCTGGGCGCGGGCGTCCGCCCCGCTGCCCTCCAGCGTCAGCAGCACGCCCTCGCCGAACTTGGTGTGGAACACGCCCTTGCCCACGCGCAGGCCGCCGTGTTCCTCGGCCACCTTGGGCTTCATGCTGGCAGGCACCGGCGGCTCCACCCAGGCCGGCTTGGCGACGTTGCCCGCGCCCACCATGCCCTTGAGCCCCGAGCCGCGCTGCCAGGCCTGCTGGTACTCGCGCGCAAAGCCCGAGCCGAAGCCCTGGTTGCGCGGCGTCAGCCACTTCAGGCTCTCCTCCGGCAGCTCGTCGAAAAAGC
>JBKBVY010000291.1:0-3961 GCA_046289335.1 Roseateles sp. | reverse complement strand
TGACCCAGGCCGGCAGCGCCAGCGACAGCGCCGGGATGTAGGTGGCGGCCAGCAGCACCGCCAGCAGCGCGCCGTAGAAGGGCGCGATGGAGCGCATGACCTGGCCCACGCTGACGCCGCCGATGGCGCAGCCGACGAACTGCGTGCTGCCCACCGGCGGCGTGTTCAGGCCCAGCGCGCAGTTCAGCAGCATGACGACGCCGAACTGCGTCGGGTCCATGCCGGCCTTCATGCAGATGGGCAGGAAGATGGGCGTGCAGATCAGGATGGTGGCCGCCATGTCCAGGAAGGTGCCCAGCAGGAACAGCAGCACGTTGACCCACAGGAAGATCAGCCAGGCCCGGTTGCCACTGAGCTGCTCCAGCCATTCGCCGGTCTTCTGCGGCACCTCGTACAGCGCCAGGAAGTAGCCGAAGGCGGCCGAGATGCCGATCAGCAGCAGCACGATGCCGGTGGTCTTGCAGGCCTTGGCGCAGGCGGCCAGGAAGCCCTTCCAGCTCAGGCTCTTGTAGGCCAGGCCGGTGACGATGAGCGCCCAGCACACGGCCGTGGCCGCCGACTCGGTGGCCGTGAACACGCCGCTCAGGATGCCGCCCAGGATGATGACGATGACCAGCAGCCCCGGCAGCGCCGCGATGAAGGCCGCCAGCACCGGCCCCCAGCCGGGGAAGGCGCCGTGCGTGGGGTAGCCGCGCTTCACGGCCACCGCATAGGCGGCTACGAGGTTGGCGATGGTCAGCAGCAGCGCCGGGATCAGCGCCGCCAGGATGAGGTTGAACACGCTCACCGCCGCGATGCCGGCCGTGGCCAGCACGTAGATGATGAGGTTGTGCGACGTGGGCATCAGCGCGCCGACGAGTGCCGCATGCGTGGTCACGTTGACCGCGTAGTCGGCGTCGTAGCCCTCGCGCTTCATCAGCGGAATCATCACCGAGCCCATCGCCGACACGTCGGCCAGCGGCGAGCCCGCCACGCCGCCGAACAGCGTGCAGCCCAGCACATTGCTCATCCCCAGGCCGCCGCGCACATGGCCCACCAGCCGGTTGGCGAAGGTGACGATGCGCTCGGCGATGCCGCCGTGCAGCATCAGCTCGCCCGCGAAGATGAAGAACGGGATGGCCAGGAAGGAGAAGATCTGCATGCCGCCCACCATCTTCTGGAAGACGATGGCCATGGGCAGGTCGGCGGCCAGCACGGTGGCGACAGACGCCAGGCCGATGGAGAAGGCGACGGGCACGCCCAGCAACAGCAGCAGCACGAAGCTGCCGCACATGATCCAGAGTTCCATGCCTTCCACGTCAGACCCCTGCTTCTTTCACTTCTTCGTTGCGCCACAGCGCGATCAGGTGCTCGATGCAGAACAGCACGACGAGCACGCCGGCGATGACCAGCGGCAGGTAGTCCAGCCCCTCGGGCACGCCCAGCAGCGGCTTGGGCTCGGCCCATTTCAGCGTCAGCCATTCCCAGCCGGCGACGGCCATCAGCACGGCGAAGACGATGACGCAGACGTGGATCAGCGCCTCGGCCACGCGCTGCGCGCCGCGCGGCAGCAGCGCCACCAGCGACTCCATGCCCAGGTGGCCCGCGTCACGCACGCCCACGGCCACGGCCAGCGAGGTGATGTAGAGCACCAGCAGCAGCGCCACCGGCTCGGTCCAGGTGGGCGAGTCGTTGAACAGGTAGCGGCCCAGCACCTGCCACTGCACGCAGGCCACCAGCAGCACCAGGCCCAGCACGGCCGCACGCAGCGACCAGCGTGACAGCGCCGCGCAGAGCTTCGTGTACGACGCCATCACTGGATGTCTTGGATGGCCTTGACCAGCTTTTGCAGCTCGGGCGTGGCGGTGAACTTGGCGATGACCGGCTGCATGGCCTGGCGGAAGGGGCCCAGGTCGGGCTGCACGATCTCGGTGCCGGCCGCCTTCACGACGGCCAGGGCCTTGGCTTCCTGCGCGTCCCACTTCTCGCGCTGCACCTGCACCGAAGCCTTGGCGGCGGCGCGCAGCTGGGCCTGCTGCTCGGGCTTGAGCTTGTCCCACACGCGCTTGCTGATGAAGAGGGCGTCGGGCGTCATGGAGTGCTCGGTGCGGCTGTAGAACTTGGCGGCCTCGAAGTGGCGGAAGCCCTCGTAGCTGGGGATGTTGTTCTCGGCCGCGTCGATGAGCTTGGTCTTCAGGCCCGTGTAGACCTCGCCGATGGGCATGGGCGAGGGGTTGGCGCCCATGGCCTGCATGGCGGCCACCCACAGGTCGGTCTGCTGCACGCGGATCTTCAGGCCCTTCATGTCGGCCAGCGTCTTGATGGGCTTGCTGCCGTAGACCGAGCGGGCGCCGGAGTCGTACAGCGCCAGGCCCACCATGCCCTGGTGTTCGCAGGCCTTCAGGATCTCGTCGCCGGGCGCGCCGTCGAACGCCTTGCGCATGTGGGCGGTGTCGCGGAACAGGAAGGGCAGGGCCGGCACCAGCGTCTTGGGGCACATGGCCGACAGCGGGCCCAGGTTCACGCGCGTCATGGCCAGCGCGCCGAGCTTGACCTGGTCGATGGTCTCCTTCTCGCTGCCCAGGGCGCCCTTGTTGAAGACCTTGACGGTCAGCGTGCCGCCGCTGCTCTTGGCCAGCACCTGGCCCAGGTGCCTGACGGCGGCGACGGTGGGGTAGTCGTCGCTGTTGTGCACGTCGGCGGACTTCAGCTCCAGCGCCCAGGCGCTGGGCAGCAGCGCCGTGGCGGCCAGCAGGATGATGGACTTCTTCATCGTTGTCTCCTTCAGTCGATGGCGCGATAGCGCAGATTCGAGAAGCGGGCCTCGCCGCTGCCGGCGGCATAGATCGCCGGGCGCAGGCTGGCGAAGCCGCCCGCCACGTTGTGGTGATAGCCGCTCACGTCCATCTGCACCGGGAACTTGGTCCAGGGCTGGCCGGCGTCCAGGCGGCTGTAGAGGGTCAGCACATGGCGCACGCATTTCAGCCTCAGCTGCATGCGGCGTTCGATGCCGGCGGGCCGCGGCGCGGCGCGCAGATCCAGCCCGTAGCGCAGCAGCCGGAAGCTCTTGGCGTTGGCGCCCATGCCCGCGTAGAGCCTGGGGCTGTAGAACATCATCAGGCCGATCTGCACGCCCTCGTCGAAGTCCACGTCCACCTCGACCTCGAAGGCCGGGTCACCCTGGATGAAGCCCAGCGGCGGGCTGTCGCCGGGGTCCTTGCCCACGGCGCGCAGGTGCAGCCGGCCGTCGGCCACGCGAACGCGCGCGCGCTGGCCGCTGCCGCCGCTGAGGAACTGCCAGTGGGCTTTCAGCGTGCTGCCGGCGAAGTCGTCGGACAGCGGCAGGCCGTGCGGCAACGCGCGACCGCCCTGCGGCTTGGGCAGCGGGCGGCCGTCGTCCACGTCGACATGGAACCAGCCGTCCGCGCCGAAGCGCGCCGGCGCCAGCAGCATCTGCCGGCCCAGCGTGTGGAAGCTGTTCTCGTAGCCGTGGTAGAGCATCCACCAGTCGCCGCGCGGGCCTTGGACCAGGCTGCCGTGGCCGCGCGACCACCAGCGCTCGCGCGGTGAGCGGGTGCGCATCAGCGGGTTGTGCGGCGCCTGCTCCCAGGGGCCGTCCAGGCTGCGGCTGCGCGCGGCGATGACCATGTGGCCGGTGGGCGGCCCGGCCGTGCCGCCCACGGCCAGCAGCATGTGCCACCAGCCGCCGTGGAACAGCATCTTGGGGCCCTCGGGCGAGAAGCTCTCGACGTCCCAGTCGTCGGGGTAGCGCCAGGGGTCGTAGACATGCTCGACCGTGCCCGTCACCGTCAGCCCGTCGGCGCTGAGCTTCACGCGGTCGCCGCCCGACAGGTAGAGCCAGCGCTGGCCGTCCTCGCCCGCCACATGGGTGGGGTCGATGTGCTTGTGCAGGCCCAGCGGCTGCGGCCTGGACCACGGGCCCTCGATGCGGTCGGCCCACATGACCAGGATGTCGTTGGGC
>JBKBVY010000290.1:0-4003 GCA_046289335.1 Roseateles sp. | reverse complement strand
AACATCGACTGGCCCAGCAAGCCGGGCCTGCCCGCTGCGCAGCAGCAGGACGAGATCCGCGCCATCTGCGACACCGCCCAGCGCATTGGCCTGAATGCCCTCATCCTGCAGGTGCGCACCAGCGCCGACGCGCTGTACGAATCCAAGCTGGAGCCCTGGAGCGAATACCTCACCGGCACCCAGGGCCAGCACCCGGGCTACGACCCGCTGGCCGTGTGGCTGCAGGAGGCCAAGGCCCGCGGGCTGGAATTGCACGCCTGGTTCAACCCCTACCGCGCGCGCCAGAGCGGCGCCAAGTCGCCGGTGCACGACAGCCACGTCAGCCGCGCCCGCCCCGACTGGGTCAAGCGCTACGGCGACCAGCTCTGGATGGACCCGGGCGAGCCGGCTGCGGCCGAGCACACGCTGGCCGTCGTGCGCGACCTGCTGAGCCGCTACGCCGTGGACGGCGTGCACATCGACGACTACTTCTACCCCTACCCCGTCACGGACCCCGCCACCAAGCAGGAGGTGGACTTCCCCGACGAGCCCAGCTGGCAGAAGTACCTCGCCAAGGGCGGCACGCTGAGCCGCCACGACTGGCGGCGCTACAACGTCAACACGCTGGTGCAGCGGCTGTATGCGCTGGCCCACGAGGTGCGACCCGGCACCCGCGTGGGCGTCAGCCCCTTCGGCCTGCCCAAGCCCGGCATGCGCCCGCCCGGCATCACCGGCTTCAGCCAGTACGACAAGCTCTATGCCGACGTGGAGCTGTGGCTGCGCGAGGGCTGGATGGACTACCTGGCGCCGCAGCTGTACTGGCCGCGCTCGCAGACGGCGCAGGCCTTCGAGCCGCTGCTGCAGGCCTGGCGCGCCGTCAACCCGCTGGGCCGGCCCATCCACCCGGGCCTCTACACCAGCCGCATCAACGACACCGACAAGAGCTGGCAGCCCGACGAGGTGCTGGCGCAAATCGACATCATCCGCCGCCAGTCGCCCGGCAGCGGTCACATCCACTTCTCGATGGCCGCGCTGACGCAGAACCGCAAGGGCATTGCGGACGCGCTGCGCAACGGGCCGTACGCCGCTCCTTAGGGATAGAGCGACTTCGGCAGCTCGTAGTGCGGGCCGTCGATGAAGGCGCGCAGGCCCTGCTTCTTGCGCCGCGCCACATAGGCCGCCACCAGGTCCTCCGGCGAGTCGTCCGACGCGGTGAAGTCCACGTCCCAGGCGCCGCCCCAGCGCAGCGGGACGCCCTTCTCGCGCGCGGCCAGGCGCACGGCGTCGGCGATGACGTAGATCGGATCCCACTCCCAGCGCAGCTTGCCGTTGATGTAGGGCACCAGGTCCACCGCATGGCCGGTGAGGTGGCGCGAGTCCATGGTCTGCGACGCGCCGGCCGCGATCAGCTTCTGCTGCTCGGCCGGCGTGCGGATGCCGTCGTGCACGGAGAAGTCCTGGACCGTGAGCTCGATGGCGCGTTTGACGACGGCCACCAGGTCCGGATGGACGCCCTTGAGTTCCTTGAGCGAGGCAGAGCCGAGGGTGAACTGAGGCACGGTGGACTCCTGGTTGAGGACGGCAGCCGGTTCTAACCGGCGCGCCCACGGGCCACATCCTCAGTCTGGAGGACAGCCGCTGTGGCGCGGCAACCACCCAGGCCGCCCTGGGGCATGCGCCCCGGGCGCGATACCGCTGCCTACACTGCGCCCGCGCCTCGCACCTGAGGCGCCGGCCGGGACGACCCGGCCCGCACCTTCCCCCGGCCGGGACGACCCGGCCTTGCTACTGCAGGAGACGGGCCATGGCATGGCTGGTTCTCGTCATCGCCGGCTTGTTCGAAGTCGGCTGGGCCATCGGCCTGAAATACACCGAGGGCTTCTCGCGCCCCTGGCCCACCGCGGCCACCCTCGCGGCCATGGTCATCAGCGTCGCGCTGCTGGGCGTGGCCATGCGCACGCTGCCGGTGGGCACGGCCTATGCCGTGTGGACCGGCATCGGCGCGGTCGGCACGGTGGTGCTGGGCATCGTGCTGTTCCAGGAGCCCGCCACGGTGGCGCGGCTGGCCTGCGTGGCGCTGATCGTGGCGGGCATCGTGGGGCTCAAGCTCACCGCCTGAGCCCCCGGGTCCGCGGCCGCGTCAGAAGAACCCGAGCGCGCTGGGCGAATAGCTGACCAGCAGGTTCTTGGTCTGCTGGTAGTGGTCCAGCATGTCCTTGTGCGTCTCGCGGCCGATGCCGGATTCCTTGTAGCCGCCAAAGGCCGCATGCGCCGGGTAGGCGTGGTAGTTGTTGACCCACACGCGGCCGGCCTGGATGCCGCGGCCCAGCCGGTAGGCGCGGCTGCCGTCGCGCGTCCACACGCCGGCGCCCAGGCCGTAGGGCGTGTCGTTGGCGATGGCCAGCGCCTCGGCCTCGGTCTTGAAGGTCGTCACCGCCAGCACCGGGCCGAAAATCTCCTCGCGGAAGATGCGCATCTGGTTGTGGCCCTGGAACAGCGTCGGCTGGATGTAGTAGCCGCCCGCCAGGTCGCCACCCAGCTGCGCGCGCTCGCCGCCGATCAGCACCTTGGCGCCCTCCTCCTTGCCCAGGGCCAGGTAGGTCTGGATCTTGTCCATCTGCATCGCCGAGGCCTGCGCGCCCATCATGGTGTCGGTGTCGAGAGGATTGCCCTGCTTGATGGCCGCCACGCGCTGCAGCGCCCGCTCCATGAAGCGGTCGTAGATGCCTTCTTGAATGAGCGCGCGGCTGGGGCAGGTGCAGACCTCGCCCTGGTTGAACGCGAACAGCACCAGGCCCTCGATGGCCTTGTCGAGGAAGGCGTCGTCCTCGGCCATGACGTCGTCGAAGAACAGGTTGGGGCTCTTGCCGCCCAGCTCCAGCGTGGCCGGGATCAGGTTGGCCGCCGCCGCTTGCGCAATGTGCCGGCCGGTGGCCGTGCTGCCGGTGAAGGCGATCTTGGCGATGCGCTTGCTGGTCGCCAGCGGCGTGCCGGCTTCCTTGCCGAAGCCGTTGACGATGTTCAGCACGCCCGGGGGCAGCAGGTCGGCGATCAGCTCGGCAAGCACCAGGATGCTGATGGGCGTGCTCTCCGCGGGCTTGAGCACCACGCAGTTGCCGGCGCCGAGTGCCGGCGCCAGCTTCCAGGCCGCCATCAGGATGGGGAAGTTCCACGGAATGATCTGGCCCACGACACCCAGCGGCTCGTGGAAGTGGTACGCGATGGTGTGGTGGTCGATCTCGCTGAGCGCGCCCTCCTGCGCGCGCACGCAGCCGGCGAAGTAGCGGAAATGGTCCACCGCCAGCGGGATGTCCGCATTCAGCGTCTCGCGGATGGGCTTGCCGTTGTCCACGGTCTCGGCATAGGCCAGCAGCTCCAAGTTGGCCTCGATGCGGTCGGCGATCTTCAGCAGGATGTTGGCCCGCTCGGCCGGCGGCACGGCGGCCCAGCCCGCGGCGGCGGCGTGCGCCGCGTCCAGCGCACGCTCGATGTCGGCGGCGCCGGAACGGGCGGCCTGGGTGTAGACGCGGCCGTTGATCGGCGAGACCACGTCGAAGTACTGGCCCTCCACCGGCGGCTGGAACTTGCCGGCGATGAAGTTGTCGTAGCGGGGCTTGTAGGCGATCTTGGCGCCGGGCTGGCCGGGTGCGGCGTAAACGGTCATGGCGATGTCTCCTGGATGAATGCCCGGCGTCGTCGGATGGCGCGGGTCGGGCCCTTCAGCGCAAGGCGCATGCCAGCGGCGCTTCGGCGCGGCAACGGCCGGCGCGGCGCACAAAGCCGCGGTTTGCAGCCGGCGGACTGTTCCGAAATGACACACCCCGGTGTCACGCTGCGCCGGTTTGACACGGATCAGGCCCACCCCCGCCCAAGCGCTTGACGGGCCACGGCGTCAGGCTAGCGTCCGCCTTTGAGAGCAGGCTGCAGCCTGCCCAAGGAGACTGGGGCCTATTAACGCTACGGGAGCAGGTCGCGTTGTGACCAAAAGGCCCGCGAGCAAGGCGCAAACCGGAGCCGGGTTCCA
>JBKBVY010000289.1:0-4010 GCA_046289335.1 Roseateles sp. | reverse complement strand
GCCGGCGTGCCGCTGAAGGCGCTGCGCTGGCTGCTGGACCCCGACGGCCCGCTGCGCTTCAAGCCCGAATGGCGCTGGGCGCAGTGGTCGTGGCTGATCGCCTTCCTGCGCAACTGCCGCGGGCCGGTCAACCGCCGCACCACCGAGCGCCTGCTGGCGCTGGGCGCCTACAGCCAGGCCTCGTTCGGCCGGCTGCAGGCCGAGGCCCAGCTGGGCGACGTGATGGCGCTGCGCACGCCGGGCAAGCTGGTGGTCTACCGCCAGCCCGCCGAGTTCGCCCGCGTGGCCGCGCGCGTGAACGGCAGCAGCGCCGAGCAGGCCTTGTCGCACGACGACTGCGTGGCGCTGGAGCCGGCACTCGCCGACACCGAGGCCACGCTGGCCGGCGGCATCTTCACGCCCGGCGAGGCGGTGGCCGACTGCCATGCCTTCTGCCAGGCCTTGTACGCGCGGCTGGTGGCGCACGAGCGCTTCCGCGGCCGGCTGGCGGCCGAGGTGCAGGGCTTCCGGCGCGATGCGCAGGGCCGCGTCAGCGGCGTGCAGACGACCCAGGGCGAGGTGGGCGCCGACACGGTGGTGCTGGCGGCCGGCCTGCAAAGCCGCGCGCTGGCCGCCGGCGTGGGCGTCGAGCTGCCGCTGTATCCGCTCAAGGGCTACAGCCTGACCGCGCCCATCGGCCCCGGCCACCGGCCGCCCGAGGTCAGCGTGACCGACTTCGAGAAGAAGATCCTCTACGCCCGCATCGGCAGCGACCTGCGCGTGGCCGCCATGGTGGACCTGGTGGGCGACGACGAATCCCTGGACCCCGGCCGCCTGGCCTCGCTGCAGCGCTCGGTGCGCGCCACCTTCCCGCATGCGGCCGACTACGACCGCGCCACGCCCTGGGCCGGCCTGCGCCCGGCCACGCCCAGCAGCGCGCCCATCCTGGGCGCCAGCGGCGTGCCGGGCCTGTGGCTGAACGTGGGCCATGGGCCGCTGGGCTTCACCTTCTCGTTCGCCACCGCCAACATCGTGGCCGAGCTGGTGTCGGGCCGGGCCAGCCCGCTGCCGCTGGACGGTCTGAGTCTGTGAGCCCTGACGACCTCGCCGAGGCCTTGCGCGCCGCGGTGCTGGCGCAGCGCTTCGAGACCGCGCCGGACAAGCTGCAAGGCGGCGCGCCGCTGGGCCTGATGCCGGCCATCGACCTGGCCGTGGCGGTGTTCCCGCGCGGCGGCGGCGCGCCGGTGGCCGCCAATGTGCTGTTCTCGCGCGAGCACCCCGAGGGCCTGGTGGCGCGCTTCGACGCCGGCTTCGGGCCGGTCGACAACATCGCCTTCCACGCCGACGTGCGCGATGCGGCCGGCGACTCCTTCGCCTGGCTGCCCGGCGCGGACTGGTCGCGCATCGCCTTCCCGGCCTGGTTCGGCCAGGGGCCGCGCTTCGTCGCGCCCTATCCGGCCTCGCTGCTCAAGCTGATGGTGGCCGTGGGCGTGGCCCGGCTGGTGGACACCGGTCGCAGCGACTGGGCCTTGCCGCTGGCCTACGGCCCGCAGACCCGGCCCGTGGGCGACTGGCTGCACGACATGATCATCGTCAGCAGCAACGACGCCACCTCGGCGCTGGTGGCCCACCTGCATGCGCGCGGCGCCATCCGTCGAGATTCGCGCCGCGAGGGCGGGCGCGAGGTGCACAACGAGCTGCACGATCTGTTCCGCGCGGCCGGCCTGCCGGGGCTGATGCTGGCCAATACGCGCCCCGACGGCGGCTGGGGCAATGCCGCGGGCTCTGGCGTGGGCCAGATCCAGATGACCGCCTGGGACGCGCTGCGGCTGGTGTGGCGGCTGGACGCCGACGCGCCGGCGGCCGGGCCCGAGCTGGTCAGCCCGGCCGGCCGCGCCGTCATCCGCCGCGCGCTGGACGGGCAGCGGCTGCACCACATCCTCAGCAGCGAGTCGCTGCGCGCGCTGCCCGGCTGGGTGCCGGGCATCCCTGCGCCAGCGGCGCGCTTCGCGCACAAGACCGGCAACACGCAGAACTACGGCAGCGACGCCGGCATCGTGCACGACGGCGAGCTGCACTACCTCGTCGCCGTGACCACCAGCCTGGGGCAGCGCTATGCGCCGCATCCGGACGCGGCCACCACCTGGCAGCTGCCGGCCCTGGGCGCGGCCGTCCACGCATGGCTGAAGGCGAACTGCTGATCCCGCCGCTGCGCGCGGGCGCGGCCATTGCCGTCATCGCGCCGGCCGGCCCGCCGGCGCCCGGGCGGCTCGATCCGGTCGAGGGCTGGCTGCGCGAGCGCGGCTATGCGCCCACGCTGCTGCCCAGCTGCTTCGGCCCGCCCCCTTTGGACTTCCTGGCCGCGCCCGACGCGGTGCGCCTAGCCGACGTGCATACCGCCTTTGCCGATGACCGCTTCGACGCCGTGCTGGCGCTGCGCGGCGGCTCGGGCTGCATCCGGCTGCTGGACCGTCTGGACCTGGGCCTGCTGGCCGCCAGCCGCAAGCTGCTGATCGGCTACAGCGACCTGACCGTGCTGCATGCGCTGCGCACGCGGGCCGGCATCGCGTCGCTGCACGCGCCCATGCCGGCCAGCGACTGGGGCCTGCCGGGCGCCGAGGCCGCTACCGACGCGCTGTTCGACCGCCTGGCCCGCGGCTGGCGCCGTGGCGACGGGGTGGGCCGCGCCCAGCCCCATGCGCTGAGCCGCGGCGGCGTGGCCAGCGGGCGGCTCATCGGCGGCAACCTGGCCATGTTCTGCGCGCTGCTGGGCACGCCCTACCTGCCGGCTGTGGACGGCGCGCTGCTGTTCGTCGAGGACATCAGCGAGGCGCCCTACCGGGTGGACCGGCTGCTCAGCCAGCTGCGCCTGGCCGGCGTGCTGGACCGCATCGCCGGCCTGCTGGTGGGCAGCTTCAGCGGCGCCGAGTCGCCCGACGCAGTGCTGGCCGACCACCTGGCCGCGCTGCGCTGTCCGGTGCTGGCCGGCTGGCCCGCCGGCCACGGCCAGCCCAACCGGCCGCTGCCGCTGGGCGTGATGGCGCGCATGGACGCGGCCGCCGGTACGCTGGTGCTGGACTGAGCACGCTGCAGGCGCGCCGGTGCACGACACTGCGGCGCCTGTGCCCCCACCTGGGGCTGCCCGCCGGGGCCCATTGACGCAGGTTATGCCTGGAGCGCAAAGCGTGATCGTCATGAAAGCCACGACCCGGGAGCCACCCTCTGTTCCGCCGGGTCCGGCTGCGGCAATCATCGCGTCAGGGCCTCTTCTTTTCAGGAAACCATGATGAAACTCACGCGTACCGCCAGTGCAGCCACCCTCTTGTGCCTGAGCGCGGTGGCAGCCGCCCAGACCGCTGCCGATGCCGCCCCGCAGCAGAGGCTGGAGAAGATCACCATCACCGGTTCCAGCATCAAGCGCCTGGCCGACGAGAAGGCCATGCCGATCGAGGTCATGACGTCGGAGCAGATCCGCAACCTGGGCGTCAGCAGCGCCGACCAGCTGGCGGACCTGCTGTCCGCCAACGTCGCAGGCAACACCAACCAGGTGACCAACAACGCCGTGTTCGGCACCGACGCCGACAAGACGCTGGGCGGCGCCAACTTCGCCAACCTGCGCGGCCTGGGCCCGACCGGCACGCTGGTGCTGCTGAACGGCCGCCGCGTCTCCACCCACGGCATGAGCGGCGGCTCGGTGGACCTGAACGCCATCCCGATGGAAGCCATCGAGCGCGTGGAAGTGCTGAAGGACGGCGCCTCGGCCGTGTACGGCACCGATGCGATCGGCGGCGTCATGAACTTCATCACCCGCACCGACTACGAAGGCCTGTCGGTGCGCGGCAGCTACTCCACGCCGGAGGCCTCGGGCGGCGGCCAGACCAGCCGGCTGTCGTTCAGCGGCGGTTTCGGCAACCTGGCGCGCGACGGCTACAACCTGATGGCCTCGGTCACCTTCGACGACAACAAGATCCTGCGCGGCACCGACCGGCCCTGGGCCACCGGCTTCCAGCCCGAGCGCTTCCTGACGCCGG
>JBKBVY010000288.1:0-4038 GCA_046289335.1 Roseateles sp. | reverse complement strand
CCACCAAGTAGCTGAACGAGGTCGGGTTGAGGCCTTCCGATTGGTAGAACTCGTAGTGCGAGCCGACGTGGAAGCAGGCGCGCAGCTTGGGCACCGACTCGGGCCGCGTGGCGCGCTCGCGGGCGATGGCGTTGTCGGCCAGGATGAACTGCATCAGCTGGTAGAGCTCGACGTTGGCCTCCACGCCGCGCATGCGGTTCCAGATGTAGAAGCCGTCACCCGTGGTGGTGCGCGCGAAGTTGATGTTGATCTCGCGGTCCAGCAGCTTGGCGTAGGCCGCGTTGACCGAGCAGGACAGGCTGTTGAGCTGCACCACCTGCTGCAGCGGCGTCAGCAGCGAGAAGCCGACGGCGTCGAACAGGATGACGGCGCGGTCCTCCACCAGCCGCACGCCGTAGCGCGCCGCGATGGCGGCGATCAGCGGCAGGCCCAGCTTGCGCTCGGGGCAGAACGGCAGCTCGATGAACTGCGGCTTCATGTCCAGCGCGGCGCAGACGGCGTCGAAGGCCTGGGCCTCCAGGTGGTCCTGGTTGGACAGCAGCTTGTCCAGCAGCCGCGTGCGCCGCGTCAGCTCCGCCTGCGGCAGCGTGCCGTCGCCCAGCGCGAACTCGGTCAGCATCGGGTGGGGGCCCACCAGCACGCGCAGGCCCTTGGCCTCGGGCGTCCACGCGAAGATCAGGTTGTGGCCCAGGTTCCAGAGCGCGTAGAGCGCCTGGTCCAGCAGGATGATGTTCTCGCGCAGCTGGGATTCGCTCAGGCCGGGCGGAGCCGGATAGGCCATGAAGCCATCCAGCCAGGATCGGCGTTTGCGCAGCTCTTCTTTCACAAGCGGGCTCCAATGAAGAGGCCTGATTGTCTTTCAGAGATGTAACGACCGGTATTGGGAACTGGCCGACTCGGCCCCCGTTGTGCGGCGGGCCGCGGCCGACGGGCCCGGACCTATCATGCCCGGTTCGCTTGCTGAAACCCGCCATGTCGTCCCCCGAGTCGAAATTCATCCGCGTGCGCGGCGCGCGCACCCACAACCTGAAGAACATCGACGTCGACCTGCCGCGGCACGCGCTGGTGGTCATCACGGGGTTGTCGGGCTCGGGCAAGTCGTCGCTGGCCTTCGACACGCTGTATGCCGAGGGGCAGCGGCGCTATGTGGAGAGCCTGTCCAGCTACGCGCGGCAGTTCCTGCAGCTGATGGACAAGCCCGACGTGGACGTCATCGAGGGCCTCTCCCCGGCCATCTCCATCGAGCAGAAGGCGACCTCGCACAACCCGCGCTCCACCGTTGGCACGGTCACCGAGATCCACGACTACCTGCGCCTGCTTTACGCCCGCGCCGGCACGCCCTTCTGCCCGGACCACGATCTGCCGCTGGAGGCGCAGTCGGTCAGCCAGATGGTCGACGCCGTGCTGGCCATGCCGGACGAGAGCAAGCTGATGCTGCTGGCGCCCGTCGTGCGCGACCGCAAGGGCGAGTTCGTCGAGCTGTTCCAGGACCTGCAGGCCCAGGGCTATGTGCGCTTCCGCGTCGATGGCGCGACGGTCGAGGTGCCCGACCTGCCGGCGCTGAAGAAGGCCGAGAAGCACGACATCGACGTGGTCATCGACCGCATCAAGCTGCGCCATGACGCAGCGGATTCGCTGCGCCAGCGCCTGGCCGAGAGCTTCGAGGCCGCGCTGCGCCTGGCCGAGGGGCGCGCGCTGGTCATGGACATGGACACCAACGAGACGACGCTGTTCTCCAGCAAGTTCGCCTGTCCCGTCTGCTCCT
This sequence comes from Roseateles sp., assembly GCA_046289335.1. Classification (GTDB taxonomy): domain Bacteria; phylum Pseudomonadota; class Gammaproteobacteria; order Burkholderiales; family Burkholderiaceae_C; genus Pelomonas. Next base: position 2,273 of record JBKBVY010000288.1, on the reverse strand, counting down.
ACTCGCTGCCCGAGCTGGAGCCGCGGCTGTTCTCGTTCAACTCGCCGGTGGGCGCCTGCCCCAGCTGCGAGGGCCTGGGCCAGACCACCGTGTTCGACCCCGACCGCGTCGTCGCCTTCCCGACGCTGAGCCTGGCCAGCGGCGCCGTGAAGGGCTGGGACCGCCGCAACCCCTACACCTTCTCGATGCTGGAAGCGGTGGCGGCGCATTACGGCTTCGACGTCGAGGCGCCCTGGGAGAGCCTGCCGGCCGACGTGCAGCAGGTGCTGCTGCACGGCTCGGGCCAGACCGAGATCGCCTTCGTCTACCAGGCCGAGAGCGCCAGCGGCAAGAAGCGCTCGGTCAAGCGCAGCCATCCCTTCGAGGGCATCCTGCCCAACCTGCAGCGCCGCTTCAAGGAGACCGACTCGGCCGCCGTGCGCGAGGACCTGGCCCGCTACATGGCGGCCAAGCCCTGCCCGGACTGCGAGGGGTCCCGCCTGCGCCGCGAGGCGCGCCACGTCGTGCTGCAGCCGGCCGACGCCGCGCCCGGCGTGAAGGGCCGGCCCATCTACGAGGTCGAGCACGCGACGCTGCGCGAGGCGCTGGACTACTTCGAGGGCCTGAAGCTCAAGGGCAACAAGGCCGACATCGGCGACAAGGTCATCCGCGAGATCGCCTCCAGGCTGCGCTTCCTGAACGACGTGGGCCTGAACTACCTGAGCCTGGACCGCAGCGCCGACACGCTGTCGGGCGGCGAGGCGCAGCGCATCCGGCTGGCCTCGCAGATCGGCTCGGGGCTGACCGGCGTGATGTACGTGCTGGACGAGCCCAGCATCGGCCTGCACCAGCGCGACAACGACCGGCTGATCGCCACGCTGCGGCGGCTGCGCGACCTGGGCAACTCGGTGCTGGTGGTGGAGCACGACGAGGACGCCATCCGCGCCGCCGACTGGGTGCTGGACTTGGGGCCCGGCGCCGGCGTGCACGGCGGCCGCGTGATGGCCCAGGGCACGCCCGAGCAGGTCGCCGCCAACCCGCAATCGCCCACCGGCCGCTACCTCAGCGGCGCCGCGCGCATTGAAGTGCCGACCCAGCGCCACCGGCCGGCCGAGGGCCAGCGGCTGCGCATCGTCAACGCGCGCGGCAACAACCTCAAAGGCGTGACGGTGGAGATCCCGGTCGGCGTGCTGACCTGCGTGACCGGCGTGTCGGGCTCGGGCAAGAGCACGCTGGTCAACGACACGCTGTACGCCGCCGTCGCCAAGAAGCTCTACCAGAGCCATGCCGACCCGGCGCCCTACGACGAGATCGAGGGCCTGGACGCGTTCGACAAGGTCATCAACGTCGACCAGTCGCCCATCGGCCGCACGCCGCGCTCCAACCCGGCCACCTACACGGGTCTGTTCACGCCGATCCGCGAGCTGTTCGCCGAGATGCCCACGGCCCGCGAGCGCGGCTACGGTGCCGGCCGCTTCAGCTTCAACGTGGCCGGCGGCCGCTGCGAGGCCTGCCAGGGCGACGGCGTGCTGAAGGTGGAGATGCACTTCCTGCCCGACGTCTACGTGCCCTGCGACGTCTGCCAGGGCCGGCGCTACAACCGCGAGACGCTGGAGGTGCTCTACAAGGGCAAGAACATCACCCAGGTGCTGGACATGACGGTGGAGGACGCCCATGCGCTGTTCAACGCCGTGCCCACCATCGCCCGCAAGCTGCAGACGCTGCTGGACGTGGGCCTGGGCTATGTGAAGCTGGGCCAGAGCGCGACCACGCTGTCGGGCGGCGAGGCGCAGCGCGTCAAGCTGGCGCTGGAGCTCTCCAAGCGTGACACCGGCCGCACGCTCTACATCCTGGACGAGCCCACCACCGGCCTGCACTTCGCCGACATCGCGTTGCTGCTCAAGGTGTTGCACCAGCTGCGCGACGCGGGCAACACCATCGTCGTCATCGAGCACAACCTGGACGTCATCAAGACGGCCGACTGGCTCATCGACATGGGCCCCGAGGGCGGTGCGGGCGGCGGCCGGCTGCTGGTGGCCGGCACACCGGAAGACGTCGCCGCCTGCGAGGCCAGCCACACGGGGCGCTACCTGGCGCCGCTGCTCAGGAAACGCTGATCAGCTCCGACGCTGGCGGGTGCGCCAGCCGAGCAGCGCGAGGCCGGCGATGAGCATGGCCCAGGTGCCCGGCTCGGGCACGGCGGGCGTGACGCCCGGCAGCGCGTCGGTCGGCCGCACCGTGCCGGGCGGCAGGGCCGGGATGCCCATGCCCACCAGCTGCGGGCCACCGCCGCC
>JBKBVY010000287.1:0-4060 GCA_046289335.1 Roseateles sp. | reverse complement strand
GCGGCATCGAGCCGCAAGCACATCGCCCAGGGCGGGCCGGCTTGGGGCGGCCCGGCGCTCGGCCCGCTAGTCCGCGTTCAGTTGCCCAGCCATCGATTGAGGCTGCGCAGGGTGCCCGCCACGTCCAGCGGCTTGGTCCAGAAGCCGTCGAAGCCGCCGCGCCGGGCCAGCTCGGCCGCCACGTCGTTCGGCTCGGCCGTCACCAGCAAGGCCGGCACGGTCGCCGGCAGGCCCGCCGAGCGCAGCTGGGCCAGCAGCTGGTCGCCGGCGATGTCGGGCAGCCGGTGGTCGCACAACACCAGGTCCAGCCGCACCTGGGCCGCGCGCTCGCGTGCCTCGGCACCGCTGCGCGCCACCTGCAGCACGCAGCCGGAGTGCAGTTCCAGGATGCCTTGCATCAGCATCACGTTGACGGGGTCATCCTCGACGTAGAGCACCACCCGTGTCGCCATGGCGGGCTCCTCGGCTGCGGCCGCGCAGGCGGAGGGGGTGGGCGGTCGGTCGGGGTGGCGAGTCATCATGGGGTGCAGCAAGGTTTGCGTGATTATCAAATCATTTGATAAGAACAAACCATGACCCGCCCCGATCCGCGGGGTGGTCGAGCAAATATGCCAATTTCTCACCCTGACGGGCGGACGGCCCCCAGGTCCACCAGGGCCCGGGCCAGCACCGCCCAGGCCGGCGCCGCCAGCTCGCCCTGCTCGGCCGCCGTCTCCAGCGCGCGGGCCTGGCAGGCCAGCGCGGGCTCGCCGATCAGCTCCAGCACCGCCTTGAGCCCGTGCACCACCGGCCGCAGCGCGGCCGCGTCGCCGGCGGCCACGGCGGCGTCCCCCTGGGCCACGTCGGTCCCGAAGCGCTGGATGCAACCGGCCCGAAAGCTCTCGTACATCGCCCGGTCGCCGCCGAAATGGGTCTGCACCGGATCGCCGGCTGCCCGCGCCGGCGCAGTCGCCGCGGGTGCGGCGGCGCCGCGCAGCAGGCTGGCGATGGTGTCGAGCAGTTCCTCCAGCCCCACCGGCTTGCGCAGCATGCAGGCCACCCCCTGGGCGGCCAGCAGCGGCCGGCGGCCGTCGTGCACGCCGGCGCTGAACACCACCCAGGGCGGCGCGCCCGCCGCACGGGCGTGGCCCTCGGCCAGCAGCAGCTCGGCGGAGCCGTCGGGCAGCATCAGGTCGCTGATGACCAGGGCCCAGCCGCCGGCGACCAGCGCCTCGCGCGCCGCCGCCACGCTGCGCACCAGGTGCAGCGCCACCGGCGGCGCGGCGGCGTCGTGATCGGGCAGTTCCTCCAGCGCCAGCTCGACGAAGCGCGCGATGGCGGCGTCGTCCTCGATCAGCAGCAGCCGCGCGGCCATGCGCCCGGGCAGCCGTCAGGCCGGCGCGACGGCCTGGGCCAGCAGCGGCGGCAGCTCGGTGACCAGCGCTGTCTTGTGCACCACCGGCACGCCTTCCAGCGCGAAGCGGTAGGCCGCCAGCTGCGCGGCATCCAGCGCGGTGACGACGATGAGGCGGCTGGCGGCGAACTGCGGATGCGAACGCAGGCTGGTGATCAGCGCGGCACCGTCGATGCCGGGCAGCAGGATGTCGATCAGCAGCACGTCCGGCTCCAGCCGGCCCGCCATGGCCAGGCCGGCGATGCCGTCCGACGCCACGTGCAGCTCGGCATCCGGCAGCTCGCGCTTGACGATCAGGCTGATGAGGTTCTGGAAATGCACCGAATCCTCGATCAGCAGCAGCGTCCTGGGCCGTCCACCGGTGCTGGCCGCCGGCGGCGTGGCCAGCGGCGCCCCGCCGCGCGACTGCAGCCAGGCCTCCACGGAGCTGCGCAGGATGCGGCGATGGCCCCCCGGCGTCTTCCACGCCTGCAGTTCGCCACGGTCCACCATCAGCTGCACGGAGCGAACGGCCAGCCCCAGGCGCTGTGCGACCTCGGAGGTGGACCAGGTCTCGGGGACGGATGCGGTGATGTTCACCCGCGACATTTTGCCGAATATGCCGACGCTTGCGGGAATCGAGTTATTTGATAGAAATGATGACGCCGATAATTCGCCGCACTGAGGAGTACCCCGCCATGTCATCAGTCACCTCGCTGCGCCAGCCGCCCGGCACGCACGGATTGCCCGCCGACGCGGACGCCGAAACCCGTGCGCACCGCACCCGCATCGGCCACCTGGCCGAGGCGCTGGCGCTGCGCCTGGGCCTGGACGCGGACACGGCGCAGCTGCTGCGCCTGGCGGCGCCGCTGCACGACATCGGCGAGTTCGACCCCACCGCCAGCGCCTTCGAACCGTCCTGGCCGCTGACCAGCGCCGAGGAGCGCCGCCGTCGCCAGCCGCAGCGCGGCGCGGCGCTGCTGGGCGGCTCGCAGCTGCCGCTGTTCGTGCTGGCTGCCGAGATCGCCCTCAACCACCGCGAGCGCTGGGACGGCAGCGGCTATCCGGCCGGGCTGCGCGGCAGCAACATCCCGCTGTCCGCGCGTATCGTTGCGGTCGTGGACTGTTTCGACTCCCTGACCCTGAGGCGGCGCTTCCGTCCGGCGCGGGCCGACGACCGGGCGCTGGCCATGCTGGCCGAGCAGGCCGGCAGCGCGTTCGACCCCGACATCGTCGCCACCTTCCTGGCCCATGCGCCGGCGCTGATCGCGCTGCGCGACCGCATCGACGCGGCGCAGCGCAGGGAGCCGGCATGAAGCGCCTGGCCGTCGCCTGGGCCGTCTTCTGTGCCTTGTGCGCCGCCGCGCAGGCCGCCGGCGCCGCCCCGGGCGTGACGGAGCGCGTGCGCGCCAACGGCGAGCTGCGCGTGTGCATCTGGCCCGACTACTACGGCGTCTCGCTGCGCAACCCGCGCACCGGCCAGCTGTCGGGCGTGGACATCGACCTGTCCGCCGCGTTCGCAGGCGACCTGGGCGTGAAGCCCCGCTACGTGGACTCGTCCTTCGAGACGCTGGTGGATGACCTGCTGCAGGACCGCTGCGACGTGGCCATGTTCGCCGTCGCCATCACGGCGCAACGCCAGCGCCAGCTGCGCTTCAGCCGCGCCTACCTGGAGAGCGACATCTACGCCGTCACGACGCGCAGCAGCCGCGTCGTCAAGACCTGGCAGGACCTGGACAAGCCCGGCGTGCGCATCGCCGTGCAGGCCGGCACCTTCATGGAAGCCGTCATGGCCTCGGCGCTCAAGCAGGCCACGCCGGTGGTGGTGCGCCCGCCGGCCACGCGCGAGCGCGAGCTGGAGGCCGGCCGCGTGGACGCCTTCGTCACCGACTACCCCTACAGCCGCCGGCTGCTGGACAACGCCGACTGGGCCCGCCTGGTCGCGCCGCCCCAGCCCTTCCACGTCATGCCCTATGCCTACGCCGTGCGCCCCGGCGATGCCGCCTGGCTGCAGGTGGTGGACGATTTCGTCGCCCGCATCCAGCGCGACGGCCGGCTGCGCGCCGCGGCCGAACGCCACGGCCTCAGCGCCATCGTGCGCACGCGCTAGGCGCATCCCGCGATGCTGCCGCGTCGACACGGCCCATGACCCACGGCAACACCCGCTGGCGGCCCCGCGCCATCATCGCCGTCGCCGGCGCGCTGCTGGCCGCGACGGTGCTGGCCGGCACGGGCTACGGCCTGTGGCGTGAAAGCCAGGAGCTGCGCGTGGACACGGCCCGGCGCCAGGCCCTGCTGGCCCGCGTGCTGGAAGACCACGCCACCCGCAGCCTGGACGCCACGCTGATTGCGCTGGCCGGCCTGGCCGACGTGGCCGGCCGCGACACGCCACCCGAGGTGCTGCAGGCGCTGCTGGGCCAGACGCTGACGACGCTGGGCTTCCTGCGCGGCGTCGCGCTGCTGGACAACCAGGGCCGCGTGCTCGCGGCGGCCGACCCGGTCGACCGCGGCATCCACATCGATCCCGGCGCGTTGGGCGCCTGGCCCGCGGCCGGGCTGGACGCCATCGGCGGCTTCGTGCCCGGGCGCAGCCTGGCCAGCCTCGCCATCCCGGGCGGCAGCGCCCCGGCGGCCGAGGCGCCGCCCGGCGTGGGCTTCATCCCACTGCTGCGCGCGCTGCGCCTGCCC
>JBKBVY010000028.1:0-21262 GCA_046289335.1 Roseateles sp. | reverse complement strand
CAGCACCCAGCCCACCGGCGCGGGCGTGCGCACCTGCACGGCCACCAGCTGGTAGACGACGCGGTCGTGCACGGCCAGCGCCGTGCCCTCCTGGCTGTTCACCAGCCGCTGCAGCACCGGCGCGAAGGCGGCGGCCCCGTCGCGCGTGGCGGCCACCAGTTGCAGCTGGGCGTCGAAGTAGGCCACCACCGAGGCGCCGATGCGCTCGCCCTGGTTGGACAGCGCGTCCTTGATGGTGTCCCGCGTGCCCGCCTCGGCCAGCGACAGGCCCACGGCATCGCGGAAGCCGTAGTCCTTGGCCAGCAGCTCGGCGGCGTCGTGCAGCTGGCCCGCCTGCTGGGCCAACAGGCGGCGCAGCACGCGCTCGCCGGTCTGCAGCTCGGCGACCAGCGAGGCCTCGGCGTTGTGCGTGATGCTGGCGCGGATGGCGCCGAAGCTGACCAGCTGCACCGCCAGCAGCAGCGCCAGGAACAAGGCCACGATGCGGCCTTGCAGGCGGTGCAGGTTCAACCAGGCGGGCCAGCGCATGTCGTCGGGGTCAGTCGGCGAGCGTCAGCACGACGGCGCCGCCGGCGGCGGGCACGTCCAGCTTCAGGCTCTGCAGCGTGGGCGACTTCTGGCCCGCGTGCCAGGCCTTGACGGTGTGGCCGCCGGGCGGCAGGTCGAACGTGGCCTGGCCCTGGCCGTCGGTGATCGCGAACAGCGGCGTGTCCACCACCACCACGTGCGCGCTCATGCGGTCGTGGATGTTGCAGCCCAGCGTGGCCACGCCGGGCTTGTCGAACACGACGGGCTCGGCCGGCGTGCCGGAGTAGAGCTTGATGTCGATGACCTTGATGGGCGAGAACGAGTAGACATGGTGGCGCACCGTGTCGAAGTTCGGGAAGTTGACCGCCGTGCCCGTCTGCACGACGAGCAGCTGCGGCGTGAACTGCTTGTCGCGCTGGCCGATCTCGGCCTTGGCGTTGCTGGTGCGGCTGCCCCGGCCGCGCAGCTCCACGGCCACCGCGGCGCCCGCTACGGGCTGGCCGCTGGGCGCGCGCAGCTGCACCGTGACGGGCAGGGCGGTCGCGGCCAGCGGCATCAGCAGAAGGGCGATAAGCAGGGATCGGGGCGGCATGGTGGCGCAGGCAATGCGCCGCACGATAGCCCAAGCGCGCTCAGCCAACCGTGAGAACTGCCCCGGATTTGCCGCTGGCAGCCTCGGCCAGCATCAGCGCCAGCCGGCGCAGCGCGGCCCAGGGGTCGCCGGGCCAGTCCGGGTGGCGCAGGCCTTTGACGAGGCCGTCGCAGACCTGGGCCGCCTGCACCAGCGCACCCGCCTGCGCGCTGTCCAGCCGCGGCGCGATGCGCTCGATGAGGCGCTCCTTGGCGCCCCACACGCGCGCCTCGCGCATGGCCATGGGCAGCGGCCGGCCGGCGTCCAGCGCGGCGCGCACGCGCGCAAGCGCGCGAGCGTCCTCGGCGAGGTTCCAGTGCACCAGCACGGCGGCCTCGCCCTCGGCCTCCAGGCCGTCCAGCATGCGCAGGATGCGCGGCACGTGGCCGGACAGCACGGCCTCGCTGAGCTTGAAGACGTCGAAGCGCGCCACGTCCAGCACGGCGGCCTCGATCTGCTCCAGCGTCAGCTCGCCGGGGGGGTGCAGCAGCGCGAGCTTCTGCAGCTCCTGGTGGGCGGCCAGCAGGTTGCCCTCCACGCGGTCGGCGAAGAAGGCGAGGGCCCGCTGGCCGTCCTCGCCCTCGGGTACGGACTGGCCCTGGGCCTTGAGGCGCTGTGCCAGCCAGGCCGGCAGCGCGCGGCGCTCGACGGGCTCCACGCGCACGGACACGCCGTTGGCGTCCAGCGCCGTGAACCAGGCGCTGGACAGCTGGGTCTTGTCCAGCCGCGGCAGCGTCACCAGCGTCAGCACGTCGTCGGGCGCAGCCTCGGCATAACGCTGCAAGGCCTCGGAGCCGTCCTTGCCGGGCTTGCCGTTCGGGATGCGGATCTCGATGAACTGGCGCTCGGCGAACAGGCTCATGGCCTGCGCGGCGGCCAGCACCGGCGCCCAGTCGAAGTAGGCGCCGCTGACGGTGAAGATCTGCCGCTCGCCAAAGCCCTGGGCGCGTGCGGCGGCGCGGATCTGGTCGGCCGCCTCCTGCGCCAGCAGCGGCTCGTCGCCGTGCACCGTGTAGATGCGGGCCAGGCCCTTGTTGAGGTGGGCCGCGAGGGCCTCCGCGCGCAGCTGCATCAGCCCGGCAGTCTGACGGCGGCCAGCCGGCGCATGACCTGGGCGATGGCGTCGGAATGCATCGCGTTGTAGAGGTTGGCCGCCTCCTGCTCCTTGGCCAGCGCGGCGGTCTCGGTGTAGTTCATGTCGCGCGCCAGGCGCAGCTCGACCTTGGGCACCAGCAGGTCGCCGTCGGCCTTGCGGATCAGGTAGTCGAACTGCAGCCGCAGCTGCCATTCACGCACCTGGCCCGCGCTGGTGGACGCGACCACGCTGCGGTCGCGGTGCTCCTGCAGCGCCTCCAGCACGACCTGGGCGCGCGCCGGGTCGTCCACCAGCTGCACCGGCGTGCGCTTGATCTGGCGCTTCAGCCCGGCGGCCAGCGGCGACTCCGGCGGGAAGCCGGTCAGCGCCAGCGTCTTGAACGGCAGCTCGGGCTCGCGGCGCAGCTCGAAGCCGCAGCCGGCGAGGGCGGCGAGGCTCAGCAGCGCGAGGCGGCGGTCCATCACACCACCACGTTGACGAGGCGGCCCGGCACGATGACGACCTTCTTGGGCGCCCGGCCTTCGCTGAACTTGGCGAACTCCGGGTTGGCCAGCGCGGCGGCCTCGATGGCGGCCTTGTCAGCGGACGCCGGCACCTTGACCGAGCCGCGCAGCTTGCCGTTGACCTGCAGCATGAGCTCGATCTCGTCCTGCACCAGCGCGGCCTCGTCCACCGTGGGCCAGGGCGCGTCCAGCAGGTCGCCATGCTCCGCGGCAAAGCCCAGGTCCTGCCAGAGCTGGTGGGTGATGTGGGGCGTGGCGGGGTAGAGCACGCGCAGCAGCACGGAGAAGCCGTCGCGCACGGCGGCAGCTTGGCCTTCCGCCTTGAAGGCTTCCAGCGCATTGAGCAGCTTCATCGCGCCGGAGACGACGGTGTTGTACTGCATGCGCTCGTAGTCGTAGCTGACCTGCTTCAGCACGTGGTGCACCTCGCGGCGCAGCGCCTTGCCGTCGCCGTTTAGTGCGGCGAAGTCCTTGCCGCCGGCCTTGATGGCCTCGGCGTTGCGCATGCCGAAGTTCCACACCCGCTTCAGGAAGCGGTGGGCGCCTTCGACGGCCGCGTCGTTCCACTCCAGCGTCTGCTCCGGCGGGCTGGCGAACATGACGAACAGGCGGGCCGTGTCGGCGCCGTACTGGTCAATGAGCGCCTGCGGGTCCACGCCGTTGTTCTTGGACTTGGACATGGTCGTCATCTCGTATTCGAGACGCGTGCCGTCCTTCTTCAGCGTCGCGCCGACGATGCCGCCCTTGTCGTCGTGGATGACGTCGACCTCGTGGTCCCAGTAGTAGTCCTTGCCGCCGCCCTCGGGCTTGTGGAAGAACGCGCCCTTCAAGACCATGCCCTGCGTCAGCAGCTTCTCGAAGGGTTCGGACACATCCACCAGCTTCAGGTCGCGCATGACCTTGGTCCAGAAGCGCGCGTACAGCAGGTGCAGGATGGCGTGCTCGATGCCGCCGATGTACTGGTTCATCGGCATCCAGTACTTGGTGCCGGCGCCGACCATGGCCTGGTCGTTGGTCGGGTCGCAGTAGCGCATGAAGTACCAGGACGAGTCCACGAAGGTGTCCATCGTGTCCGTCTCGCGCTTGGCCGGCTTTCCGCACTTGGGGCAGGCCACGTTCAGGAAGTCGGCGCGCTTGTTCAGCGGGTTGCCGCTGCCGTCGGGGATGCAGTCCTCGGGCAGCACGACCGGCAGGTCCTTCTCGGGCACCGGCACCACGCCGCAGTCGTCGCAGTGGATGATGGGGATGGGTGTGCCCCAGTAGCGCTGGCGGCTGATGCCCCAGTCGCGCAGGCGCCAGGTGGTCTTCTTCTCGCCCAGGCCCTTCTCGGCCAGCAGCTCGGCGACCTTGTCGACGGCCTGCTTGTGGTTGAGCCCATCCAGCACGCCGGAGTTCACGCAGACGCCGCGCGCCTTGTCGCCGTACCACTCGGCCCAGGCGTCGGTGGTGAAGGTCTCGCCCTCCACGGCCACGACTTGCTTGATCTCGATGCCGTACTTCTTCGCAAACGCGAAGTCGCGCTCATCATGCGCCGGCACGCCCATCACGGCGCCGTCGCCGTAGCTCATCAGCACATAGTTGCCGACCCACACCGGCACCTGCGCGCCGGTCAGCGGATGCGTGACGAACAGGCCCGTGGGCACGCCCTTCTTCTCCTGCGTGGCGAGCTCGGCCTCGGTGGTGCCGCCGGCCTTGCATTCCTCGATGAAGGCGGCCACCTCGGGCTTGCTCTTGGCCGCGATGGTGGCCAGCGGATGCTCCGGCGCCACGGCGCAGAAGGTCACGCCCATGATGGTGTCGGCGCGGGTCGTGAACACCCACAGCTTGTCGCCGCCGCCTTCGATGTTGTGCGGGAAGGCGAACCGCACGCCCTGGCTCTTGCCGATCCAGTTCTCCTGCATCAGCCGCACGCGCTCGGGCCAGCCGGACAGGTAGTTCGGGTCCTCAGGATTGGCGACCGCCGACAGCAGCTCCTCGGCGTACTGCGTGATCTTCAGGTAGTAGCCGGGGATCTCGCGCTTCTCCACCAGCGCGCCCGAGCGCCAGCCGCGGCCGTCGATGACCTGCTCGTTGGCGAGCACCGTCTGGTCCACCGGGTCCCAGTTGACGACCTGGGTGCGGCGCTCGGCGATGCCGGCCTCCAGCATCTTCAGGAACAGCCACTGGTTCCACTTGTAGTAGCGCGGATCGCAGGTCGTGACCTCGCGGTTCCAGTCGATGGCCAGGCCCATGGCCTGCATCTGGCCCTTCATGTGGGCGATGTTGGAGTAGGTCCACTGCGCGGGCGGCAGCTTGCCCTTCATCGCGGCGTTCTCGGCCGGCAGGCCGAAGGCGTCCCAGCCCATGGGCATGAGGACGTTGTAGCCCTTCATGCGCAGCTGGCGGGCCAGCATGTCGTTGATCGTGTAGTTGCGCACATGGCCCATGTGCAGCTTGCCCGAGGGGTAGGGCAGCATGGAGCAGGCATAGAAGTGCGGCTTGGAGGCGTCTTCCGTGACGCGGTAGGCGTCGCGCTCGGCCCAGTAGGCACGGGCGGCGGCTTCGATCTCGTTGGGCTTGTAGCTGGGCGCTTCGGTGGGGGCGTTCATGCCCCGAATTCTAGGTGCGCCCTCTGCGGCGACCTTTCGCTCAGGGGGCGGACGCGGCCGCCTGCGCGACGAAGGTGATGCGGTTCAGCCCGGCGGCCTGCACCCAGCCGATCAGCTCGGCCACCTGGCCGTAGGGCACGGCGCGGTCGGCGCGCAGCTGCACCTCCAGCTGCGCATTGGCGCGGCCCAGCTCGGCGATGCGCTGCTGGAAGGCCTGGGCGTCCAGCTCGTCATCGCCCAGGTGCAGCTTGCCGTCCGGCATGATGGCCACGGCGATGAAGCTGGGCGCGTCGCTGGGCGTGGCCGCCTCGGCCTGGGGCAGGTCCAGCCGCAGCGAGGCCGTCATCAGCGGCGCGGTGATCATGAAGATGACCAGCAGCACCAGCATGACGTCGATCAGCGGCGTCATGTTGATGTCGCTCATCGGGCGAGCGGCGTCGGGGCGCTCCAGCCGGCCGAAGCTCATGGTCACTCGTGGTCCAGCAACTCGCGCAGGTCGTGCGCGAAACCCTCGAGCTCGGCCTCGCAGGCCGCCACCCGCTTGCCGAACACGTTGTAGGCCAGCACGGCAGGAATGGCCACGGCCAGGCCGGCGGCCGTCATGATCAGCGCCTCGCCCACCGGGCCGGAGATCTTCTCGATGCTGATGTTGCCGGTCGCCGAGATGCCCAGCAGTGCGTGGTAGATGCCCCAGACGGTGCCGAACAGGCCCACGAAAGGCGCGGTGGCGCCGATGGAGGCCAGCAGCACCTGGCCGAACTGCAGCCTGGCCAGCACCGCGTGCAGCGCGTCGCGCAGGCGGCGGGTCAGGCGCGACTCCCGCCGGCCGGCGGCGTCCAGCGTCGCGGCGCGGGTCTCGGCCGTGGCGGCGTCCAGCAGCGGCAGCAGCAGGCCTTCGGTGTCGAAGTTCTGCAGCGCGCTGCGGCCATCGGACACGTTGGCGGCCGCCCAGAACGCCGGCACGGCGCGCTGCAGGCCGCGGCTGGCGCGGCGCAGCAGCCAGGTCTTCCACAGGATCAGCGCCCAGGCGCTGACCGACATGGCCAGCAGCAGCAGGGCCACGGCGCGGCCCACCGCATCGCTCTGAGCCCAGAACGCCGTGAACATGTCAGCGGGTGAAGCCCAGCACGTCGTTCATGCCGAACAGCCCGGTCGTCTTGCCGCCGGCCAGGAAGCGTGCGCAGCGCAGGCTGCCCTGGGCGTAGATCGTGCGGTTGCTGGCCTTGTGGCTGACCTCGATGCGCTCGCCGATGCCGGCAAACAGCACGGTGTGGTCACCGATGATGTCGCCGCCGCGCACGGTGGCAAAACCGATGGTGGACGGATCGCGCTGGCCGGTGACGCCCTCGCGGCCGTAGACGGCGCAGGCCTTGAGGTCGCGGCCCAGCGCGTCGGCCACCACCTGGCCCATCTGCAGCGCGGTGCCGCTGGGCGCATCGACCTTCATGCGGTGGTGGGCCTCGATGATCTCGATGTCGTAGCCCTCGGCCAGTGCGCGGGCCGCCATGTCCAGCAGCTTGAGCACCACGTTGACGCCCACGCTCATGTTGGGCGCGAAGACGATGGCCGTGCGCTCGGCGAAGCGGGCGATCTGCGCCTTCTGCGCCTCGTCGAAGCCGGTGGTGCCGACGACGGCCTTCACCCCCAGGTCCGCGCAGACGGCCAGGTGCTCCAGCGTCGCCTCGGGGCGGGTGAAGTCGATCAGCACGTCCGCACCGGCCAGGCCCGCGCGCACGTCATCACCCTTGTCCAGCGTGGCGTGCAGCGTGCAGTCATCGGCGGCCTGGACCGCCTCGATGAGCATCTTGCCCATGCGCCCGGAGGCGCCGGTGATCGCGACCTTGATCATCACGAACCGCTCCCGGCCTTGCCTTCCAGCGGCGGGTAGGTGCGGCCGGGCGCAGGGCCTTCGGCTGCGGCGGTGGGCGCCGCCTCGGCGCTGCGCTTGGGCGGCGGCAGCGCGCTGCGCTCGGCCTCGCTCAGCTCCAGCTTGGGCTGCTTGCGGTCCGGCTTGAAGGTGTTGATGGAGGCGACGAACTCGTTCTCGCTGGGCAGGTCGTCCGGCACGGTCAGCGTCTTGAGCCGGTCACCATCGAACTCGGCGACGACCAGCCGCTGCTGCTCGGGGGCCCCCTGGCGGCGGATCGTGAAGGGATAGTCCCAGCGCGACTCATGGAAGATGTCGGTCAGCAGCGGCGAACCCAGCAGGTCGCGCACCTGCGCCTTGGGCATGCCGGGCTTGACGCGGGCGACCATCTCCTTGGTCAGCACATTGCCCTGCACGACCTCGACGCGGTAGGGCGTCAGCACGCCCAGCACCTTCTCGCCGGTGACGGAGGGCAGTGAGGGCAGCGAATCCCAGGTGGGCAGGTAGGAGCAGCCGCCAAGCAGCGCAAGCAGCGGGAGAGAGGCAAGCAGGGGACGCATGGGGCGGCTACAGAAGGGGCAGGAAGGTGCCGGCCGGGAGCCCGGCTGGCTATGATCGCGCGGATTCTAGCGGGGCCCTTCCACGGCCCTGGACCGTGCCATGCCCAGCTCCTCTCCCCCCAGGAACCAGACCAGCGACATCAAGAACAGCGGCCTCAAGGCGACGCTGCCGCGCATCAAGATCCTGGAGATCTTCCAGCGCTCGGCCCAGCGTCACATGACGGCCGAGGATGTCTACAAGGCCTTGCTCAACGAGGGCGCCGACATCGGCCTGGCCACGGTCTACCGCGTGCTGCAGCAGTTCGAACAGGCCGGGTTGCTGAGCCGCAACCATTTCGAGACCGGCAAGGCCATCTACGAGCTCAACGAGGGGCACCATCACGACCACCTCGTCTGCCTGAACTGCGGCAAGGTCGAGGAGTTCTTCGATCCCGGCATCGAGGAGCGCCAGCACAACATCGCCAGCGAGCGTGGTTTCAAGCTGCAGGAGCATTCGCTAGCGCTGTACGCCACCTGCATCAAGACGGACTGCCCCAACAAGGGCTGAGCGGCAGCGCCGCTGCGTCAGTCGATGGAGCCGCTGTCGATGGCGCGCTGGTGGCGCTCGACGAATTCCTTGTAGGTGTCGATGCCGCGCAGCTGCAGGATGGTGTTGCGCACCGCGGCCTCCACCAGCACGGCGAGGTTGCGGCCGGCGTCCACCGCGATGACGACCTTGCGCACCGGCATGCCCAGCACGTCCTCGTACAGCGGCTCGTAGGGCAGGCGCTCGAAGTCGCGCTCCATGGTCTCCTTGCGCACCAGGTGCACGATGAGCTTCAGGCGCATCTTGCGGCGCACGGCGGTCTCGCCAAAGATGGCCTTGATGTCCAGCAGGCCGATGCCGCGCACTTCCAGCAGGTTCAGCAGCAGCTCCGGGCAGCGGCCCTCGATGGCGGTCTGGGCGATGCGGAAGAAGTCCACCGCGTCGTCGGCCACCAGGCCGTGACCGCGCGAGATCAGCTCCAGCCCCAGCTCGCTCTTGCCCAGGCCCGACTCGCCGGTCAGCAGCACGCCCAGGCCCAGGATGTCCATGAACACGCCGTGCCGCGTCGTGCGGTTGGCGAACAGCTGCGCCAGATAGCCCCGCACCAGGTCGATGACGTGGCCGGCCGACTCGGCGGTGCGGAACAGCGGAATCTCGGCGCGGTCGCACATGGCCACCAGCCGCGGCGGCGGCACGCTGTCGTCGGCCACGATGAGGACCGGCGGCTCCAGCGTGACGATGCGAGAGATGCGGCGGTCCTGGATTTCCGTGGTCTCCTGGCTCAGATAGGCCACCTCGCGGCGTCCCACGATCTGCACCCGGTACGGGTGGATGTAGTTCAGGTAGCCGACCAGGTCGGCGGCGCTCTGCGCGTCCCGTACGGCCGCTTCGTCGAAACGACGCTCGGGATGGGCGTGGCCGGCGATCCACTCCCAGCGCAGCGCCTCGCGGTGCTCTTCGAAGAGGCGCTCGGCGCTGATGGAGGTGGGCTTCAAGTCGGAGGCGTCAGGTTGTTGGGCGGCTGGGGATGCCGCGCACGCGGGTTTCTACAAGGCGCGCAACGGGGCGGCCTCAGGCGACGGACTTCAGCGGCTCCCAGGCCGCGATCAGCTTGTGCAGCGTGGCCGCCTCGGGCTCGGACTTCAGCTGCTCGCGCAGCTCGCGGTCCGACAGCATCTCGGCGATCTCGGACAGGATCTCCAGATGACGCTGCGTGGCGGCTTCCGGCACCAGCAGGAAGATCAGCAGCCCGACCGGCTCGTCGTCCGGCGCGTCAAAGCCGATGGGCTGGGCCAGCCGCAGCACGGCGGCCAACGGGTTCTTCAGACCCTTGACGCGGCCATGAGGGATCGCCACGCCATGCCCCAGGCCGGTGGATCCCAGGCGCTCGCGCGCGAACAGGTTGTCCGTGACCAGCGCCCGGGCCATCTGGTGGTGGTTTTCGAACAGCAGCCCTGCATGCTCGAAGGCGCGTTTCTTGCTGGACGCATCCACATTCACCAACACGTTGTCGGCAGGCAGGATGGCGGCGAGACGATTCATGGTCGTTGGCCGGGCTCAGGGGGGCGCCGATCAGGCGCGGCCGTGGCCGGGCGTTGGGTCAATCAAGACCTCGGATTATGGAACTCCGGACCGTTTTGCGGAGGGGGTGAGCCTCCGCGGGCGTGCAAAACCTGTCCTGCGGCCCCCGAACGAGTGCTTTTGCGGCACTGCAGCAACAGCTCCCGGGTCTGGATTGCGCATCGCAAAAAAAAGAAGGCGGCCCGCAGGCCGCCTGGCTTTCTCCGCCGCGCGGGGGTCAGCGGGCGGGAACCTCCATGCGCTTGGCGGAGGCGTGGTGGTGGTCTTGCACCTTGTCCTTGTGGCGGCAGACCTGGCGGTCCAGCTTGTCCATCAACTGATCAATGGCGGCGTAAAGATCCTCATGGGACTGCTCGACGAAGATGTCGCGGCCCTTCACGTGCAACGTGACTTCGGCGCGCTGCCGGCGTTCCTTCTCCTTCTGCTTTTCCACGGTCAGCAGGACGTTGATGTCAACGACCTGATCGAAGTGGCGGGTCACACGGTCCAGCTTGGTGAGCACGTACTCGCGCAGAGCGGGCGTGACTTCGAGGTGATGGCCACTGATCGTCAGATTCATAAAGCCTCCTTTCAGAGGGTAGGGTCGGAAAACAGAACCAGGGAAACCGAAAACGATGAGAGGAGCGTGGGGTCTTTTCAGGTAGTGGAGTGGGATGGGAGTGGGGAATCGACGAGCCCAGTTTGCGCGCGAAGGGCCTGCATGACAAGGGGATGACCGTGACGGTTTGTCGTGTGCAGGTTCTCGTTTCTGCGCCTTCTTTCACGCCTTGCGGCGGTGCAATAATCTTCGGCTATCCCCCTGATGGAGAACTTCTTGGACAGCGATCACCCTCGGTGACCGTCCGCTCCTTTTACGCGCGCCGCCGGCCGCGCAGTCGCCCGGAGTGAGACGGTTGCACTGATTCCCGCCACCCCGGACGGCGCTCCCGTCGTCCTGCACCAAGCCGCTGAAAGACGACGGATGCTGAATGTATTCACGCTGGACAATGGCCGCCTCAAGGGCGGTCTGTTCCAGGAAGAGATCGAAACCGCCGAAGCCCTGGCCCTGTCGCGCCCGGTCTGGGTGGACCTGGAAAGCCCCAGCACCGAGGAGAAGGGCTGGATTCGCGACCGCTTCGGTCTGACTATTCCCGAGGACATCGTCGACGAGGATCTGGAGGAATCGGCCCGTTTCTACGAGGAAGACAACGGCGAGCTGCACATCCGCTCCGACTTCCTCATCGAAGGCGATGACAGCCCCGACGGCAGGCCGGCCCGCAACGTGCGGGTGGCCTTCATCCTGTTCAACAACGTGCTGTTCTCGATCCACAACGAGGACCTGCCGGTGTTCCGGCTGCTGCGCCTGCGCGCGCGGCGCATTCCGGCGCTGATCGAGGATGCGAAGGACGTGCTGCTCAAGCTCTATGACGCCGATGCCGAGTACTCGGCCGATGTGCTGGAGGGCATCTACGACAAGCTGGAGGCCGTCAGTGCCCGCGTGCTGAAGAGTGACGTGACCGATGCCGAGGCGGGTGAGGTGCTGGCTGCCATCGCGCGCGAGGAGGACTTGAACGGCCGCATCCGCCGCAACGTGATGGACACGCGCCGCGCCGTGAGCTTCATGATGCGCAGCCGCATGCTGAACGCCGAGCAGTTCGAGGAGTCGCGCCAGATCCTGCGCGACATCGACTCGCTGGACTCGCACACCGCGTTCCTGTTCGACAAGATCAACTTCCTGATGGACGCCACGGTCGGCTTCATCAACATCAACCAGAACAAGATCATCAAGATCTTCTCCGTGGCCAGCGTGGCGCTGCTGCCGCCCACGCTGATCGCGTCCATCTACGGCATGAACTTCCAGCACATGCCGGAACTGCAGGCGCCCTGGGGCTATCCGTTCGCCCTCGTGCTGATGCTGTTGTCGGTCGCCGCACCCTTCATTTACTTCCGGCGCAAGGGCTGGTTGAAGTAGGCGGCCATTCCGACTCCCTGCGGGCCCGTGTCACCGGCACGGGCCCGCTCTGTAAAAGAGGCCGCGGAACGCCCCGAGCCAACGAGGGAGGGAGGGAGGAGGAGGAGAACGGCGTCGGGGTTGCTGCTCTGCTGTCAGAGAGGTTGCGCGGCCTGAATGCGGTGTAGGCGTTGCCGGCCTCGGGATGGGGCCGGCGATCTGTTTAGCTGGAGAGCCGGCTTGTCGGGCGGAGAACACCGACGGTGTACCGACTTCTGGTGACGATTGTTGTCATGCCCGTCGGGCGTGACGATTTTCGGCGCCAAACCTGGGCTTGATTGCAAACAGTGGCGCCAACGGATTCATGAGGCGCAACGCGGGAGGCGTGTCGACAGGGCGCGGGCGAGAACTTTTAGAATCGCGGCTCTAGACAAGGACTTGCCATGCTTTACCCCGAACTGTTCAAGCAACTCGAAGCCGTGCGCTGGAACATGGACAGTGACATTCCCTGGGACAAGTTCGACGCGAGCAAGCTCTCCGACGAACAGGCCCAGACCATCAAGATGAACGCCATCACCGAGTGGTCGGCGCTGCCGGCCACCGAGATGTTCCTGCGCGACAACCGCGAGGACAGCGACTTTTCCGCGTTCATGAGCGTCTGGTTCTTCGAGGAGCAGAAGCACAGCCTGGTCTTGATGGAGTACCTGAAGCGCTTCCGCCCCGACCTGGTGCCCACCGAGGCCGAGCTGCACGAGGTGCGTTTCGACTTCGACCCGGCGCCCGCGCTGGAGACGCTGATGCTGCACTTTTGTGGCGAGATCCGCCTGAACCACTGGTATCGCCGTGCCGCCGAATGGCACACCGAGCCGGTCATCAAGGCCATCTACGAAACCCTGTCGCGCGACGAGGCCCGCCACGGCGGCGCCTATCTGCGCTACATGAAGCGCGCGATGGCCAAGTTCGGTGACGAGGCGCGTGCCGCCTTCGCCAAGGTCGGCGTGCTGATGGCCAGCGCCCGCCGCACGGCCCAGGCACTGCACCCGACCAACCTGCACGTGAACGCCAAGCTGTTCCCGCGCGACACCATCCAGAGCCGGCTGCCCGACCCGCAGTGGCTGGAGCACTGGCTGGACAAGCAGATCCAGTTCGACAGCGTGTGGGAGAACAAGGTCGTCGAGCGCATCCTGCACAACATGAGTTTGCTGATGGACCGCAGCTTCGCCAGCGTCCAGGAGCTGAACCGCTTCCGCAAGGAAATGGCTGCGCGCCTGACGCCGCCGGCCGCGGGCGCATCCGCCTGATTGCCAACTGATCCGCCATGCAAATCGGGGCCTGAAGAGGCCCCGATTGCTTTTGAGCGTTGTTGCGATGGGATCAGCCGCCGCGTGAGCGCTTCAGCACCACCAGCGCGAAGGCCGCGGCGGCGACGGCGGCCCAGCCGACGAACTGCAGCGAGACCAGCTCCGCCAGCGTGTTGCCCAGGTCCTGTGCCATCCATGCCCACAGGCTGCTGCCGTCCGACATCAGGGCGTTCTTCAGCGAGTCGGGGTTGTGCAGCAGCGTGCGGCCGATGCGGTCGTCCAGTGCCGACAGCATCTGCAACGGCCAGTCGATGGCGTAGACCTTGTGTAGCACGCCGACCGCGACGCCCGTGCCCACCAGCACCAGTGGCACGCCCAGCCGCTTCAGCCAGGCGGACGCCGCCATCAGCACGAAGATCAGCGGCAGCAGCCACAGCAGCAGCGGCACCGTGCCCAAGAGGCCGCGAGCCAGCAACGGCAGCGCCGCCGTCACCACCTCGGCCCAGTCCACCGACAACGGCAGCGACATGCCGCCCTGCGCAGCCAGCACGCTCATCGCGATGGGCAGGCCGAACGCGGCGCCCACGATGGCGCTGCCCAGTGGCGCCAGCCAGGCGTGGGCCAACACGGTGGCCGCCACGCTCTCGCTGGGGCGCCCCGGCAGCGACAGCCAGAACTCGATGGAACGGTCCTGCGTGTCGCGGCGCGCCAGGCCCGGCAGCTGGAACAGCGCCACCAGCAGGCTGACGACGTAGACCACGCCGGTGCTGATCAGCACCATGGCCAGCGCCATCAGCCCGATGCTGACCTTTTCGACTGGCAGGCCCTTGACCTGCCCGAACGGCAGCATGGCCAGGAACAGCAGCGGCGGCGCCAGCGCGGCGATCAGCCAGCCGCGCTTGTGCTGCATCCATTCCCGTTGCAGCAGGGTGGGGATATGGGTCTTCATGGCGTCGTCTCCTTAGGCTTTGCTGCTGTTGAGCGCCGGGTTGCGGGTCAGCGCCATGAAGAGGTCCACGAGGCTGGGGCGTACGCGCTGGCCCAGGCTCGCGACATGCTCGGGCGGCGCGCCGTCGAACAGCGCGGTCGTGCGGCCCTGCTCGCGGTAGCGCAGCAGCGGGTGGGCCGCAGCCATCGCGTCGGCCGCGGCGGCGTCGTGGTTCAGCGCCACGAAGCGGCGGTCGATGTCCTCCAGACTGATGGACAGCGCCACGCGGCCCTCGTCCAGCATGATCACGTCGGACAGCAGCGCCTCGACCTCCTCGACCTGGTGTGTCGAGATCAGCACGCTGCGCTCGCCGTCGCACCACTCGTCGATCAGCATCTCGTAGAAGCTCTTGCGCGACACCACGTCCAGCCCCAGCGTGGGCTCGTCCAGGATCATCAGCTTCGCGTCGATGGCTGCGATCAGCGCCAGGTGGGTCTGCGCCACCATGCCCTTGGACAGGCTCTTGACCTTGTCGGTCTCGGCCACGCTGGTGCGCTTGAGCAGCGCGCGGGCCCGCTCGGCGGAGAACTTGGGCTGCAGCTTGCTCATCAGCGTGATCAGTTCATGCACCCGCGCCCAGCGCGGCAGCACGGCCACGTCGGGGATGTAGCTCAGCTCTGTCAGCAACTGCTGGCGGTGGCGGGTGGGCTCCAGGCCCAGCACCTTCAACTCGCCCTGCACCGGCAGCAACCCCACCAGTGCCTTCATCAGCGAGGTCTTGCCCGCGCCGTTATGGCCCAGCAGGCCCACGACCCGCCCCTTGGGCACGGCGACGCTGACGTCGTTGAGCGCCGTCTTCTTGCCGTAGCGCAGCGTCAGGTTCTTGGCTTCGATGAGATGGTTCATGTGGACTCCCAGTTCAAATCCTTGGCCGTCAGCCCCAACCGCTTGAGCTTGGCGCGCAGCGCCGGCCAGTCCTTCTGCAGGAACTGCTCGCGCTCCTGGCGCAGCAGCCGCTCGCGGGCACCCGTGGTGACGAACATGCCCAGCCCGCGCCGCGATTCCACCAGCCCGTGCTCGGCCAGCGCCTGGAGCGCCCGCGTGACGGTCAGCGGATTGATGACGTACTGGCTGGCGAGCTGGCGCACCGAGGGCAGGGCCTCGCCTTCCGGGGGGCTGCCGTCCAGCAGCTGCACGGCCAGTCGGTCGGCCAGCTGCTGGTAGATCGGCGCCTGATCTGTCCAGGTGGGAGTCATGGGGGCTCCGGGGTGTGTTGCTGATGTAGCACACCATATCTCCGGGCCCCGGTCGGCCCCAGCGGGGCGCGACAGGCTGCAGATTCGGGGGGATGAGCTGCGTGGGTGTCGGTTTGCGTTCAGCCCAGAACTGAAAACCGGTTCTGATCAACCACTTGGCGCTGGACGGTTCAGCAGGCTTTGAACCCGTGTCTCATTCAAGTCTGAACTTTCGCCCTGTTGTTTCACTCAAGTTTGAACTTTCAGCGCTGGCCACCGGCTCAGCGTGGCGACAGAGCCAAGACACATAGGAGATATTCCCGTTGGGTCTGCAATAGCGCCGCTTCTTGAAGGTGAGCCGTACTGGTCCAATGCGGTCGGCAATGACATCAACTACTTGGAGGGTGTTTCTTGAGAGCCGCCGTCACGCCCGCCGCGCGGGCCGCCAGCGTGCCCAGCTCGCCGTACAGCGGCAACACGTTGGTGCCGGGGCCGGGATGCACGCGGTTGGACAGCAGCACGAAGAAGCTGCGGCTGCCCGGGTCCAGCCAGAAGGCGCAGCCGGTGAAGCCGGTGTGGCCGAAGCTGCTGGGCGGGTAGAGGCTGCCGCGCGGGCTGGCGTAGGGCGAGCTCATGTCCCAGCCCAGGCTGCGCCGCTCCGCCAGGCCCGGCGGCGACTGCGCGGTGGTCAGCAGCGCGACGCTCTCGGCCGACAGCAGCCGGCGGCCGGCCTCGGTCACGCCGCCGGACAGCAGCAGGCGCGCGAAGCGGGCCAGGTCGGCCGTGGTCGTGAACAGCCCCGCATGGCCGGCCACGCCGCCCATGCGGCGCGCCGTGGGGTCGTGCACCTCACCGCGCAGCAGCCGGCCGTCGGGCAGGCGCTCGGTGGGCGCGATGCGGGCGGCGTCCATGCGCGAGAGCGGCAGGTAGCCGCTGTCGCGCATGCCCAGCGGCTCGAACAAGGCCTGCGCGGCCAGCCGGTCCAGCGGCAGGCCGCTGACGCGTTCGACGACGCGGCCCAGCAGGATGAAGTTGACGTCGGAATAGCGGAACTGCGTGCCGGGCGGCGCGCTGGGCGCCAGGCTGCAGGCGATGCGCTGGGCGGCCTCGGGGCCGGACCAGTCGCCCGCAGCCTTCATGGGCAGGCCCGCCGGCAGGCCGCTGCTGTGGGTCAGCAGGTGGCGCAGCGTGAGGCCGGCCTTCGCGGCGCCGCCGCAGTCGGGCAGGTAGTTCTGCAGCGGTGCGTCCAGGTTCAGCCGGCCCTGCTCGCGCAGCAGCTGCACCAGCGTGGCGGTGACGACGGGCTTGGTCAGCGAGGCGGCGTCGAACACGGTGGCCTCGTCCAGCGGCTCGGGCGCGGGGTCGGTCGCGCGCAGGCCCAGCGCGCGGTGGTGGGCGCCGTGGCCCAGGCGTTCGATCCACAGCGCCGCGCCGGGCAGCTGGCGCTGGGCTATGAAGCGCTGCACCGCCGCGTCGGCCTCGGCCAGCGGGGCGGGGTCCAGCGCGGGCCGGTGGGCGCAGGCGGCGAGCAGCAGGCAGGCGGCCAGGCCCAGTGCCTTCATGGCGTCAGCGCGTGGCATTGATCTGCTGGATCAGCGCGCGGTGGCTGGGCAGGTCGGCCACCGCGCGGTCGGCAAAGCGCTGGATCTTGGCGAACAGCTTGCGGGCTTCGTCGGCCTGCGTGAAGTCGTCGCGCCCGGCGCCGAGGTCGGTGTGGAAGCCCATGCCGTACAGGATGTATTGGTAGTTGAAGAAGGCGAAAGTCTCGGTGTCCAGCATGAAGTCGTAGCGGCCCGGCGGGCGCAGCCGCCATTGCGCCAGCAGCTCGGCCAGGCGCGGCGGCAGCGTGGCGGGGTCGGCGTTGTCGCGCCAGAAGGCCTCCGGGCGCTGGCTCAGGACATAGTGCAGCTTCAGGAAGTTGATGATGTTGTCGAAGCGCGTGGTCATCAGCTCGTTGAAGCGCCGCGCCGGTGCGTCCATGGGGCCGCTGTGCGGCAGCATCTCGGCAATCATGGCCACCGCGGCCTCGATGAGCACCAGGCCGGTGGACTCCAGGGGTTCCAGGAAGCCCGCCGACAGGCCCACGGCGACGCAGTTCTTCACCCATTGCTGCTCGCGGTAACCGGGCGCGAACGGGATGCTGCGGATGGCCAGGTCCTCGCCCGAGGCACCGCAGTAGCGGCGCAGGATCTGCTCGGCACGCGCATCGCTGATGTGGCTGCTGGCGTAGACGCAGCCGATGCCGCGCGCGCCGTTCAGGCCGATCTCCCACAGCCAGCCGGCCTCGTGCGCGGTGGCGATGGTGCAGCTCTCCAGCGGCGCGTCGGCGTCGCCGTCCGGCGGGTCGGGCAGCTTGCAGGCCAGCGCGCGGTCGGCAAACAGCTGGCCGCGCACGGAGCGCAGCTCGCTGCCCAGCGCGCGGCCGATGAGCTCGGCGCTGAAGCCGGTGCAGTCGATGTAGAGGTCGGCCTCGAAGCGGCCCAGCGCGCCGGCGTCGAGGTGGGCGATGGCACCTCGCTCGTCCCGCTGCACGTGGTTGACCGTGCCCTGCAGATGCCTCACGCCCAGCTGCCGCGCGCGCTCGGCCAGCAGCCGTGCGAGCTTGTGGGCGTCGAAGTGGTAGGCGTAGTTCAGCGGCGCGGCATAGGGCGCTTCGCCGATGCGCTTGGGCGCGCGCTGGGCCTCGGCCACGCGCTGCTGCAGCGTCATGGCCTGTGCGAACGGCGGCCGGCTGGCTTCGTCCTGCAGCAGCCAGTAGGGCACGAGGTTGAGGTCCTCGGCGTAGTAGGGCGCCTCGAAGGGGTGGAAGAACTGGTGTCGCCGCCCGTCGGCGCCGGGCAGCCGGGCCCAGTCGACGAAGCGTATGCCCTGCTTGAGCGTGGCCGCGGTCTCGCGGATGAAGCTGGGCTCGGTGATGCCCAGGTATTGCAGCGTGCTGCGTATCGTGGGGAAGGTGCCCTCGCCCACGCCCACGGTGCCGACGTCGGGCGACTCCAGCACCGTGATGTCCAGCTGCGGCCGTTCGGCCAGGCGCAGCGCCCTGGCCAGGTAGGCTGCGGTCAGCCAGCCGGCCGTGCCGCCGCCGACGATGAGGATGCGGCGCTTGTTCATGCTCTCACATAGAGGTTCTTGAGCCACTGCTGGCCGGACTGCGCGCCATGCGCCCAGTCCTCGTCGTCGTCGCCGACCGGCGCCACATAGCCCGACGGGTTCAGCAGCTTGACGCGGCCGGCGCGGAAGGCCGACACGCGGTGGGTCACGAAGGTCAGGCCGTGCTCCAGCGCGGTGGCGGCCAGCAGGCCGTCGCGGGTGTTGGCATAGGGCAGCTGGGCCCGGCGGCGCACGATCGCCGAGTCCACCGGCAGCACGCGGCCCTCGAAGGCCGGCAGCACGCGCTGGTCTATCCAGTCCCGCACGACCAGGCCGGCGGCGCGGTCCTTGCGGCCCAGGCGGGCGGCGGCGTTCTCCAGCTCCAGCAGGTTCAGCGCCGAGATGAACAGCTGCTGCCGCGGCAGGCCGGCGGCCCAGGCGGCCAGGCCCGCATCGGCGCCGGCGGCCTTGGCCTTGCGCAGCTCCAGCACGATGCCGGTGTCGAGCAGGAACATCAGTCGAGCACCTCGCGATGGTCCCAGGCACCGTCGGCCACCGCGTCGGCCGCGTCGATGGCCACCGCCTCGGGCATGGCCAGCAGCTCCAGGATGCTCTCGCCCTCGCCGGTCAGGCGCCGGTACTCGGCAATGCTGAGCAGCACATGCGTGGGCTGGCCGCGGTCGGTGATCAGCACCGGCTCCAGCAGCGCGGCGCGCTTGGCGACGCTGACGTCCCGGTTGAACTCGCGGCTGGTGAGCAGCTTCATGGCCGCAAATCGTACCGAGAGGCCGTGCTGTCCACCAGAGAAATGTAGGTACGTAGGTTCAAAACGGCCATTCCGGATGGACTTCGAGAACGCAACTGGCACAGTCTTTTCCGGGCATGGCAGCGCTTTCATGGGCTGCCAGCAGACAACGTTGTACAAAACCGCCGCAACGAGCCGCGACAGCGCCGAACGCAACGAGGAACGCGATGGAGAACATTGATCTGCTGGCCATCCTGGCCGACATCTTCGCCAAACATGGCGGGCCGGCCCCGGCCGTCGCCCAGACCTACTCGCCCACCGATTTCAGCGTGCACTTCTTCCTGCAGCTGGCCCTCATCATCCTGGCCTGCCGGGTGGTGGGCTGGCTGGGCGCCAAGTTCCTGGCGCAGCCGCAGGTGGTGGGCGAGATGATCGCCGGCGTGGTGCTGGGCCCGTCGCTGTTCGGCCTGTTCATGCCGGAGGTCCAGGCCAACATCTTCCCGCAGGAGATGAAAAACGTCCTGTACTGCGGCGCGCAGCTGGGCGTGGGGCTGTACATGTTCCTGGTCGGCACGACGCTGCGGCTGGACCATTTCGCGACCAAGGCCAAGAGCGCCATCGGCGTGTCGGTGTCGGGCATCGCGGCGCCCTTCTTCATCGCCTTCCTGATCACGCCCATGCTGCTGCAGGTACCGGGGCTGTTCGCCGAGGGCATCTCCACGGCCAACGCGACGCTGTTCATGGGCGCCTGCATCGCGCTGACGGCCTTCCCCATGCTGGCGCGCATCATCAACGAGCGCGGCCTGGCCCACACCTCGCTGGGCACGCTGTCGCTGACGGCCGGCGCCTTTGACGACGTGGTGTCCTGGTGCGTGCTGGCCCTGGTGCTGGCGGCCTTCGGCGCCGGCGCCGGCGTGGCCGTGCTGGCCATCGGCGGTGGTCTGATCTGGGCGGTGTTCGTGCTGCTGTTCGGTCGGCGGCTGCTGGCGCCGCTGGGCCGCATGGTCGAGCGCGACGGGCACATGAGCAACACGGTGCTGGGCTTCACGCTGGTGGCGTTCTGCGTCTCGGCCTTCGTCATGGACGCGGTGGGCATCCACGCCATCTTCGGCGGCTTCATCCTGGGCGCCGTGATGCCGCGCGGGCTGTTCGCGACCGAGCTGAAGAAGAAGGTCGAGCCCCTCACGGTCATCCTGTTGCTGCCGATGTTCTTCACCTACTCGGGGCTGAACACGCGGCTGGACATGATCAACTCCATGGAGCTGCTGCTGATCGCGCTGGGCGTGCTGGCGGCCTCGGTGCTGGCCAAGTTCGGCGCCTGCTACCTGGCGGCGCGCCTGGCCGGCGAGGACAACCGCACGGCTCTGGGCATCGGCGCGCTGATGAACTCGCGCGGCCTGATGGAGCTCATCATCATCAACATCGGCCTGCAGAAGGGCATCATCGGCCCGGCGCTGTTCTCCATGCTGGTGCTGATGGCGGTCGTGACGACCATGATGGCCAGCCCGGTGTTCGAGTGGGTCTACGGCAAGAAGGCGCGCGCATCCGGCGAACTGGGCGCGATGCCGGGCAGCACCAGCTCGGCGGCCTGACGGCCGGACACGAAAAAGGGCGCCCGAGGCGCCCTGTGCTGTCGGTGCTGATTCGGGCCGGTCAGGCGGCCACGACGCGCACCATCTCCAGCACCTTGTTGGAGTAGCCCCACTCGTTGTCGTACCAGGACACCAGCTTGACGAAGGTGCCGTCCAGCGCGATGCCGGCCTCGGCGTCGAAGATGGAGGTGCGCGGGTCGCCGCGGAAGTCGGTCGCGACGACCTTCTCTTCCGTGTAGCCCAGCACGCCCTTGAGCGCGCCTTCGCTCTGGGCCTTGAACTCGGCGCAGATGTCGGCGTAGGTCGCCTCGTTGTTCAGCTCCACGGTCAGGTCCACCACCGACACGTCGGAGGTCGGCACGCGGAAGCTCATGCCGGTGAGCTTCTTGTTCAGCTCGGGGATGACCTTGCCGACGGCCTTGGCGGCGCCGGTGCTGCTGGGGATGATGTTCTCCAGGATGCCGCGGCCGCCGCGCCAGTCCTTGTTGCTCGGGCCGTCGACGGTCTTCTGCGTGGCGGTGGCGGCGTGCACGGTGGTCATCAGGCCGCGCTTGATGCCCC
>JBKBVY010000286.1:0-4070 GCA_046289335.1 Roseateles sp. | reverse complement strand
GACCGCGACACCGCAGACCTTCAGCCCTCAGGGCTGCTGGCTCAGTTTGGAACATACAAGGGGACGGCGATGCTTGCCGGATTGACCGCCAAGCACATCGCCGAGGCGGGCCGGCTCGGGAGCGGCCCAGCGCTCGGCCCGGAAAACGAAGCGGCTGCTGAGCCAGAATCCTGCGCATGCGCACCCTCGTCTGGCTCCTGCGGGCCCTGCTCTTCTTCACGCTGTTCGCATTTGCGCTGAACAACAGCCACGAGGCCGTCGTGCGCTGGTTCTTCGGCCACGAGTGGCGCGCGCCGCAAGTCATCATCGTGCTGCTGGCCTTCGGCCTGGGCGCCGCCTTCGGCGTGCTGGCCATGGTGCCGGCCTGGTGGCGCCACCGCCGCGCCGCACAGCGCACCGAACCCGCCGCCAGCCCCGCGCCCGAGGCGCCTGCCGTTCCTTATCCCACGCACCAAGATGGAGTTTGATCCGCGCTGGCTGCTCTTCGTCCTGCCCGTCGTCTTCGTCCTCGGCTGGCTGGCCTCCAAGCTCGACTCAAGACAGTGGAAGCTCGAACAGCGTGAATCGCCCAAGGCCTACTTCAAGGGCCTGAACCTGCTGCTGAACGAGCAGCAGGACAAGGCCATCGACGCCTTCATCGAGGCCGTCCAGAACGACCCCGACACCTCCGAGCTGCACTTTGCGCTGGGCAGCCTGTTCCGCCGCCGCGGCGAGACCGAGCGGGCCGTGCGCGTGCACGAGCACCTGCTGCGCCGCGGCGACCTGTCACAGGCCGACCGCGACCGCGCCCAGCACGAGCTGGCACAGGACTTCTTCAAAGCCGGCCTGTTCGACCGCGCCGAGGCCGCCTACGCGGTGCTGCGCGGCACTGCGTTTGAGCGCGAGGCGCGCCTGGCCTTGCTGTCGCTGTTCGAGCGCTCGCGCGACTGGGCCAAGGCCGCCGAGGTGGCCGCCGAGCTGGAGGCCGCCGGCACCGGCTCGTTCTCCGGCCGCATCGCCCACTACCTGTGCGAGCAGGCGCTGGTCGCCCAGGCCCAGGGCCATGCCGATCTGGCGCCTGAGCTGCTGGCGCAGGCCCAGCGCCGCGCGCCCGAAGCCGCGCGGGCCTATGTGCTGCAGGGGCAGCTGGCGCTCAAGGCCGGCCAGCCCGAGGCCGCGCTGGCCGCGTTCACGCAGCTGCTGGCGGTCAACCCGCCGGCCTTCAACCTCGTGGCCGCCGACTGCGCCGCCGCGGCCAAGGCGCTGGGCCAGCCCGAGCGCGCCATCGCCCTGCTGACCGAGCAATACCAGCGCGCGCCCAGCATGCACCTGCTGCGCGCGCTCAGCCAGCTGCAGCCCGAGCCGCAGCGCGAGCGCCTGGCAGCGCACCTGCGCGAGCAGCCTGCGCTGTCTGCCGCCACCGAGCTGCTCAAGCTCAATGCCGCCGCCCTGCCCGCCGACGAGGCCGGCCCCATGGTGAAGGCGCTGGAAGTGGCCACCAAGCCGCTGCTGCGCTACCGCTGCGCGGCCTGCGGCTTCGAGGCCGCGCACTACTTCTGGCAGTGCCCCGGCTGCCTGAACTGGGACACCTACCCCCCTCGCCACGTTGAAGAGCTGTAAGCCGATGCGCCACATCATCTGCATGAAGTGGGGCACCAAGTACGGCCCCGAGTACGTCAACCGCCTCTACGCGATGGTGCGCCGGCACCTCAAGGGTGAGTTCTGCTTCGTCTGCCTGACCGACCGCACGGAGGGCATCCGCGAGGAAGTGAAGTGCTTCCCCATCCCCGAGCTGACGCTGCCCAACGGCGAGCCCGAGCGCGGCTGGAAGAAGCTGACGACCTTCAGCCCGGCGCTGGTGGACGACTACGGCCTGAGCGGCACCGCGCTGTTCCTGGACCTGGACGTCGTCATCGTCGACGACATCACGCCCTTCTTCGAGGTGCCGGGCGACTTCCTCATCATCCACGACTGGAAGCGCCCCTGGCGCATCACCGGCAACTCCTCCGTCTACCGATGGCAGCTGGGCGCCCACCAGGACGTGCTGACCGAGTTCGTCGCCGACCAGGCCAAGGCCAAGGCCGAGTTCCGCAACGAGCAGGCGTTTCTCAGCGCCGTGCTGCATCGGCGAGGCTTGCTGCAGTATTGGGACGCCGCCTGGTGCGCCAGCTACAAGTACCACTGCATCCCCGCCTGGCCCACCAGCTACTGGCGTGACCCCTTCATCCCGGATGGGGCGCGCATTCTGATCTTCCACGGCGTCATGAACCCGCCCGACGCGCTGGCCGGCCGCAGCAACGGCAACTGGCGGCATGCGCGGCCGGCGCGCTGGATTGCCGACCACTGGCGCGAATGAGCCTCGTCCCGCTGGGCCTGACGGCCCTTCTCGTCCTGCTGGTACTGCGCGAGCTGGTGGTCGTGCTGCGCGCCCGGGTGCCCACGCAGACGCGTGCGGTCGTCGTCGGCGAGAACGCGCCGCTGTGCAACGACGAGATCCCCAGGATCATCTGGAGCTACTGGCAGCAGGCGCCGCTGCCGCCCTTCATCGAGGCCTGCCGGGCCAACTGGCGCCGCTTCGCGCCCGACCACCAGGTGCGCCTGCTGGACCGCCACAGCCTGGCCGCCTGGCTGCCCGAGCTGCGCGCCGATTTCGACGCCCTGCCCCCCTTTCGCCAGGCCGACTGGCTGCGCATCCAGCTGCTGGCCCGCTACGGCGGCATCTGGATGGACGCCTCCATGCTGCTCAGCCGCGACCTGGGCTGGCTGCATGAGACGCGCAAGCGCCGCGCCGCCGACTACGTCGGCTTCTACATCGACCGCTACACCACCCGGCCCGAGCTGCCGCTGATCGAGAACTGGCTGATGGCCTCGCCGCCGGGCGGGCGCTTCGTCACGGCGCTGGCCGCCGCCTTCGACCGCGCGCTGGACGAAGGCGCCGACGCTCTGCTGCAGCGGCTGCACGACGAGGGCCGACTGTCGCGCGTCGCCCAGGGCCTGGGCGAGGATTACCAGCGCTACCTGCTGATGCATGTGGCCGCCAGCGAGCTGCTGGACCGCGAGCCGCAGCTGGCGCGCCTGGTGCTGCTGCGCGCCGAGGACGGCCCGCTGGCCTGGCATGCCGCCGTGGGCTGGCGCAAGCGCCACCTCTTTGCCCGGCTGGCGCTGGTGCCCTGCCCGCGCGTGCTGCCGGCCGTGCTCAAGCTGCGCGGCGGAGACCGCGCGGTCACCGAGCGCAACTGGCGGCGCGGCCTGGTCTCGCCCTTCAGCGCACTGCGCCACCTGCTCGACGACCGGCTGTGAGCGCCACGCCCTGGCTCAGCCTGCTGTTCCCGATGTACCGGGTGGAGCCCTGGCTGGCCGCCTGCATCGCCTCGCTGACGCCGCAACTGGACGAAGGGGTCGAGCTGGTCTTCGTCGACGACGCCTCGCCCGACGACTCGGCCGCGCTGGTCGAACGCCTGCTGCCGCAGGCCCGACTGATCCGCCAGCCGGAGAACCGCGGCGTCAGCGCCGCGCGCAACCGCCTGCTGGACGAGGCGCGCGGCGACTACCTCTGGTTCATCGACCCCGACGACCTGGTCGAGCCCGGCGTCATCCCGCGGCTCAAGGCGCTGCTGCAGCAGCACCGGCCCGACCTGCTGACCTGCGACTTCCGCATATTCGATGACAACGGCGTCTCCACCGCGTCCGTCAAGCCGCGCCACCGCCACATCGCCAGCTTCGACGGGCCGGCCGGCGTCGTCATGGACGATGTGAACCAGCGCCTGCGCGGCCTGTTCGTGCACGGCCAGTTCCACCCCTGGAGCAAGGTCGTGCGCCGCGCCTGCTGGCCGGCCGGCCTGCGCTTCGCCGAGGGCCGCGTCTATGAAGACCTGGCCCTCTACCCGCGGCTGGCGCTGCACACGCCGCGCCATCTGCATGTCGCCGAGGTCTGGATCGCCTACCGCCAGCGGGCCGGCAGCCTGATGTCGGCGCTGGACGACCGCCGGCTGTCCGACTGGACCGCCGCGCTGGACGGCCTGGCCGCCGAGCTGCCGCCGCTGGACGAGGACACCCGCTTCGAGATCGCCCACTTCTGCGCGCGCACGCTG
>JBKBVY010000285.1:0-4072 GCA_046289335.1 Roseateles sp. | reverse complement strand
TGCACAAGCCGCTGCGCGTGCTGATCTGCGGCATTCCCAACGTCGGCAAGAGCACGCTGATCAACACGCTGGTGGGCAAGCGCGCAGCCAAGACCGGCGACGAACCCGGCATCACCAAGACCGAGCAGAAGATCGTGCTGGAGAACGGCTTCTACCTGTTCGACACGCCCGGCATGCTGTGGCCGCGCATCGCCATCGCCCAGAGCGGCTACCACCTGGCCGCCAGCGGTGCGATCGGCCGCAACGCCTTCGACGAGGAAGAGGTGGCGCTGGAGCTGATCGCCGTGCTCAAGCGCCACTACCCGGAGCGGCTGCTGCAGCGCTACGGCCTGGCCGAGCTGGGCGCCGAGGACGCCGTGCTGGAGGCCATCGGCGTCAAGCGCGGCGCCAAGGTGCGCGGCGGCGCCGTGCAGATGCACAAGGCCGCCGAGGCGCTGCTGGCCGACTTCCGCGGCGGGCTGCTGGGGCGCATCACGCTGGAGACGCCCGAGGAGATGACGGCCTGGCAGCGCGAGGCGGCCGAGGTGGAAGCCCGCCCGGCCGCCGAGCGCGAGGCCCAGAAGGCGGCCGACAAGGCCCGCCGCAGCGGCCGGCGCAGCGCCGACAGCGGCGACCCGGCCTGAACACCGCGCGGCCGGCGTCAGTACCGCCGCGGCTGGACGTAGACCGGGCCGTCGACTTGGGCCGGCTGCGCAGCGCTGCTGTAGCTGCGGTGGTGATGATGGCCGCCATGGCGATGCGGCACGATGATGCAGCCGGACAGCAGGGCGGTGGAAAGCAGGGCGCAGGCCAGAGCCATTCGCTTCATGAAGAGTCTCCCGGCCGCATCAGCGCGGCCGCCTGCCACCAACCCGGCGCAGCCTCGCGCGGATGACGTCCGTCACACGGAGTTACCACAAGGCTGCAGCTATGCTGCGCCCCCATCCCCCGCTCCGCCGTTCCGCCATGCACCGACTGCTGACGCCCCTGATCCCGCTGATGCTGGCCGCCTGTGCCGCGCCGCCCGCCGAGAAGACCGTGCCGCTGGCCGCCATGGATGGCGACACCATCTGCGAGCGCGAGGCCCGCAGCGGCACCAACCTGCCCACCCGCCGTTGCCGCACCGCCGAGCAGCGCAAGGCCGAGCGCGAGGGCGTGGAGCGGACCGAGGAGGCGCGGCGCAACTTCCCCGGCATGACCACCGGCAAGTAGCGCCTACCGCGGCTCACGCGCCACGCCGGCCAGCGCCAGCATGCCCAGCGCCAGCACGGCGGCCGTCAGCCACAGCGCCGCGTCGAAGCTGCCGCTGGCCTCCACCATGCGGCCGGTCAGCGCCGGCGCGCTGATCTGCGCGGCGCCGTAGCTCAGCGTCAGCCGGGCCATCGCCTTGCCCGGGTTGCCCGGCGAACGCCGCCCCACCAGCGCCAGCGTCAGGCTGACGATGCCGATGAAGGTGGCGCCGTACAGCAGCGCCCCCAGCAGCGCCGCGGCCAGGCCATCGGCCAGCGCCGGCAGCAGCACGCCGACGATCTGCAGCCCGAAGGCCAGCAGCAACGCACCCACGTCGCCCAGCCGGCGCGCCACGCGGTCCCACAGAAACACGGCCGGCGGTGGCACCGGCGGCCGCCACCACCAGGCCGGCAACAGAAAGGCCAGCCCCAGCAGCGCAAAGCCCTGCCACTGCGCGGCCCAGCCCAGGCCGCCTTGCGTCATGCCCATGGCGCCGAAGGCCGACACCACGATGCCCAGCCCCAGGCCGATGAAGTACAGCCCCAGCTCCGGCCGCCGGCCCGAGCGGATCAGCCAGCCCTGCACCAGGCCCGAGCCCAGCAGCATGCCGGCCGCGCCGCACAGCCCGCCCAGGTAGCGCGACACGGCCCAGACGCCAAACGAGGTGCTCCAGCCCATCAGCGCCGTGACCAGCAGGGCCAGCGGCAGCGCCCAGCTGTACAGCCGCTGGCGCCAGACCGGGCTCTCCATCCATGAGGCCAGCAGCGCGCCGCTCATGTAGCCGGCGTAGTTGATGGCCGCCAGCAGCCCGCCGTCGGCCAGCCCCAAGCCGGCCTGGGCCTGCATCTGCGGCAGCAGTGGCGTGTAGGCAAAGCGGGCCAGGCCGATGGTCAGCACCAGCGCGCAGATGCCACCCAGCAGCACCTGCCAGGCCTGCAGTCGGGAGTGGTCGGGCATGCGACACAGCCTAACGGCTGCGCCCGCCTCGGACCCCGGCGGGAAATTCCCTGCTTGCAAAGCCGCCGCCCCGGCCCCAGTTGCGGACCATGCCGCTGCTGACCGTCTTCGTCCTCGCCCTGCTCGCTGCCGCGGGCATCGCGCTGTGGCCCCTGTGGGTGCGGCGCCGCCGCGAGCGCATCGCGAGCCGCCCCTTCCCGGCCGCATGGCGGCGGCTGCTGCGCCGGCATGTGCCGCTGGTCGCGCGGCTGCCGGCGCGCCAGCAGCTGCGGCTCAAGGGCTTGATGCAGGTCTTCCTGGCCGAGAAGCCCATCATCGGCTGCCGCGGCCTGCGCGTGACCGACGAGATGCGCGTCACCATCGCCGCGCTGGCCTGCCTGCCGCTGCTGGGCGCCGCCCGCGGCCTCTACCCCGAGCTGCGCCAGGTGCTGCTGTACCCGACGGCCTTCGTCGTGGACCGCCCCGTCAACGACGGCGGCGTGCTGTCCGAGCAGCGCCGCGCGCTGGCCGGCGAGAGCTGGAGCCAGGGCCAGGTGCTGCTGGCCTGGGACGAGGTCAAGCGCGGCGCCGCCACGCCGGGCGACGGCCACAACGTGGTCATCCATGAGTTCGCCCACCAGCTGGATCAGGCCGGCGGCCCGGCCAACGGCGCCCCGGCCCTGCCGACGGCGGCGGACTACCAGCGCTGGTCCACGGTGATGCAGAACGAGTTCGACGCGCTGCAGTGGCGGCTGGCCCGTGGCGAGCCGGGGCTGATCGACGCCTACGGCGCCACCGACCCGGCCGAGTTCTTCGCCGTCGTCAGCGAGCTGTTCTTCGAGCGGCCGGTCGAGCTGGCCGCAGGCCACCCGGCGCTGTATGCCGAGCTGCGCGGCTACTACCGGCTGGATCCGGCAGGCTGGAGCTAGGAGGCCGTCGGCCTCAGAAGCCCAGGGACGCCAGCAGGTCGTCCACGTCGTCCTGCTTCAGCGCCTTGTCGGGCGTCTGCACGCCGGTCAGCTCCTCGGGAGCCACCGCCTCGGCCGCATGCGGCATAGCGGCGATCAGGTCGTTGAGCGGCGGCTCGGCGCGCTCCAGCATCTTGCTGACCTTGTTGATGACCTGGCCGGAGAGATCCTGGAAGTCCTGCGACATCATGATCTCGGTGTGCAGCGACTTCTCGCGCGCCGCAAAGCTGGCCGCATCGGCCGCATAGGCTGCGCACAGCTTCATCAGCGCGCGGGCGCGCTCCTGGCTGATGTTGGTGGACAAGGCCAGCCGGTTCAGCGCATCGGACAGCTCGCGGCCCTTCTTGCGCACCGCTTCGGCATCTTCCTGCGCGGCTTCGACCAGGTTGAGCACCTTGGTCGCAGCCTGCTCGGTCATGCTGCGCACATAGGCCAGGCGCTCGCGCGCATCCGGCAGCTCGGCCGCAACGCCTTTGAGCACCTGGGCCGCGTCGGCCTTGATCTGAGTCTGGATGGACGCGTCGGACATGCAAAACTCCCTTCAGGCTGCGGCCGGCACCGCGCCGGGGTCACGCCAGTGTAGAAGTCGCCACCCCTGCCGGCCACCGCGCCGCCAGCGCGCCGCGCGGCCTATGTCACACCGATCGCGCCGGCGCGCAGCGGCGCCGTCAGCCGGGGCCGAGCAGGCCCCGCAGCGCCGTGACCTGCTCCACATCCAGCCGGCCCGCGGCCCGGGCCAGCGCCAGCTGCCGGCGGCCCAGGGCCTGCAGCAGGTCGGCATCCAGCCCGCTGCCCGCCCCGTCCTGCGCCAGCAGCCAGCCCAGCACCGCGCCGAAAGCACTGGCAGGGGTCAGCGCGCGCTGATCATCCTCCCCGGCATCGGCTTCGGCCTGCGTCGCCAGTTCGATCAGGCCGCGCATTTCGGTGGTGGCGGGCGGATTGGTGAAGATCGGATCACC
>JBKBVY010000284.1:0-4080 GCA_046289335.1 Roseateles sp. | reverse complement strand
GCGGCCGCCGTGGATCCGGCTTTGCCGGTCCACCAGCGGCGCCCCCTTGAGGGGGGCGCGGCGTGGCCCCGGGGGGGGGTGGGGGTTATTGGCGGGGGGGTGCCTCATTCCCGTGTTGGGGGGGGGGGGGGGGGTGCCAGCGGCGTCCTGGGCCTGGGCTTGCAGGCCCAGCAGCAGGGCAGCGGCGCAGGCGGCGCGGCGATGGGGAAACGGCATTCGAACTCCGGGTGGACACGCTGATTATGATTTCGCCCCCATGCCCGAGTTGCCCGAAGTCGAAGTCACGCGCCGCAGCTTTGCGGGCGCCATCCAGGGGGCCCGGATCACCGGGCTGCGCCTGGGAAAACCGCTGCGCTGGCCGCTGGGCACGGACCCCGAAACCCTGCTCGGCGCCCGCGTGGGCGAGGTGCAAAGACGCGGTAAATATTTGTGGCTGCCCATCGAAGGCGCGGGCGGGCTGCTGATGCACCTGGGCATGTCGGGCTCGCTGGCCTTTCTGGACGGCATGCCCGCACCCGGCGCGCATGACCACTTCGACCTGCACACCGACCGTGGCCTGCTGCGGCTGACCGACCCGCGCCGCTTCGGCGCCGTCGTCTGGGCGCCGGCGCTGGATGCCGAGCCGGTGGCGGCGCTGCTGGGCGGCCTGGGGCTGGAGCCGTTCGACGAGCGTTTCGACGGCCTGCATCTGCACGCGGGCTTGAGCGGCCGGCGCGTGTCCATCAAGCAGGCCCTGCTGGCCGGCGACATCGTTGTGGGCGCCGGCAACATCTACGCCTGCGAGGCGCTGTTCATGGCTGGCATCGACCCGCGCCTGCCCGCGGGCAAGCTCAGCCGCCCACGCGCCGAGCGCCTGGCCACGGCCGTGCGCACGGTGCTGGGCCAGGCGCTGCAGGCCGGCGGCACGACGCTGCGCGACTTCCGCGACGCGCATGGCGTGGCCGGCAGCTTCCAGATGCAGGCCCAGGTCTACGGCCGCGAGGGCGAGGCCTGCCGGCGTTGCGGCACGGCCATACGCCGCATCGTGCAGGGCCAGCGCTCGACCTTTTTCTGCCCGTCATGTCAGAAGCGTTGATGGAAGATTTCGGCAAGACCGTCGTCGCCTGGCAGCGCCGCCATGGCCGCAACAGCCTGCCCTGGCAGAACACGCGCGACCCCTATCGCGTGTGGCTGTCCGAGATCATGCTGCAGCAGACCCAGGTGACGACGGTGCTGGGCTACTACGAGCGCTTCCTGGCGCGCTGGCCGCGCGTGACCGACCTGGCCGTCGCGTCGCTGGACGAGGTGCTGGCGCAGTGGGCGGGCCTGGGCTACTACAGCCGCGCGCGCAACCTGCATGCCTGCGCGGTCGCGGTGGCCAGCCAGCATGGCGGCGAGTTCCCGCGCAGCGCGGCGCAGCTGCAGACGCTGCCGGGCATAGGCCGCTCCACGGCGGCGGCCATCGCGGCCTTCTGCTTCGGCGAGCGCGTGGCCATCCTGGACGGCAACGTCAAGCGCGTGCTGGGCCGCGTGCTGGCCTTCGACGGCGATCTCGCCAGCAGCGCCGCCGAGAAGCGCCTGTGGAACCACGCCACCGAGCTGCTGCCGCAGCAGGATGTGGATCGCTACACCCAGGGCCTGATGGACCTGGGCGCAACGGTGTGCACGGCGCGCTCGCCGGACTGCCTGATCTGCCCGGTGCAGCCGCTGTGTCGCGGCCAGCAGCAGGGCGACCCGACGCGCTATCCGGTCAAGACGAGGAAGCTCAAGCGCGGCCGGCGCGAGAACTGGTGGCTGTGGCTGGAGCGCGATGGCGAAGGCGGGGGCCAGGTCTTGCTGCAGCGGCGGCCGGCGACCGGCGTCTGGGCCGGGCTGTGGACGCTGCCCATGTTCGACGACGAGGCCAGCGCCCATGCAGCGCTGCCCGGCGCGCGGCTGGAGACGCTGCCGCGCATCGAGCATGCGCTGACGCATTTCGACTGGGTGCTGCACACCTTGCGCGCCGAGTGCGCGACCGGCGGCAGCCTGGGCGGCACCTGGGTGGCGCGGGAGCAGCTGGCCGCCTACGCGCTGCCGGCGCCGTTGAAGAAGCTGATCGAGGAGGGCTGAATGAGAGCCGATCTGAAGGGCGGTGTGGATACGCGGTCATCACGCTGCTGGCCGCTGGGCTGTGCCTGTGGCTGCTGATCAGCGGCGCGCAGGAGGCCGACACCTCGCCGGCCAAGATCGTGCTGGCGGCGCTGGGCACGGTGGTGGCCGGCGCCATGCACTGCGTGTTCATGATGCAGCTGGTGCGCCGCACCGGCCGGCCGTTCTGGCCCTGGTTCGTCGTCATCGTCCTGCTGATGCCGCTGGGCACGGCCGTGCTGCTGGCCACGCTGCTGGGCGAGTCCGAGGTGTCAGGCAGCTGATAGCGCGGCTTTTTCGCATTGCCTCGCTCCGGCAAAAGGGGCTCAGTCCCTCGCAGCAACAACGGGGAGACGGGTTTGGATGCCATCAAGAATCTGCGTGTGGGCGCGCGGCTGGGCCTGGCTTTCGTCGTGCTGCTGGCGCTGATGCTGGCGATGGCGGGCGTGGGCGCGCTACTGACGCAGTCCATCAACCGTTACGCGGAGTTCTAACCGGCCAACATCCTGCCGTCGCTGCGCCTCATTCACCGGATCGACGGTGCAGTCGCCGGCGCACGGCGGCTGGAGCAGCAGCACCTGCTGATGGAAGACGGCCAGCAGAAGAAGGCCGTGGGGGTCGAACTGGCGCAGACCCGCGAGGACCTTCGCAAGGCGCTGAAGGACTACGAGCCGCTCGTGGCCGATGACGAGGATCGTGGCCACCTGAAGCGGGTCACCGAGGCCGTGGACGCGATGGTCGCCGTCCAGGACAAGGTGTTGAAGGCCTCCGACGACGGCGTGGCCGACCCCACGCAGACCACGGCTGCGCGTGAGCTGAACACCGGCGTCTCGCGCGAGCGCTTCGTCGCGGTGCGTGAGGCCGTCGGCAAGTGGTGGGACTACAACGAGACGCTGGCGGCCCAGGCCACGGCGGCTGCGGACGCCGCCAACAGCCGGGTGCTGTGGATCTTCCTGCTCGCCTCCGTCGCGGCGCTGGCGGTGGGCGTGGCCGCCGCCGTGGGCATCACTCGCTCCATCACGGCGCCCCTGCGGCGCGCATCCGAGGCGGTCAAGGCCGTGGCTGGCGGCGACCTGACGATGCGGCTGCACAGCAGCTCGCGTGACGAGCTGGGCCAGCTGCTGACCAGCCTGGACGAGATGACGCAGAACCTCGCCCGCATGGTGTCGGGTGTGCGCCAGGGCTGCGAACAGATCAACATCGCGTCCGCCGAGATCGCGCAAAGCAACGCCGACCTGTCGGCCCGCACCGAGAGCCAGGCGTCCAACCTGGAGGAGACGGCGGCCTCGGTCGAGCAGATGGCCGCGCAGATCAAGGCCAACGCCGACAGCGCCCGTCAGGCCGACCAGCTGGCCAACCACGCGTCGGAGACCGCGCGCGCCGGCGGCGAGGCGGTGGGCGAGGTGGTCGCCACGATGGACGCGATCTCTGCCGCCAGCCGCAAGATCGCCGACATCATCGGCACCATCGACGGCATCGCCTTCCAGACCAACATCCTGGCCTTGAACGCCGCCGTGGAAGCCGCGCGTGCCGGCGAGCAGGGTCGGGGCTTTGCCGTGGTAGCCGGCGAAGTGCGGCTGCTGGCCCAGCGCAGCGCCGAGGCGGCCAAGGAGATCAAGAGCCTCATCGGCGACAGCGTCACCAAGGTCGAGAGCGGCAGCGCCCAGGTGCTGGCGGCGCGCGACACCATCGTGCAGATGGTCAACGAGGTGCGCCGCGTGACCGACCTGGTGGGCGAGATCACCGTGTCCAGCCGTGAGCAGAGCGAGGGCGTGGGCCAGATCAATGCCGCCGTCAGCCAGCTGGACCAGGCCACGCAGCAGAACGCGGCGCTGGTGGAGCAGACCGCCGCGGCGGCCGAAAGCATGCGCCAGCAGAGCGGCAAGCTCAGCGAGGCGGTCGCGGCCTTCCGGGTGGGCGGTGCCGCGGTCGCTCCGACGAGCAGTACGCCGCGGCCAGCGCCCAAGGCCCCGC
>JBKBVY010000283.1:0-4086 GCA_046289335.1 Roseateles sp. | reverse complement strand
CGGCCCGCGGGCGTGGTGCCTCCGTCCAGCAGCCGCGCGATGTGGGGATGCTCCAGCGTCGCCAGGATCTGGCGCTCGCGCGCCAGCAGCTCGGCCGGCGCCTGGCCGCGCAGCAGCTTGATGGCGGCGCGCTGCTGGTAGAGCCCATCGGCGCGCTCGGCCGCGAACACGCGGCCCATGCCGCCCTCGCCCAGCTCGCCGGTCAGCCGCCAGGGGCCCAGGCGGTCGCCGGGCTGCAGCTCGCTGCCGGCCAGCTGTCCCAGCGCGGCGGCCACCGGGGCGGAGAAGCGCGTCGGCGTGCCGCGCCGCTCGCGCTCGCACATCGCCAGCACGCGCTCGCACTGCGCGGGCGTGGCGCCCAGGGCCTGCAGCCGGGCGCGCTGCCGGGCCGCGTCCGGCAGGTCGGCCACCGCGAGGAACAAGTCCTTGACCGTGCTCACGCTTCCAGCGGCCGTTCCAGCTTCTCGGCCAGCCAGGCGCGGGCGAAGCGCAGGTCGCGGTCCACGGTGGGCATGGAGAGGTCCAGCACGCGAGCGATGTCGTCGCGCTGCAGGCCCGCGAAATAGGTCAGCTGCAGGATCTCGGCGGCGCGCGCGTCCTCGTCCTTCAGCTCGGCCAGCAGCCGGTCCAGCGTCAGCAGGTCGGCGTCCATGGACTCCTCGCCCAGCGCGGACAGCGTACAGGTGACGCGCTCGCGGTCGCCGCCGCGCTTGGCGGCCTGCCGCTCGCGGGCGTGGTCCACCAGCACCGTGCGCATCGTCAGCGACACGGTGGCGAAGAAATGGCGGCGGTCCTGCCAGGCCGGCTGGTGCTGCATGACGCGCAGCAAGGCCTCGTTGAGCAGGTCGCCGCGCGACAGCGTCTGCTGCCCGTCCGCCACGCGCAGCCGCGAGCCGGCCATGCGCATCAGCTCGGCATGCACCTCGCCCAGCAGCCGCCCGAAGGCGCTGCCGTCGCCGTCTTGCCAGGCGTGCAGCAGCTGGGTGAGGGGCGGGGCGTCGGGCATGGGGGCAGTATGCAGGCCTACTTGCCGATGCAGAAGCTGCTGAAGATGACGCCCAGCAGCTCGTCGGCCGAGAACGCGCCGGTGATCTCGCCCAAGGCGTCATGGGCCAGGCGCAGCTCCTCGGCCAGCAAGTCCAGCGCGGCGTCGCGCTGTTCGGCGATGGCCCGCGCGAGTTGCAGGTGCTCGGCCGTGCGGGCCAGCGCCTGCACATGCCGCTCGCGGGCGATGAACAAGCCCTCGGGCACGGCCTGCCAGCCGGCGGTCTTCAGCAGCCGCTGGCGCAGCGCTTCCAGCCCCGCGCCGGTCTTCAGGCTCAGCGCGATCTCGCCCGCGGGCGCCGCGGCCAGGTCGGCCTTGTTGAAGACCTGCACGATGCGGCTGGACTCGACCGCCGCCAGCCGCGCGCGGATGCGTTCGTCCTCGGCTTCGTAGTCCGGCTGGCCCAGGCGGCCCAGGTCGTGCAGGAACAGCACGACATCCGCATCGGCAATCGCATCCCACGAGCGCGACACGCCGATGCGCTCGACCTCGTCGGCCGTGTCGTCGCGCAGGCCGGCGGTGTCGGTGATGTGCAGCGGCACGCCTTCGATCTGTATGGTCTGGCTGACCTTGTCGCGCGTGGTGCCGGGGATGGGCGTGACGATGGCGAGTTCAGCGCCGGCCAGCGCGTTCAGCAGCGAGCTCTTGCCCACGTTGGGCTGGCCGGCCAGCACCACCTTGAGCCCGTCGCGCAGCAGCGCGCCCTGGCGCGTGCGGGCCTGCACGGCGCTCAGTTGCGCCGTCAGGCGGTCCAGCCGGCCGAAGGCGTCGGCCTTCTCCAGGAAGTCGATCTCCTCCTCGGGGAAGTCCAGCGTCGCCTCGACGAGCATGCGCAGCTGGATGAGCTGGTCGCGCAGCACGCCCACCTCGTTGGAGAGCGCGCCGCCCAGTGCGCGGCTGGCGCTGCGCGCGGCGGCCTCGGTGCTGGCGTCGATGAGGTCGGCCACGGCCTCGGCCTGGGCCAGGTCCAGCTTGCCGTTCAGGAAGGCGCGCTGCGTGAACTCGCCCGGCTCGGCCAGTCGCACACCGGCACCAGCCTCGATGATCCGGGCCAGCAGCAGCTGCATGACCACCGCGCCGCCATGGGCCTGCAGC
Organism: Roseateles sp.; assembly: GCA_046289335.1. Lineage (GTDB taxonomy): Bacteria > Pseudomonadota > Gammaproteobacteria > Burkholderiales > Burkholderiaceae_C > Pelomonas. Next base: position 1,946 of record JBKBVY010000283.1, on the reverse strand, counting down.
TCCAGCACATGCTCGCCGGTGTAGGAATGGGGTGCCGGGAAGTGCAGCGCCAGGCCCTGGTCGATGGCGTTGCCGGCGGCGTCGCGGAAGGGCAGATAGGTGGCCTCGCGGGCCTTCAGCGTGCGGCCGCAGACGGCCTCGATGAGCGGTGCCAGGTCTTGCGGCGACGACACCCGCACGATGCCCACGGCCCCGCGGCCCGGGGCGGTGGCGATGGCGGCGATGGGGTCGGCATGGCGGGCGAGCATGACGCGATTGTCGGCGCCCCAAAAGCAGACAGCCACCCGAGGGTAGCTGTCCGAGGGATTGGCGCGGGGGAGGCCGGGTCCGGGCACTCTCGTGAGCCCCGTCCGGGCCGGTGTTCTCTGCCCCGCGAAGCGATTGAACGCCCAACGCCGGCCGCAAAAAAGCCCCCGCTCGCGGGGGCTGTGCAGATTCACGTGATTCAGTTCACGCCGAGCTGTCTGTTGATCATCCACTGCTGCGCGATCGACAGGATGTTGTTCGTCAGCCAGTACAGCACCAGGCCGGCGGGGAAGACGAAGAACATGATGCCGAAGGCGATGGGCATGATCCACATCATCTTCTGCTGCATCGGGTCGGCGGCCGGCGGGTTCAGCCAGACCTGGAACAGGCTGGTGGCCATCATCAGCAGCGGCAGGATGAAGTAGGGGTCGCGCACCGACAGGTCGGTGATCCACAGGATCCACGGCGCCTGGCGCATTTCCACGGTGCTCAGCAGCACCCAGTACAGCGCCATGAAGATGGGCATCTGCGCAAAGATGGGCAGGCAGCCGCCGATGGGGTTGACCTTCTCCTCGCGGTAGATCTTCATCATCTCCTGCTGCATTTCCTGCGGCCTGTCCTTGTAGCGCTCCTTCAGCTCGGCGATGCGCGGCGCCACGGCCTTCATCTTGGCCATGGAGCGGTAGGCGCTGGCGTTCAGCCAGTACAGCGCGATCTTCAGCAACACGACCAGCGCGACGATGGTCCAGCCCCAGTTGCCGATGACGCCGTGCAGCTTGTCCAGCAGCCAGAACAGCGGCTCGGCAATGATGGTCAGCATGCCGTAGTCCTTGACCCGCTCCAGCCCCGGCGCCAGCTTGGCCAGGTTGTTTTCTTCCTGCGGGCCGGCGAACAGCGTGGCCTTCTGCGTGGTGCTGGCGCCGGGCGCCAGCGTGGGCAGCGTGAAGACCATGCCGGTGGCGTAGGTGTCGCCCTGCACGCCCGGCTGGCCGGGCAGCTTGCGCACGAAGAACTCGCGCTTGCCCGGCTCGTTGACCAGCCAGGCGCTGGCGAAGTAGTGCTGGATCATCGAGACCCAGCCGTCGTCGGCCTGCTTCTCGATGTCGACCTTGTTCTTGTCGATGTCCTCGAACTTGATGGTCTTGAACTTGGCCTTGTCGTTGTAGACGGCCGGGCCGGTGAAGCTGGGCGTGAAGGCGGCGCCGCCGGTGACGGTGGAGCCGTCGCGCACCAGCTGCAGGTAGACCTGCGGCGTGACGGGCGCGGCACCGGCGTTGATGACCTCATGGGTCACGTCCACCGTGTAGGCGCCGCGCTTGAACGTGTAGGTCTTGACCAGCTTGACGCCGCCCACCTCGGCGGACTCCAGCTTCAGCTGCAGCTGGTCCTGGCCATCCTTCAGCTCGCGCTCGCCCGCCACCGGCGTCATGGGCGTGTGGTGGGTGGGCAGCGGGCCCTGGGCGCTGACCAGGCCGGTCTGGGCGCGGTAGTGCTGGGCTGCGTTGAACAGCACGACCGGCTCGGGCGTGAAGGGATCGGGCTTCTTCAGCCGCACGATCTGCAGCAGCTGGTCGGTGACGGTGGGGTCCGGCGCCGTCAGGTACTTGGGCAGCTCGGCGCGGACGATGTCGCCGCCCAGCGTGTCCACCGTCACGGTGAGCACGTCGGTGCGGATGGTGACCTTCTCGGACGCCGCCACC
>JBKBVY010000282.1:0-4125 GCA_046289335.1 Roseateles sp. | reverse complement strand
GACCTGATGGCGCTGCGGCGACATCACCCGCGCTGGCGCTTGACCGCCAGGTGGCCGCTGCGCCTGGCCTGGGCCAGCCAACTCCCCTGCACCGAACAGACTCGCCTGGGCCTGTTCGCCCTCGTCCCCGACCGTCGCAGCACTCATGCGTTGCTCAACGCTCGGCGGGCGCGGTTCGTTCACACGTTCTGAGCGCATGACGGCGTTGCCGGTGCTGATCCGCGCCGATGCGTCGTCGGTGATGGGCCACGGCCATGTGATGCGCTGCCTGGCGCTGGCCGCGGCGCTGCGCGAGCGTGGGGCGATACCGGTGTTCGCGCAGGTTGCCCAGGCCGGCGACGCATCCGCGGCCATCGCCGCGGCCGATTGCCGGCTGCTGGCGCTTTCTTCGGTCGACGATGCACAGGCCTGCCTGCAGGTCTGGCTGGATGCGGCACTGCCGCCGCCCGCGGTGCTGGTGGTGGACCACTACGGCCTCGACGCCCGCTGGGTGCAGGCCTTCCACGCCGGCTGCGCGGCGCGCGGCTGGGCGCTGCCGGTCGTGCTGGTCATCGACGATCTCGCCAACCGGCCGCTGCTGGGAGACTGGCTGCTGGACCAGAACTGGCATGTCGATCCCGCCGCCCGCTATGCGGCGCACTGGCAGGGGCCGGCGGCACAGACGCTGTTCGGGCCGGGTTTTGCGCTGCTGCGGCACGAGTTTGCGCAGGCGCGGGCGGCGCTTCGCGAGCGCCGGGCGGCGCTGTCGCGCGTCGTGCTGGCCTTCGGCGGGTCGGACCCGCCGGACGCGACGGACCGCTGTATCGCCGTGCTGCGCGAGGGCCTGGGCGATTCGGTGTGCATCGACGCGGTCATCGGTGGCGGCAACCCGCATGTGGCGACTTTGGCCGCGCGCTGGCAAGGCGATGCCGCGGTGACGCTGACCGTCGCCGCGACCGACATGGCCGCACGCTTCGCCGCAGCTGACCTCTTCGTTGGCGCCGGAGGCTCGATGACCTGGGAGCGCGCCTGCCTGGGCCTGCCGGGCATCACGTTGACCTTGGCGGACAACCAGGAGCCGCTGTGTCGCGCGCTCGCTGACGCGGGCGAGGGTGTCCACCTGGGCCCATGGACCGGCAGCGACGCGCAGTGCCAGGCCTTGCTGGCCGCAGTGCGCGAGTTGGCAACCGATTCGCCGCGCCGGCTGGACATGGGCCGCAGGCTGGCCGCGCGGCTGGACGGGCGGGGCGCCGCGCGCGTGGCGCATGCGCTGTGGAGCGCCGTGCTCAGCGCAGCGCGCGCCTGAGCTGCACCACCTCCAGCTGCTCGCCGTCGCAGTCGCGCAGGTAGCGGCCGGTCTCCTGGAAGCGGTGCCGGCGGTGGAGCGCCAGCACCGCGGTGTTGGACGCGAACACCTCGCAGGCGATCTCGTCGGCGCCCAGCTCGTCGGCCGCCCATTGCAGCGACAACTTCTCCATGTCGCCCCAGGCTTGCAGCTGTGCCAGCGGCGCGGTGAAGGCGTCGGGGTCCAGATAGAAGCCCCAGTGCCACAGACGCGGGGTGTCCGCATCGGCCGTGAAGTTGACGACGCCGCAGTCGCGCCCGCGGCAATTGAGCACCAGCACGCGGTGGCGCGGCGACTCCGAGATGCGCGCCCACCAGGCGGCGTGCTCGTCGGCGCCGATCTCGTGCCGCGTGAACATCACCCGGCGCACTGTCGGGTGGTTGCGCCATTGCCGAATCGCCGCCAGGTCGGCCGCGGTGGCTGGGCGCAGCGCGGAAGGTACGAACGCCGCCACTCAGCGGACCTTGAACAGCGGTACCAGTGGCTCGCAGCGCAGCTGCTCGCGCAGCACGCCGCGGCTGGCAACATCGCCGATCATCGGCAGCACCTCGCGGTACATGGCCAGCGTGTCGTCGATGTCGGCGTCGCTGTGGGCGTGGCACAGGTTGTGGCCACCCAGGCACAGGACGCCGCGCTGGTGCTGCTCCTGCATCAGCAGCGTTTTCACCTCGAAGGGTGTGACGCCGCGGGCCTCGCGGATGTTCAGGAAGGTCCAGCTCGGGTGACCGCTGACGTGGAACAGATCGTTCAGCCCAGCCTCACTCAGCAGCGCGTTCAGCCCGGCCTGCAGGCGCTCACCTTTGGCTGCGATGCCGGCCAACACGTGGTCTCGCCTGAGCTTCTCCAGCGTGGCCTTGGCCGCAGCCAGCGACAGCAACTCTCCGCCGAAGGTGAAGGAGAAGAAGATGTCTTCCATCACCTTCATCACGTCTGCCCGGCCGGCGACGGCTGACACCGGGAAGCCGTTGGCCAGGCCCTTGCCGAATGTGGCGAGGTCGGGCGTGACGCCGAACAGTTCCTGGGCGCCGCCGTTGGCGTAGCGGAAGCCCGTGATGGTCTCGTCGAACACCAGCAGCGCACCGTGCTTGTGCGCCAGTGCCTTCATGCCTTCCAGGTAGCCGGGCTTGGGCGCGGTGACGTTCATCGGCTCCAGAATGACGGCGGCGATCTGGCCAGGGAACTGCGCGAACACGCACTCGGCCGCGGCCAGGTCGTTGTAGCCGATGGCGTGTGTCAGCTCCTGCGTGGACTTGGGTACGCCGCCGTTGCGGGCGGTGGAGCCGATGTACCAGTCCTGCCAGCCGTGGTAGCCGCAGACGATGACACGCTCTCGGCCCGTGTAGGCGCGCGCGACGCGCACCGCGCCGGCGGTGGCGTCGGAGCCGTTCTTGCCGAATCGGACCATCTCCGCGCAGGGCACCATGTCGACGATCAACTCGGCAACCTCGGCCTCCAGCCGGTGCGGCAGGCTGAAGATGACGCCCGAGTCCTGCAGCTGGCGTGCCACGGCCTGCGTGACGTCGGGGTCCTGGTAGCCCAGCGTCACCGAGGCCAGGCTCATGATGAGATCCAGGTACTCGTTGCCGTCGACATCCCAAACGCGCGAGCCCTGGCCGCGCTCTATGAAGAACGGCGACACGCCCAGCGGGTACTGCGTGCGGCTCTTGCTGAAGGTCTGGCTGCCCAGCGGGATCACGCGCTCGGCGCGCGCCAGCAGGGCTTCGGAGGCTTGGAAACTGCGCATGGGAACCTCTTGGAGATGAATGTTCAGGAGCCCTGGGCGTCGGCCTGCGCTGCGTCGGCCTGCAGGCTTTTCAGATAGCCCTCGTTGCGGGTGTGCGCGTTCGGGCTGACGAGTTCGGGGTGGGCATCGACGAAGCGCAGCAGGTCGAACAGATCGGCCCGCAGTGCGTGACCGGCGCCGTGCTGCGCGTCCAGGCCGTCCACCAGCGCGCGCACCAGTGCCAGATCGTCGGCATGGTCCACCGTCCAGCGCAGCGCCGACAGGTCCACCGCCCCGCGCACGGCAGCCACGCGTACGCGCTCCGGGTGGGCGCGCAGCCAGGGCGTCACATGCTCGCGCTCGCTGGGCAGGCGGGCCTGCTGGTTGGCTTCGCGCAGCGCGGCGTGCGTGAAGGCCTCGACGTCCAGGCCGTCGGGGTAGGTGGCGGGTTCACCGTTGGTGCAGTAGTCGCAGGCGCCGGACTGCACCTGCTGCACAACGCGGTCTACGATGGCCGGGTCGATCAGCGGGCAGTCGCCCGTCAGCCGCACCAGCACGTGTGCTGGGCTGGCATCGGCGGCGCCGGCGAAGCGGGCCAGCACGTCGTCCAGCGGGCCGCGGTGCACACGATAGCCTGCCGCCTGCACGACCCGCGCGAGTTCGTCGTCACTGGCGTCGGTGCTGGTGGCCAGCACGATTTCGTCCACCCGCCGAGCGCGGCGCACCCGCGCCAGCATGAACAGGATCAGTGGCAGGCCGCCCAGCGGCATCAGCACCTTGCCGGGCAGGCGTGAGCTTGACATGCGCGCCTGCACGATGGCCAGCGTCAGTGGAGGGGTTGCGGTCATGGCGGGTTCAGGCGCTGGCCGGCGGCCAGCGGCGCGGGTCGATGATTTGCGGGTCGGTGCTGGCCAGCTCGGGCCAGGCCAGCGGTGCGGCTTGCTGCCAGGCCGCGTGGATCTGCTGCCATTGCGCCAGGCTCTCGGTGCCGACGACGCAGCAGCGCAGGTTCGGCAAGGCCTTCACCGCGCCCAGTGCGGCGACGGGCAGCGGCAACCTGGCCTCGGCGCAGTGCCGC
>JBKBVY010000281.1:0-4135 GCA_046289335.1 Roseateles sp. | reverse complement strand
GGGGTCGGGATGTCGATCTGCATGGGCGGCATTGTGCCGAGGGGGTGTGGGAAAATTCATCCCATGCAAGTGACCCGCCCCTGTGTCGTCTCCCTGCGCTGGAGACTTGAAGATGCCCAGGGCCAGCTCATCGACGAGCTGGCCGAGCCCATGGAGTTCCTGCACGGCGGCGACGACCTGTTCGCCAAGGTGGAAGCAGCCCTTGAGGGCCAGGAGGTCGGCTTCGAGACCGACCTCGCGCTGCAGCCCGAAGAGGCCTTCGGCGACTACGACTCCAACCTGGTCTGCTTCGAGGCGCGCAACCTGTTCCCGGTCGATGTCGAGCCGGGCATGCAGTTCGAGGGGCTGCCCGAGGGCGCTGTCACCGAGGGCATGAGCGCGGAGGCGGTCTACACCGTCACCGAGGTCTATCCCGAGCATGTGGTGCTGGACGGCAACCATCCGCTGGCCGGCATCGGGCTGCGCATGCACCTGAAGCTGGTGGACGTGCGACCGGCAACCGAAGAGGAAGTGCAGGCCGGCTCGGTCGGCGAGCCCATCTTCATGGTGCAGACCGGCGCGCCGCCGGACGAGCAGCTTCATTGATCGCGGGACGGACCGAGCGATAGCGAGCTCTGTCCCCGACGGATTCAGAAGTTCAGCCCTTGCCGGTGGACCCGAAGCCACCGGTGCCGCGCGACGACGCATCGAAGCTGTCCACGCGGCGGAACGTCGCCTGCACCACCGGCACGATGACCAGTTGGGCGATGCGGTCGAAGGGCTGGATGGTGAACTCGGCGTGGCCGCGGTTCCAGCAGCTGACCATCAGCTGGCCCTGGTAGTCGCTGTCGATCAGCCCCACCAAGTTGCCCAGCACGATGCCGTGCTTGTGGCCCAGGCCCGAGCGCGGCAGGATGATCGCGGCCAGGCCGGGGTCGGCGATGTGGATGGCTAGGCCCGTGGGGATCAGCGTCGTCTGGCCGGGGGCCAGCGTGATGGGTTCGTCCAGGCAGGCGCGCAGGTCCAGGCCGGCGCTGCCGGGCGTGGCGTAGGCGGGAATCTGCTCGGCCATGCGGGCGTCGAGCACTTGCAGGTCAATGGCGTGCATCAGGGAAGTCGTTTCGAGAGTTCGGCGATCAGCTCGCGCGCGAGGCTGAGCTTGTCGCTGCGCAGCAGTTCGCGCTGACCTTGCTCGTCGATGAGCAGCAGCGCGTTGTCGTCGCGGCCGAAGGTGGCCGGGCCCAGGTTGGCGACGATCAGCGGGACGCCCTTGCGGCGGCGCTTGGCCTCGGCATGCTCGGCCAGCTTCTCGCTCTCGGCGGCAAAGCCCACGCAGTAAGGCGGTGAGTTCAGCGCCGCCACGGCCGCGAGGATGTCCGGGTTCTCGGCCATGGCAATGGTCGGAGCCACACCTCCCAAATTAGCGCCGCCCTCGGCCTTCTTGAGCTTGTGCTCGTGCACCTCGGCCGGCCGCCAGTCGGCCACGGCCGCGGTGGCGATGAAGGCATGCTGGCCCGGCGCCAGCAGCATCACGTTGTCGTGCATCTGGCGGGCGGTCTGCACATCGACGCGGCGCACGCCGCGCGGCGTCGGCAGGTGCACCGGGCCGGCCACCAGCGTGACGACCGCGCCGGCCTCGGCCGCCGCGCGGGCGATGGCAAAGCCCATCTTGCCGCTGCTGTGGTTGGTGATGCCGCGCACCGGGTCGATGGGCTCGAAGGTGGGGCCGGCGGTGATCAGCAGCTTCTTGCCGTGCAGCGTCTTGGGCGCCAGGGCGGCCTCGACGTCGTCGAAGATCTCCTGGGCCTCCAGCATGCGACCGTCGCCGGTCTCGCCGCAGGCCTGGTCGCCGCTGGCCGGGCCGATGAGCCTGGCGCCGTCGGCCTGGATCTGCGCGATGTTGCGCTGCGTGGCCGGGTGGGCCCACATCTCGCGGTTCATCGCCGGCACGACCAGCAACGGGCATGCGTCGATGCGGCGGGCCAGCGCGGTCAGGCTGACGAGGTCGTCCGCCCTGCCCTGCGCCAGCGCGGCGATGGCATCGGCGCTGGCCGGCGCGACCAGCATCACATCGGCCTCGCGGCTGAGGTTGATGTGGGCCATGTTGTTGGCCTGCCGCGCATCCCATTGGCTGGTGTAGACCGGACGGCCGGACAAGGCCTGCATCGTGACGGGCGTAATGAAGGCTTCGGCGGCCGCGGTCATCATGACCTGCACCGTCGCGCCCGCCTTCACGAACAGCCGGGTCAGCTCGGCGATCTTGTAGCCGGCGATGCCGCCGGTCATCGCCAGCAGGATGTGCTTGCCTTGCAGCGGACTCGTCATCACTTCTTCCTGAACACCAGGTCCCAGACGCCATGACCCAGCCTGATGCCGCGGGCCTCGAACTTGGTCAGAGGCCGGTAGGCGGGCTTTTCAGCATAGCCGGCCGCGGTATTCAGCAGTTGAGGCTCGGCCGACAACACCTCCAGCATCTGCTCGGCATAGGGCTGCCAGTCGGTCGCGCAGTGCAGATAGCCGCCGGGGGCCAGGTGTTGCACCAGCTGGGCGACGAAGGCCGGCTGGATGAGCCGGCGCTTGTGGTGGCGCTTCTTGTGCCAGGGGTCGGGGAAGAAGATGTGCACGCCGGCCAGCAGCTCCGGGCCGATCATGTCGCGCAACACCTCCACTGCGTCGTGCTGCACGATGCGGATGTTGGTCAGCTGCTTCTCATCGATGAGCTTGAGCAGCGCGCCGACGCCGGGCTCGTGCACCTCGCAGCCGATGAAGTCGTGATCGGGCAGCGTCTGCGCAATCTCGGCGGTGGCGCCGCCCATGCCGAAGCCGATCTCCAGCACCAGCGGGGCCTGGCGGCCGAACACCTGGGCGGGGTCCATGCGCTCGGCCTTGTAGGGCAGCACGAACTTGGGGCCCAGTTCGGCCAGCGCCTTGATCTGGCCCGTGCCCATGCGACCGGCACGGGTGACAAAGCTCTTGATGGCGCGGCGTGGCGGATCCTGCGGCGGCTTGCTGTTCTGTTCGTCCATCAGCCGATTGTCGCCATGACCATGGGCGTGGCAGCCACGTCCGCATCGCCGAGGCCAACAGCGGCAAGGTAGGACGCGACGGCGCGGTCGGCCGCGGCGTCGTCCGCCGCATGGATCAGCGCCAGCGGCTCGCCGACCGCGACCCGCGTACCGATGGGCTTCACGTCGGAGAAGCCGACACGCATGTCGATGGCGTCACCCGCCTTGCGGCGGCCGCCGCCCATCTCGACGATGGCCACGCCCAGGTCGCGGGTCGCCATCGTCGTGATGACGCCGGCGCGCGGCGCGGCCACCGGCTTCACGACCGGTGCGGCGGCCAGGTAGGCGGACGGACGCTCCATCAGGTCGGCCGGGCCGCCCAGCGCCACCACCATCTTGGCGAACTTCTCGGCGGCGGCGCCGGAGTCCAGCGCGGCCTGCAGCTTCACGCGGGCGGCGCCGGTGTCGGCCGCGAGCCCGCCCAGCACCAGCATCTCGGCGCACAGCGCCAGCGTGACCTCATGCAGGCGCGGCTCGCGGTACTCGCCGGTCAGGTAGCGGATGGTTTCGATGACTTCCAGCGCGTTGCCGACATCGCTGCCCAGGATCTGGTTCATGTCGGTGATCAGCGCGCGCGTCTTCAGGCCCGCGCCGCCGGCCACGGCGACGATGCTCTCGGCCAGCTCGCGCGCGAACTCGGGCGTGGACGCGAACGCGCCGTTGCCGCACTTGATGTCCATGGCCAGGCCTTCGAGGCCGGCAGCGAGCTTCTTGGACAGGATGGACGCGGTGATCAGCGGCACGCTCTCGACCGTGGCCGTCACGTCGCGCGTCGCGTAGAAGCGCTTGTCGGCCGGAGCCAGGTCGGCGGTCTGGCCGATGATGGCGCAGCCGAGGGACCGGACGATCTGGTCGAAGCGCGCCGGATCGGGCGTCGTCGTGTAGCCGGGAATGGCTTCGAGCTTGTCCACCGTGCCACCGGTGTGGCCCAGGCCGCGGCCGGCGATCATGGGCACATAGCCGCCGCAGGCCGCCACCATGGGCGCCAGCATCAGGCTGACCTTGTCGCCCACGCCGCCGCTGCTGTGCTTGTCCAGCACCGGGCCGGGCATGTCGGGCCAGCGCATCACGCGCCTGGAGTTCATCATCGC
>JBKBVY010000280.1:0-4159 GCA_046289335.1 Roseateles sp. | reverse complement strand
TTCGTCAAGTCCATCAACGGCGTGCTCAAGCTCAGCGAGATCTTCGCCAGCCGCAAGCAGCTCAACAGCGGCGACAGCTTCTCGGTGGACTATGTGCCGGGCATCGGCTCCACGGTGCTGCTCAACGGCAAGGCCATCGGCGAGCCCATCAAGGAGCCGGAGTTCTTCTCGGCGCTGCTGCGCATCTGGCTGGGCGAGAAGCCGGCCGACGACGGCTTGAAGGATGCCCTGCTGGGCATCAAGAAGGCATCGCGGCGATCCTGATCGCGTCCAGCCGGTCCACATGCTGCCCGGCGGGCACGGCGCGGATGTCCTCGCCGTGGTTGTAGCCATAGGTCACCAGCACCAGCGGGCAGCCGGCCGCGTGAGCGGCCTCGGCGTCGTTGCGTGAGTCGCCCACCATCCAGGTGGCAGCCGGCGGCGTGCCCAGGGCCTCGCAGGTCTTGAGCAGCGGCAGCGGGTCGGGCTTCTTCTTCGGAAAGTCGTCGCCGCCGAACACCTGGGCGAAATAGCCGTCCAAGCCCTTGCGGCGCAGCAGCTCGCGCGCCGGTGCGGCGGGCTTGTTGGTCAGCACGGCCAGTGGCAGCCCCAGCGCGCGCAGCCGCTCAAGGCCTTCCACCACGCCGGGGTAGACGGCCGCATGCGCGCCGTTCACCGCCGCATAGTGCTGCTGGTAGAGCGTCCAGGCGCGCTCGAACAGCGCGGGCTCGGCGCCGGCCTCGGCCAGCGTCATGCGCACCAGGTGTTCGCCGCCGCGGCCGATGGTGTGCTCGACAAAGCTGCGGTCCACGGCCGGCAGGCCCAGGTCGGCCAGCATCAGGCCCAGCACGGCGACGAAGTCGCCCAGGGTGTCGACGAGGGTGCCGTCGAGGTCAAGCATGCAGGCCTGCGGCCGCGGGAATGTGGGCATCGGATCGTCCGGTTTCGGTGGAGTACGGCTCTAGGATGACCGATTCTGCAATCGCCCCCTTGCCCATGGACGCCTTCCCGACCGCACCCGCCACCGTCACCGACTGCATGACGCAGGAGCGTGCGCTGGTGTTCGACCGGCTCAATGCCGCCGATGCGATGACCATCGGTCAGTGCATCGTGGCGCTGGCGCAGGCCTGGTTTCCGGGGCGGCCGGTCGCCGTGCATCTGGAGCGCAACGACCATCCGGTCTTCGTGTTCTTCATGGACGGCACGGGGGCCGGCAATGCCGACTGGATCCAGCGCAAGAAGAACGTCAGCCTGCGCTTCGGCCACAGCTCGTGGATGGTGCGCCAGCAATGCGTGGAGCGCGGCATCGACTTCAACGCCGAGACGGGGCTGGACCCGGCGCAGTACCGCGCCGAAGGCGGCGCCGTGCCGCTGGTGCTGCGCGGCCAGGGGCGCATCGGCACCTTGATCGTCTCGGGCCTGGCCGGCGACGAGGACCATGCGTTGGCCGTGGCCGGGCTGGAATGGTGGCAAAGCCGCGAGCGGGAGGCGGCCGGCGCCTGAGCGGGGCGGCTGATCAGGGCTTGGGGGCGGGCAGGGCCAGCACGCTGCCCTGCTTTACGCCCAGCCGGATGCGGCGCAGCGCCTGCAGGTCGGTCAGCGGGTTGCCATCCAGCAGCAGGAAGCTCGCTTCGGCGCCTTCCGCGAAACGGCCGATGGCGCGCTGCGGATACAGCTGCCGCGGCGTGTCCATGGTCAAGCTTCTGAGCAATTGCGCACGCGGCAGCAGTTGCAGGCCGTCCAGGTAGGCCACCTCGTCGACCGGGCCGCCGAAGGGGTTGTCGCTGCCGATCAGCAGCGGCACGCCGGCGCGCAGCAGGCGCTGCAGGTTGTCGCGCTGCACCTGCTGCACGGCGGCCAGTGCTTCGCCTTTCAGGCCGGCCATGGTGGCGCTGACGCTGGCGGTAGCGATCACCGGGATCTTGCGGCCGGCCAGCAGCCGGACGGTGTCGTCGTCGATGCGGTAGTCCGCCGCCGACAGCCCCTTCTCGAAGTGATAGCCCGGCAGATGGGCCAGCAGGTCCACGCCCGCGCGGGCCGCCACGGCCACGTCGCCGGCGGTGTCCACATGGGCCGCCACGCGCAGGCCGGCCGCATGGGCGCGCTGCACGATGGCCGGCAGCAGCGCCGGGTCCAGGCCGTTGCGGCCCAGCAGCGCCGGCTGGCCGAAGCGCGCCGCATGCCGGGTACTGTCCACCAGGATGACCTTCACCAGATCGGGCTTGCGCGCGAGCACCTCGGGCCAGCGCTGGGCCAGCTGGGCCTCGGTGTCGATCGCCACATAGGCCTGGCGCAGCGCGTCCAGATCGGGTTTGTCACCGGCGTGCGGCAGCAGCAGGCCAAGGGGATGACCGTCGCTGGCGCTGATGCAGGCATTGGCCACCACCACGTCGGGCGTGGTGGGCCGGTTGAACAGCGGGCGGAAGGGCTCGATGTCCTCGTTGGCGCAGAGCTGCGCCGTGTAGAACACGCCGCCCTGCAGCGTTGCGGTCAGGCGCCGGTCCACACCCCAGGCGTTCTGCATGTCGTGGTTGTGGGCATCGGCATAGGGCGGCACGACGTGCGCGCCCCGCGCGTCGATGCGCACATCCACCCGGGCGGGGCGCTGACGCGTGAGCTTGCCGTCCACGACAAACCAGGTGCCCGGCACGAAACGCTCGCCGTCGAACCAGCGGCCGCCCTCCACCGCCAGCGTGGCGGCCCAGGCGCTGCCGGCCATGCCCAGCGTGCAGGCGAACAGCAGGCGACGGATGAGGCCTGACTTCACGAGTGAACGGTGTGTGCGGGCGCGCGGTGCGGTCACGTATTTCTCCCGGCAATGTTGGCAGCGCGCATTGTCGCGCCGCCCGCGGCTCAGGTTTTCAACACGCCGTCTGCCTTGAACATCGCCTTGATGCCGCGCACCGCCTGGCGGATGCGCGACTCGTTCTCGATGAGGGCGAAGCGCACATGGCCGTCGCCGTGGTCGCCGAAGCCGATGCCGGGCGACACGCAGACCTTGGCCTTCTCCAGCAGCTGGCGCGAGAACTCCAGGGAACCGAGTTCGCGGTAGGGCTCGGGGATGCGCGCCCAGATGTACATGCTGGCCCGGGGGCAGTCGACCTGCCAGCCGGCTTCGATCAGTCCCTTGTAGAGCACGTCGCGGCGGCGCTGGTAGCTGGCGGCGATGTCCTTCACGCATTGTTGGTCGCCCTCCAGCGCCGCGATGGCCGCGACCTGCAGCGGCGTGAACGTGCCGTAGTCGTGATAGCTCTTGATGCGGGCCAGCGCGGCGACGAGGTCGGGGTTGCCCACCATGAAGCCCACGCGCCAGCCGGCCATGTTGTAGCTCTTACTGAGGGTGAAGAACTCCACCGCCACGTCCTTGGCGCCGGGCACCTCCATGATGCTGGGCGCCACATAGCCGTCGAACACGATGTCGGCATAGGCCAGGTCATGCACGACCAGGATGTCGTGCTTCTTGGCCAGCGCCACGACGCGCTCGAAGAAGCTCAGCTCCACGCACTGCGCCGTCGGGTTGGACGGGAAGCCGAACACCATCATCTTGGGCTTGGGGTAGCTGCCGCGGATGGTCTTCTCCAGCTCGGCGAAGAAGTCCACCTCGCTGCTGACGGGAATGGCGCGGATGTCAGCCCCGGCAATCACCGCGCCGTAGATGTGGATGGGGTAGCTGGGGTCGGGCACCAGCACGGTGTCGCCGCGGTCGAGAGTCGCGAGCATCAGGTGGGCCAGGCCTTCCTTGGAGCCGATGGTGACGATGGCCTCGGTGTCGGGGTTGATGTCCACGCCGTAGCGGCGCTGGTACCAGTGCGAGATCGCGCGGCGCAGCCGAGGGATGCCTTTGCTGGCCGAGTAGCCATGGGTGTCGGGCCGCTGGGCCACTTCGCAGAGCTTGGCGACGATGTGCGGCGGCGTGGCCCCGTCGGGGTTGCCCATGCTCATGTCGATGATGTCCTCGCCACGCCGGCGGGCCGCGAGCTTGAGCTCGGCCGTGATGTTGAAGACGTAGGGAGGCAGGCGGTCGATGCGCGCGAAACGGCGCTTGCCGCTGGAGGCGGAAGAAGAGGTCATGACGATGTACGTAAGCGCCCGGAACCGTCCGAGCGACGTGGGCGGCATGGCGCCGCGCCGGCTCGGAATGTAGCGCCTTCCTAGAATGCCGCGATGACCTCCTCTGCCG
>JBKBVY010000279.1:0-4206 GCA_046289335.1 Roseateles sp. | reverse complement strand
GGACGCGATGCGCGTCGCCAGCGAAGCCCTGGCCGTGCGCGCCCCGGTGGCCGGCCGCGTGACGGGCCTGACCCTGCAGGTGGGCGAGAGCGTCAGGAGCGGCAACCGCATTGCGCGGCTGGACAGCCTGGGCCGCTTCAAGCTCAGCGTGAGGCTCGACGAGTTCCACCTCGGCCGCGTGCGCGAGGGCCTGCCCGCCGAGCTGCAGCACGAGGGCCGCCACCATGCGCTGCACGTCGCCCGCCTGGACCCGCAGGTCAAGGACGGCCGCTTCAGCGTCGAGCTGGCCTTCGATGCCGATCCGCCGCCACTGCAGGTGGGTCAGGGCCTGGACCTGCGCCTGACGCTGGGCGACCCGCAGCCCGCGCTGCTGCTGCCGGACAGCGGCTTTTACGCCGACACCGGCGGCGCCTGGGCCTTCGTGCTCGATGCCGGCGGCCGCCGTGCGCAGCGCCGCGCGCTGCAGCTGGGCCGCCGCGCCGACGGCGTCATCGAGGTGCTGGGCGGCCTGCAGCCCGGCGAGCAGGTCGTCGTCTCCCCTTACCGCGCCTTTGCAGGCGCTTCCGCCATCGAACTGCACTGAGCCATGTTCCAAATCAATCACCTCTCCAAGACCTTACGCACCGGTGACATCGAGACCACCGCGCTGGACCGCATCGACCTGGACATCCCCGAGGGCGCCGTCGTGGGCCTGGTGGGGCGCAACGGTGCCGGCAAGAGCACGCTGATGCGCTGCCTGCTGGGCCTGCAGACGCCGGACGAAGGCGAGGCCCGGCTGCTGGGCGAGCCCAGCCTGGCGCTGACCGACGCGGTGCGCGAGCGCCTGGGCTATGCGGCGCAGACGCCCGACCTGTTCCCGCGCATGAACGGCCACGAGCATCTGCAGGAGATGGCGGCGGTCTATCCCGGTGTGGACCTGCCCAGCGCCGTCGCGCTGGCGGCGCGGCTGGACCTGCCGCTGGGCCGGCGCGCCGATGCGCTGTCGCTGGGCGACCAGCAGAAGCTGGCCGTCGTGCTGGCGCTGGCGCACGACCCGGACCTGCTGTTCCTGGACGAGCCGGTCGCCAGCCTGGACCCCATCTCGCGGCGCGACTTCATGCGCGCGCTGTTCGCGCTGCGCCGCAAGCCCGCGCCGCGCACGGTGCTGGTGTCCAGCCATTTGCTCCGCGACCTGGAGCGCGTCGTCAGCCATGTGCTGTTTCTGCGCGAAGGGCGAGTCCAGCTGTTCATCGAGTGGGACGAGGCGGTGGAGCACCTGCGCTGCGTGCCGGCCCGCGAGCCCGACCCGACGGGGCTGCACTGGAGTGCGGTGAGGGGTGGGCAGTTGCTGGTGGACAGCCGCCGGCATCCCGACGCCGCGGGCTTGCCAGGCCTGGGCATGGAAGACCTGCTGGAGGTGCTCAACACATGATCGCGCTGACCCACACCACGCCGGATGGCGAGCCGCAGGCCTTCAACCTGCCGCTGCTGACCCGCCTGCTGCCCGGCCTCGTCAGCGCCGTGGCGCTGCTGCCGGCCTCGCTGGCGCTGCAGTTCCACGGCGCCGCGAGCGTGCTGCTGCCGCTGCTGATCGTGCAGGGCACGCTGCTGGCCCTCGGCGCCGGCGCGCTGGCCGTGGCGGCGCACGATCGCCTGTGCCATTGGGAGAGCCGGGTCGCACCGCTGGCGGCGCGGGACCGCGTGCGCACCGGCCCGCCGCAGCCAGTTGCTACGTGGCACCGCCGCTGCACTGGCGGCTGCGGCTGGCGCCAGGCGGCATGAGCCCGCAGCGCTGGGCACGCCGCATGGTGCTGGGCTCCATGGCAGCGGCTGCGGCGCTGGTCACGGTGGCGCTGGCCCTGGTCGTGCTGTTCCGTGCCGGCGGCAGCGCGTACGTCAGCGTCGGCGCGTGGCTGTCGCTGATGGGCGATGTCTTGCTTGGCAGCGCCTTCCTGCGCTGGCAGCTTGGCCGGCGTTCCACGGTGTGGTCACGCGTGCTCGCGGTGCTGGCGGTGCCGGTGCTGCCGGCGCTGCCGGCGCTGCTGCTGTATGGCCTGCTCTGGCTGGGCATCACGCCGCAGCGCGGCGCCTTGTGGCTGGCGCTGCAACTGGCGCTGACCGTGCCGATGACGGCGGCAGCGATACGCGTGTGGAGCCGCCACGACCTCAACAAGGAGGCCTGAACCGATGGCGGCGTCCTTCACCATGCCACGCGGCCCCTTCTTCGAGGACGGCCCGACCGCCATCGGCCTGCTCGCGCCGGGGCTGACCAGCCTGCTGGCGCTGGGCACGGCCTTGATGGCGTCCGGCGTGTCCCCGACGGTGCTGAGCGCCTTCGTCGGGCTGCAGGCCGTGATGCTGGCGCTGTCTGCGGCCATGTCGACATCGTCGGCGGCGGTCTGGACGGCGCGCTGGCAGGGCCGGGTGGCGCCGTCGCGTGGCGCGGCGCAGGCGCGGCAAAGGCTGTGGCGGCAGTTGGCGGTCAGTGCTGGCCTGGGCCTGTGTGGCCCCTTGGCGCTGGCGATTCATGCGGAGGTGGTCGCGTCGTGGTCGCTGGCCCGCATGCCGCAGGCGCTGCTGGCAGTGCTGACCTTGCTGCTGGCGGCCCAGGCGCTGGGCGGTTGGTGCGGGCTGGCCTGGCGTGGCCGGGCGGGCCGCTGGGTGCTGCTGGGCTGGATCGTGCTGGTGCTGGCCTTTGCCCGGCAGCGGGTCTTGCGGGAGTTTTTGGTGGCCTTGCCGGCGTTGTCGCTGCTGGTCGTGCTGCTGGTGGCGCTGGGCTGGTGGGTGCTGTGGCAGCGCCTGGCGCAGCACCGCCAGCGCTGGGCTGGTGTGCCGCTCAACGGGGCCGCCCGGGCCGCGTTCCGGCCGGCACAGGTCTGGCAGCCTTTGCCTTTCGACGGCGAGGATGCAGAGGGTCGGGACGGACGTTTTGCCGAGATGCCCGCTTGGCGCCGGTTGATCCTTTTCCTTCTTTGGGTGTTGGCTGTAACGGCGTGGCGCCACCAGGCCTGGGAGGCCCAGGTGCAGGGTGTCGGCCTGGCGACCTACGCCGGCTGGATGGCTTTGCTGACCGGGCTAGCCGGCTGCGCGCTGATTCAACCGGCCGCCCACTGGCGGCGCCGGCTGGCGCCTGGTGCCATGACTCCGAAGCAGTGGGCCCGGCGCATGGTGCTGCGCAGCCTGGCCGGCGGCGTGTTGGCGTTGACGGTGGTGGGTGGCGGGGCGGTGTTCAGCACGCCCGCGCAGGGCCGCTGGGCCCTGTTGGGCACCGGGGCCACCGTGTTGGGCGACCTGTGTTTGGCCTTCACGCTGGCGGCCTGGGTGCGCGTTCGGCGTAACGATCTTGTCGGGCTGTTGCTCGCCGCGGCACTGATGTTCGGCGCTGTGTTCACGCTCACGGCGGCGGCAGTCGGCGTCGGCCTGCCACTGGTGCGCGGGGCCGGCTGGCTTGCCGTGGAGTTGGCGCTCGCCGCGTTGCTGGGCTGGGCCGCCGTCAGGCTTTGGGCAGATCGCAACATGGGGCCGCCGACCTGAAGCCATACTGGCGCCGTCCACCCCGGAGGTTTGTTGATGTCCCTGACCACCGAGATCGATGCCGCCGCCGCGGCGCTGCAAGACCAGGTCATCGCCTGGCGCCGCGACCTGCACCAGCATCCCGAGCTGGGCAATCGCGAGTTCCGCACCGCCAGCATCGTCGCCGAGCACCTGCACGCGCTGGGCTTCGACGAGGTCAAGTCCGGCGTGGCCCACACCGGCGTCGTCGGGCTGCTCAAGGGCGGGCTGCCGGGTGGTGTGGTGGCGCTGCGCGCGGACATGGATGCGCTGCCCGTCACCGAACTCGTGGACCTGCCGTTCGCGTCCAAGGTGCGGGCCATGTGGAACGGCGAGGAGGTGGGCGTCATGCATGCCTGCGGGCACGACTGCCATGTGGCCATCCTGATGGGCGTAGCCAGCATCCTCGCCGGGCTGCGCGCGCAGATCCCGGGCAGCGTCAAGTTCATCTTCCAACCCGCCGAGGAGATGCCGCCCGCGGGCGAGGAGGGCGGCGCGGCGCTGATGATCAAGGAGGGCGTGCTGGAGCACCCGACGCCCAGCGCCATCTTCGGCCTGCACGTCACGTCGCGCCAGCCGGCCGGCGTCATCGGCTACCGGCCCGGGCCGACGATGGCGAGCAGCGACAAGCTGAAGATCACCGTGCAGGGCAAGCAGACGCATGGCGCGGCGCCC
>JBKBVY010000278.1:0-4222 GCA_046289335.1 Roseateles sp. | reverse complement strand
AGCGCCGCGGCTGGACCGTGTCGTGGATAGGCACGCCGCAGGGCATGGAGAACCGCCTGGTGCCGGCGCGCGGCATCGCGATCGACGCCTTGCCCTTCGCCGGCCTGCGCGGCAAGGGGCTCAAGCACACGCTGCGCGGCATCGTCGGCTTCTTCAAGTCGCTGGGCGCTGCGCGCCGGGTGTACGACCGGCGCCGCGCGACGGCGGTGCTGGGCATGGGCGGCTATGTCTGCGTGCCCGCCGGCATCTCGGCCGCATTGAGCGGCCGGCCGCTGATGCTGGTGAACGCCGATGCGGCGGTGCTGAAGAGCAATGCGGTGCTCAAGCCGTTCGCCCGGCGCATCGCCTTCGGCTTCGACGGCGCGGCCGCGGCTTCGACGGCGGGCGCCATCGTCAGCGGTAACCCGGTGCGCGCCGAGATCGAGGCACTGCCGGTGCCAGCCGAGCGTTTTGCCGATCGCATCGGTCCACTGCGGCTGCTGGTGCTGGGCGGCTCGCTGGGCGCGCGCGCCATCAACCAGGCGCTACCCGAAACACTGGCGTTGTGGGCCGAGGACCAGCGGCCGCAGGTGCTGCATCAGTCGGGCCAGGACCACCTGGGCGCCGTCTGGCAGGCCTACACCGACGCCGGCCTGTCGGCCGAGGTGCGCCCCTTCATCGACGACATGGCCGCGGCGCTGGCCTGGGCCGATGTGGTGGTCTGCCGCGCTGGCGCCATCACCGTCAGCGAGCTGTGCGCGGCCGGCTGTGCGGCGGTGCTGGTGCCGCTGGTGGTCAGCACCACCTCGCACCAGCGCGACAACGCCATCTTCATGGCCCAGCACGGCGCGGCCATCCACCTGCCGCAGGCCGAGCTGACGCCGCAGAAGCTGCACGACCTGCTGGCCGGCTTGGACCGCGCCGCGCTGCTGGCCATGGCCGAGAAGGCCCGCTCGCTGGCCCGGCCCCGCGCCGCCGCGCGCGTGGCCGATGAGATCGAAGGGATGCTGAAGTGAAGCACGCGGTTCAGCGACTGCATTTCGTCGGCATCGGCGGCGCCGGCATGAGCGGCATCGCCGAGATCCTGCACAACCTGGGCTTCACGGTCAGCGGCTCGGACGCCGCCGAGAGCGCGACGACCGAGCGGCTGCGCGCCCTGGGCCTGCGCGTGGAGATCGGCCATGCGGCGCCGCACATCGGCAATGCCCAGGCGCTGGTGACCAGCACGGCCGTGGCGGCCGACAACCCCGAGGTGCTGGCCGCGCGGGCGCGCCAGGTGCCGGTGGTGCCGCGCGCCGTCATGCTGGCCGAGCTGATGCGGCTGAAGCGCGGCATCGCCATCGCCGGCACGCATGGCAAGACCACGACCACCTCGCTGGTCACGGCCATCCTGGTCGAGGCGGGCCTGGACCCGACCTTCGTCATCGGCGGAAAGCTGAACGCGGCGGGCGCCAACTCGCGCCTGGGCCAAGGCGAGTTCATCGTCGTGGAGGCCGACGAGAGCGATGCGTCCTTCCTGAAGCTCAGCCCCGTGCTGGCCGTCGTCACCAACATCGACGAAGACCACATGGACACCTACGGCCATTCGGTCGAGAAGCTGCACGACGCCTTCGTCGACTTCCTGCACCGCATGCCGTTCTACGGCGCGGCCGTGGTCTGCGCGGACGACCCGGGCGTGCGCGCCATCCTGGGCCGCATCGAGCGGCCGGTGGTCAGCTACGGCCTGAGCGAAGGCGTCAGCGTGCGCGCGGTGAACGTGCAGGCGCTGACCGGCGCGCAGATGCGCTTCACCTGCGAACGCGAAGGCGCCGCGCCGCTGGACGTGCTGCTGAACCTGGCCGGCGAGCACAACGTGCGCAACGCCCTGGCGGCCATCGCCATCGCGATGGAACTGGACTGCCCGGATGCAGCCATCCAGCGGGCGCTGGCGGGCTTCTCCGGCGTGGGCCGCCGCTTCGAGAAGCAGGGCGAATGGCCCGCGGCGGACGGCGGCCGCTTCGCGCTGATCGACGACTACGGCCACCACCCGGTGGAGATGGCCGCGGTTCTCGCCGCCGCGCGCGGTGCCTACCCGGGGCGGCGCCTGGTGCTGGCCTTCCAGCCGCACCGCTACACGCGCACCCGCGACTGCTTCGCCGACTTCGTGCGCGTGATGCAGGGCGCCGACGTGGTGCTGCTGACCGAGGTCTATTCCGCCGGCGAGGCGCCTGTCGAAGGTGCGACCGGCGCGGCGCTGGCTCGGGCCGTCGGCACGCCCCACTTCGTCGCCAGCGTGGCCGACATGCCGGCCGCGCTGGCCGCGCTGACCCGCGACGGCGACGTCGTCATCGGCATGGGCGCGGGCTCCATGAGCGCGCTGCCGCGGCTGGTGGCCCAACATTTCTCGCAAGGAGCGTCGGCATGACGCCAATCGACCTGAACATCGATGCCAAAGCCCTCGGCAAGGTAGCCGTCTTGTACGGAGGCACGAGCGCCGAGCGGCCGGTGTCGCTGATGAGCGGCCCCGGCGTGCTGGCCGCGCTGCAAGGCCTGGGCGTGGACGCCCACGGCTTCGACCCCGCCGAGCGGCCGCTGCAGGCGCTCAAGGACGAGGGCTTCGAGCGCGCCTTCATCGCCTTGCACGGCCGCGGCGGCGAGGACGGCACGCTGCAGGGCGCGCTGGAATGGCTGGGCATTCCCTACACCGGCTCCGGCGTCACGGCCTCGGGCGTCGCGATGGACAAGACGATGACCAAGCGCGTCTGGGCCGCCGAAGGGCTGCCGACGCCCGCGTACCTCGCGCTGGGCCGCGACGAGCTGACGCGCGAGCGCATCCGCGCCATCCCCGACGAACTGGGCCTGCCGGTCGTCGTCAAGCCGCCGCACGAGGGCAGCAGCATCGGCATCACCAAGGCGGCCGGCTACTCCGACATGCAGGGCGCCGTCGAGCTGGCGCTGGGCTATGACGACGAGCTGCTGTTCGAGCAATGCATCGAAGGCCCCGAGGTCACCTGCGCCGTGCTGGGTGAGGGCGCGTCGGCCGTCGCGCTGCCGGTCGTCGAGATCCGCGCGTTGGCCGGCAACTACGACTTCGACAACAAGTACATCACCGACACGACGCAATACCTCTACGGCACGCTGCCCGCGGCGCTGGAGGCCGAGATCCAGCAGCTCGTGCTGAAGGCCTACCGGCTGCTGGGCTGCCGCGGCTGGGGCCGCGCCGACCTGATGGTCAGGAAGAGCGACATGAAGCCCTTCCTGCTGGAGATGAACACCAGCCCGGGCATGACCTCGCATTCGCTGGTGCCCAAGGCCGCGCAGGCCGTGGGCATCGCCTATCCCCAGCTCTGCCTGTGGCTGCTGGCCCAGGCGCGGCTGGACCGGAGCTGACCCGCACGTGAACTCCGCCGCGGCCACCGCCAGCCTCCCCGCCGACATCCGCCTGATGAATGCGGTGTCGGCGCTGCTCGTCACGGCGCTGGTGGTGATGGCCACCTGGGCGGCGCTGCGCTGGGCGGTGGGCCTGCCGGTGTTCAACCTGCGCGCCATCCAGGTGGCGGGCGATGTCAGCCGCAACAGCGTCGCGTCGCTGCGGGCCAATGCGCTGCCGCGGCTGCAGGGATCCTTCCTCAGCATGAACCTGAAGGAAGGCCGGGCCGCGTTCGAGGCCGTGCCCTGGGTGCGGCGGGCCCGGCTGACCCGGGTCTGGCCCATGCAGCTCAGGGTCACGCTGGAGGAGCACCGCGCCGCCGCCTACTGGGAGGCGCGCGTCGAGGGGGCCGATGCCGGCAGCGAGGCGAGTGCGGAGCGCGCGCTGGTGAACAGCTTCGGCGAGGTCTTCCATGCCAACCTGGGCGACGTCGAGGACGAAAACCTGCCCGTGCTGGCCGGGCCACCGCAGGCCGCCGCCAGCCTGCTGCAGATGTGGCGGGCGCTGGGGCCGTCGGCCCAGCTGCTGGGCGAGGCCATCGAGCGGCTGGACCTGTCAGGCCGGGGCTCCTGGCGCGCGACGCTGGCCAGCGGCGCGGTCATCGAGCTGGGCCGCGGCGCGCAGGCCGAGGTCGTGGAGCGCTTTGCGCGCTTTGCCCGCTCGGTCGTGCAGGTCGCGGCCACCTACCACAGCCCGCTGCTGTCCGCCGACCTGCGCCATGCCGACGGCTACGCGGTCAGGCTGCAGGGCGTGACGACCCAGACTCCGGGGAAACCCGCAAATAGAAAACGTTGAGGACGGACATGGCCAAGGAATACAAGGATTTGGTCGTCG
>JBKBVY010000277.1:0-4228 GCA_046289335.1 Roseateles sp. | reverse complement strand
ACGCGCAGAAGCCGCTCTCGCCCGACCACAACGAGATGCTCTTCATCGTGCAGCACCAGACCTCGGAGCTGTGGATGAAGCTGATGCTGCACGAGCTGCAGGCGGCCGTGGCCCATGTGGCGTCCGACCGGCTGCCCGAGGCCTTCAAGATGCTGGCGCGGGTGTCGCGCATCATGGAGCAGCTGGTGCACGCCTGGGACGTGCTGGCCACGATGACGCCGCCCGAGTACAGCGCCATCCGGCCCTACCTGGCCAAGAGCAGCGGCTTCCAGAGCGCGCAGTACCGGCGCATCGAGTTCATGCTGGGCAACAAGAACGCCGCCATGCTCAAGCCCCACGAGCACCGGCCCGACCTGCTGGCCCAGGTGCAGGCGGACTTCGAGGCCCCCTCGCTGTACGACCAGGTATTGATGCTGATGGCCCGCCGCGGGATCCAGGTGCCGGCCACCCAGCTGGCGCGCGACTGGACCCAGCCGCGCACGGCCGACGACGGCGTGAAGGACGCCTGGCTCACCGTCTACCGCGCACCGCAGGCCCACTGGGACCTCTACCAGATGGGCGAGGAGCTGGTGGACCTGGAGGACGCCTTCCGCCTCTGGCGCTTCCGCCACGTGACGACGGTGGAGCGCGTCATCGGCTTCAAGCGCGGCACCGGCGGCACCGGCGGCGTCAGCTACCTGCGCAAGATGCTGGACGTGGTGCTGTTCCCCGAGCTGTGGGCGCTGCGCACCGAGCTGTAGACGACCCGGCTCCTACAATCCGGCCACCCTTACACCACGACCCGGCGCCCACCCGGCGCGGGTTGCTCAACCCGGTCCCCACCCCATGGACACCCGCACCTCAGAGACCCGCCTGCGCATCGAGCGCCTGCGCGACGCCCTGGGCACTCACGGCCTGCAGGCCGTGCTGGTGCCGTCCAGCGACCCGCACCTGTCCGAGTACCTGCCCGAGCGCTGGCAGGGCCGCCAATGGCTGTCGGGCTTCACCGGCTCGGTGGGCAGCCTGGTCGTCACCCGCGAGCGCGCTGCGCTGTTCGCCGACAGCCGCTACTGGGCCCAGGCCGAGGCCCAGCTGGCCGGCAGCGGCGTCGCGCTGGAGAAGCTGACCTCCGGCGCCTCCACCGCCTACATCGACTGGATCGCCGACGCGCTGCAACCCGGCGACACGCTGGCCGTGGACGGCCAGGTGCTGGGCCTGGCGCTGGCCCAGGCACTGCGCGCCGGGCTGGGCCGCAAGGGCATCAAGCTGCGCACCGACCTCGACCTGCTGCAGCAGGCCTGGGACGACCGCCCCGGCCTGCCCACCGCGCCGGTCTACGAGCACCTGCCGCCGCAGGCCGCCGTCAGCCGCGCCGACAAGCTGGCCCGCGTGCGCGCCGCGCTGGCCGCTGCGGGCGCCAGCCACCACCTGGTGTCCACCGTGGACGACGTGGCCTGGCTGCTGAACCTGCGCGGCAGCGACGTGGCCTGCAACCCTGTCTTCATCGCCCACCTGCTGCTGGACGCGGCCGGCGGCCGCCTTTTCATTGGCGACGGCAAGGTGCCCGCCGACGTGGCCGGCCGGCTGGCGGCCGACGGCATCCGGCTCGCGCCCTACGACCAGGCCGCCGCCGCGCTGGCCGCGCTGCCGGCCGACGCCACGCTGCTGATCGACCCCAAGCGCGTGACACTGGGCCTGCGCGAGGCCGTGCCGGCCGGGCTCAAGGTGGTGGAGCAGATCAACCCCAGCACGCTGCTCAAGAGCCGCAAGAGCGCCGCCGAGGCCGAGTTCATCCGCGAGGCCATGATCGAGGACGGCGTGGCCATGTGCGAGTTCTACGCCGAGTTCGAGGCCTCGCTGGCCCGCGGCGAGCGCTGGAGCGAGCTGGACGTGGACCAGCGGCTGACCGCCTGCCGCCGCCGCCGCAAGGACTTCGTGGGCCTGTCCTTCGACACCATCGCCGGCTGGAGGGCCAACGGTGCCCTGCCCCACTACCGCGCCACGCCCGAGTCCTTCGCCTGGATCGAGGGCGACGGCCTGCTGCTGATCGACTCCGGCGGCCAGTACCTGGGCGGCACGACCGACATCACCCGCGTCTGGCCCATCGGCCAGGTGTCGGACGCGCAGAAGCGCGACTACACGCGCGTGCTCAAGGGCACCATCGCGCTGTCGGCCACGCAGTTCCCGCGCGGCACGCCCAGCCCCATGCTGGACAGCATCGCCCGCGCACCGCTGTGGGCCGCCGGCCTGGACTACGGCCACGGCACGGGCCACGGCGTGGGCTATTTCCTGAACGTGCACGAGGGCCCGCAGAGCATCAGCAAGGCCGTCCCCGACGCGACGATGGCGATGGAGCCCGGCATGATCACCTCCATCGAGCCGGGCCTCTACCGCCCCGGCCAGTGGGGCGTGCGCATCGAGAACCTGGTCATGAACGTGGCCGTCGAGACGCCGGAGAAGAACGCCTTCGGCGAGATGCTGGCGTTCGAAACGTTGACGCTGTGCCCCATCGACACCACCTGCATCGCGCACGAGCTGATGCGCGCCGACGAGATCGCCTGGCTGAACCGCTACCACGCCATGGTGCGGGAGCGCCTGCAGCCGCGGGTGAGCGGCGCGGCGCTGGACTGGCTGCTGCGGCGCACCCAGCCCCTCGCCGAACGCTGAGCCCTCAGGTCGCGGCGGCCGCGGGCACGGCGGGGTAGCGCCACACCAGCGCCGCACTGGCCAGCAGCTGCAGCAGCACGCCGCAGAACACCCACCGCGCGCTGCGCTCGCCGCCCAGGAAGGGTGCGACCGCCTGCGTGCCCAGAGCGCCGGCCGCCAGCAGGGCCAGCACCAGCATGGCGGTGGCCCGGCCCATCTGCGCGGGCGGCACGGCCAGCGCATCGACGAAGGTGGCCGGCCCGCGCAAGGCCAGCGCGCCGCAGAAGCACATCCAGTAGGCCGCCACGACCGGGTAGGACAGCTGGCCCAGCGCCGCCAGCAGCAGCGCCACCGCGCAGCCGCCCAGCTGCAGCGCGATGCCCAGCCTGACGATGCGTGCATGCCCCAGCCGCTTGGACAGCCGGCCGGACTGCGACGCCCCCAGCATGAAGCTGCCTACCCCCAGCACCTGCAGCAGCGCAAATGCCTGCGCGCCCAGGCCCAGCGCCTGCTGCAGCAGCTGCGGTGCGCTGGCCAGGAAGGTCAGCAACGCGCCGATGCACAGCGCATGCGACAGCGCCAGCCGCAGGTAGACGCGGTTGCGCAGGATGGCGGCATAGCTTGCGTCATGGGCCATGTCGAGCCCCGGCAGCCGGCGCGGCGCGATCCTGACCACCCAGGGCAGCACCAGCAGCGACAGGCCCATGAGCACCCAGAAGGTGCCGCGCCAGTCCGTCACCTGCAGCAGCAGCACGCCCAGCACCGGCCCCGCGGCCGGCACGATGGCCTCCACCATGGAGATGGTGGCGATGCCACGCACCACGTCGGCATCGCCCAGCGTGGCGCGCACCACCGACGGCGCCACCACGGTGGCCGCCGCGGCGGCCACGCCCTGCAGCAGCCGCATGACCAGCAGCGCCTCGACGCCGGGCGCCAGCGCGCAGCCCAGGCTGGTCAGCGCCAGCAGCGCCAGCCCGATCTGCAGGCAGCGGCGCGGGCCCAGGCGGTTGAGCAGCTCGCCCCACAGCAGCTGCGCCCCGGCCAGCCCGGCCAGGTAGACGGCCACGGTGGCCTGGGCCAGCGAGATGCTGATGCCCATGCCCTGCTGCAAGGCAGGCACGGCGGGCAGGTAGAGATCCATCCCCGCCATGCTGACGCCGGTGACGATGGCCAGCGGCAGGATGGTGCGTATCGAAGGTGATGGCATGCGGGCGCCTCTTTCTCATAGAGGGCGCCCTTGTCCTGTCGTCGGCACCGAGCGTGGCGGAGCCCCTGGCACCGTCGCAGCACCCCTCGGCGGTGACGGTGCCGCACGCGGTCTGCATCGGCACGGGCGCCATTCTAGGCAGGCCGGGCGAGGCAAACTCCAGTCATGGATGCAGTCGAAGTCGCCGTCATCGGCGCCGGTGTGGTGGGCCTCGCGGTGGCCCGCGAGCTGGCGCTGCGCGGGCATGAGGTCATCGTCATCGAGGCGGCCGGCGCCTTCGGCACCGGCACCTCGTCGCGCAACAGCGAGGTCATCCACGCCGGCCTGTACTACCCGGCCGGCAGCCTGAAGGCCACGCTGTGCGTGCGCGGCAAGGCGCTGCTGTACGACTACTGC
>JBKBVY010000027.1:0-21347 GCA_046289335.1 Roseateles sp. | reverse complement strand
AACGAGCGCCCCTTCGTCATCATCAAGAGCGACGTGGGCAGCTACGGCCGCGGCGTGATGACGGTGCGCGACGCCAAGGACATCGAGACCCTGCCGTCCCGGTTGCCCGAGAACCTGGGCCTGGAAGTCATCGTCCAGGAAGGCGTGCCCACGCACGAGCGCGTGCACCAGGCCGTGGCCGAGCCGGTGGTCTACACCATGGACCGCTACGTGGTGGGCGGCTACTACCGTGTGCATGCCAGCCGCGGCATCGACGAAAACCTCAACGCGCCCGGCGCCAGCTATGTGCCGCTGGCCTTTGCCGACTCGCTGCACCTGCCGCGCCCCGGCGAGAAACCCGGCGTCAGCGCGCCCAACCGCTTCTACATGTACGGCGTCATCGGCCGGCTGGCCATGCTGGCGGCCAGCTATGAGCTGGAGGCCACCGACCCGCAGGCCGAGGCCGAGGCGGCCTGATTCCCCCAACCTCCTACCGGCTGCGCGGCGGCGATTACGCCGGCTGCAGAGCGGCGTCAAGCCTTTGAGTCGCGGGTTTGTTGCGCTGCACAAATCTCCAAAAGCGGGCGCAGAATCCCGACTTTCGAACAAACGCCACCCCAAGCCGGTGGCACCTGCGCAGTGAGTTCTTCCCACAAGGCCCGCAGTCCCTCGGTCATGGCCGGCCTGACGCTGGGCGCCCTCGGCGTCGTTTACGGTGACATCGGCACCAGCCCGCTGTACGCACTCAAGGAGGTGTTCCACGGCGGCCATGTGGCCACCACGCCGGACAACATCCTGGGCGTGCTGTCGCTGCTGTTCTGGACGATGACCGTCATCGTCTCCATCAAGTACGTGCTGCTCATCCTGCGCGCCGACAACAACGGCGAGGGCGGCCTGATCGCGATGCTGGCGCTGGCCACCAATGCGGTGAACGACAAGCCGCGGCTGCGCCGCGGGCTGATGCTGGTGGGCTTGTTCGGCACGGCCATCTTCTTCGGCGACGCGGTCATCACGCCGGCCATGACGGTGCTGGGCGCGGTGGAGGGCATCGAGGTCTATGCGCCCGAATACCACGACGCCGTGCTGCCCCTGGCGCTGGTGGTGATGGTGGGTCTGTTCTCGGTGCAGCGCTTCGGCACCGGCGGCATCGGCAAGGCCTTCGGGCCTGTCATGCTGGCCTGGTTCACCAGCCTGACGCTGCTGGGCCTGCCCCACATCATCGACAACCCGCGCGTGCTGGCCGCGGTCAACCCGGTCTATGCGTTGAACTTCTGCCTGGAGTACCGCTGGGTGGCCTTCGTCGCGCTCGGCGCCGTGGTGTTGGTGGTGACCGGCGGCGAGGCGCTCTATGCCGACCTGGGCCATTTCGGCAAGCAGCCCATCCGCATCGCCTGGTACGGCATCGTCATGCCGGCGCTGGTCATCAATTACTTCGGCCAGGGCGCCATGCTGCTGGACGACCCCGCCGCCATCAAGAATCCCTTCTTCCTGCTGGCGCCGTCCTGGGCCGAGATCCCGCTGTTCCTGCTCGCCACCGGCGCCGCCATCGTCGCCTCGCAGGCGCTGATCACCGCTGCCTTCTCCGTCACCAAGCAGGCCATACAGCTGGGCATCCTGCCGCGGCTGCGCATCCTGCACACCAGCGTGCGCGACACCGGCCAGATCTACGTGCCCTTCATCAACTGGAGCCTGTTCGCGCTGGTGGTCGTCGCGGTGGCCTTCTTCGGCTCGTCCAGCAAGCTGGCCGGCGCCTACGGCGTGGCCGTCACCATCGACATGACCATCACCACGGTGATGACCTTCTTCGTCATCCGCCACGGCTGGAAGTACCCGCTGTGGCTGTGCATCGCCGCCACCGGCATCTTCTTCGTCATCGACGTCACCTTCCTCGCGTCCAACCTGCTGAAGCTGCTGCACGGCGGCTGGTTCCCGCTGCTGATCGGCACCGGCATGTTCACGCTGATGCTGACCTGGAAGCAGGGCCGCAAGCAGCTCTCGGACAAGCTGCGCCAGGACGCCATCGAGCTGCCGGCCTTCCTGGAGGCGGTCTTCATCAACCCGCCCACGCGCGTGTCCGGCACGGCGGTGTTCCTGTCGGCCGAGAAGGGCTCCACGCCCAACGCGCTGCTGCACAACCTCAAGCACAACAAGGTGCTGCACGAGCAGAACATCTTCGTCACCGTCAAGCACCACGAGGTGCCGTGGCTAGGCTTCGACAAGCGCTGCGAGGTCGAGCCGCTGGGCAACAACTGCTGGCAGGTGGCGCTGCACTTCGGCTTCAAGAACGAGCCCGACGTGCCCGAGGCGCTGCAGCTGCTGAAGACCCGGGGCGTGCAGCTGGACGAGATGGAGACCAGCTACTTCCTGAGCCGCGACATCGTCATCCCCACCATCGGCGGCGGCATGGCGCTGTGGCGCGAGAAGCTGTTCGCCAGCATGCACCGCAACGCGTCCGCGGCGGCAGACTTCCTGCACCTGCCGACCAACCGCATCGTCGAGCTGGGCTCGAAAGTCGAAATTTGAGCGTTGCCGCGCCCGAGCGCCGCTTGGGCGCGCGACATGCCGCCGCGCTGTGCGTGGGCATGGTCGTCGGCGCCGGCATCTTCAAGACCTCGCCCATGGTGGCGCAGTCGCTGCCCGAGGCGTGGCAGCTCTACCTGGCGTGGGCGTTGGGCGGGGTGCTGAGCTTCGTCGGCGCGCTGTGCTTTGCCGAGCTGGCCGCGGCCTTTCCGGACGCCGGCGGCGACTACCACTTCCTGCGCCGCGCCTTCGGTGCGCGGCTGGGCTGGCTGTTCGCCTGGTCGCGCTTCGCCGTCATCCACACCGGCTCCATGGCGCTGCTGGGCTTCGTGTTCGGCGACTACCTCGGCCAGGTCGTGGACCTCGGGCCGCAGGCCAGCGCCTGGCTGGCGGCCGGGCTCATCGTCGTGCTCACGGGGTTGAACCTGGCAGGCGTGCAGGTGGGCCTGGGCACGCAGCTGGGCCTGATGGCGCTGGTCATCGCCGGCCTGCTGCTGCTGGGCGGCG
The DNA here is from genome assembly GCA_046289335.1 of Roseateles sp. GTDB lineage: Bacteria > Pseudomonadota > Gammaproteobacteria > Burkholderiales > Burkholderiaceae_C > Pelomonas. Next base: position 18,341 of record JBKBVY010000027.1, on the reverse strand, counting down.
GTGCCGTGGTGCAGCAGGCGGCCGGCCTGCCGCCCGCCACGGCCGGCGCCGCAGCCCGCACGGCCGACTGGGGCACGGCCATGGTCTTCGTGTTCCTGGCCTATGGCGGCTGGAGCGACGCGGCCACGCTGTCCGCCGAGATGCGTGACCCGCGCCGCGGCATCGTGCGCGCGCTGCTGTCGGGGCTGGCCGTCGTCACGGCGCTGTACCTGCTGGCCAACTGGGCCTACCTGCGTGTGCTGGGGCTGCCTGGCCTGGCGGCCAGCGACGCGCCGGCCGCGCAGGCGCTGCGCGTCGTCTGGGGCCGCGGCGCCGAGCTGGCGATGGTGGGCGTCGTCACGCTGACCGCGCTGTCGGTCATGAACGCCATCCTCATCGCCGGCCCGCGCACGACCTACGCCGCGGCGCGTGACCTGGCGGCCGAGTGGAAGCTGGCGCAGTGGAACTCCCGCCGCGGCACGCCCAGCGCCGCGGTGCTGGCCACCTCGGCCGTGGCGCTGCTGCTGGTCGCCTTCGGCGCGCTGACGCGCGGCGGCTTCGCGACCATGGTGGACTACCTGTCGCCGGTCTACTGGGCTTTCCTGACGCTCAGCGGCGCCGCCGTCATCGTGCTGCGCCGGCGCGAGCCCGATGCGCCGCGGCCCTTCCGCGTGCCGTTGTACCCCTGGCTGCCGCTGCTGTTCTGCGCCTGCAGCGCCTACCTGCTGTGGTCCAGCCTGGTCTATGTGAAGGCCGGGGCGGTGGTGGGCGTGGCCGTGCTGGCGGCGGGGGCGCTGCTGCTGCGCGGGCTGGAGCGAAGATCCGCCCGATGACGCGCCTGCTCCAAGACTTCTCCCCCTCCACCCTCGTCGCCGGCTTTGTCGCCGTGCTGGTGGGCTACACCAGTTCGGTGGCCATCATCTTTCAGGCCACCGTCGCGTTAGGTGCGACGCCGGCCCAGACAGCCTCCTGGCTGTGGGCGCTGGGGCTGGGCATGGGCGTCACCAGCCTGGGCCTGAGCCTGTGGACGCGCCAGCCGGTGCTGACGGCCTGGTCCACGCCCGGTGCGGCGCTGTTGGCGTCCACGTCCGGCGTGGCCATGCCCGAGGCGGTCGGGGCCTTCATCGTCTGTGGCCTGCTGATCGCCTGGGCCGGCTGGAGCGGCTGGTTCGAGCGGCTGATGGACCGCATCCCCGTGTCCATCGCATCGGCGCTGCTGGCCGGCGTGCTGGCGCGCTTCGGGCTGGACGCCGTGGCCAGCGTGAAGACCGCGCCCGGCCTGGTGCTGGCGATGGCGGCGGCCTACCTGCTGGGCCGGCGCCTGTGGCCGCGCTATGCCGTGCCCGGTGTGCTGCTCGTCGGTGTGGCCTATGCGCTGGGCGAGGGGCGGCTGGACTTCAGCGGCCTGGACAGCGCGCAGATGCTGGCGCTGCCGGTCTGGACCGCGCCGGTCTTCAGCTGGCATGCGGCCGTGGGTGTGGCGCTGCCGCTGTTCATCGTCACGATGGCCTCGCAGAACCTGCCCGGCGTCGCGGCGCAGCGGGCCAACGGCTACCAGACGCCGGTGTCGGCCTCCATCGCCGTGACCGGCGCGGCCACCACGCTGCTGGCGCCCTTCGGCGGCTATGCCTTCAACCTGGCCGCCATCACCGCGGCCATCTGCATGGGCCGCGAGGCGCATGAAGACCCCGCGCGGCGTTACACGGCCAGCGTGGCCGCGGGCCTGTTCTACGTGCTGCTGGGCCTGGCCGGCGGCGCCGTCGCGATGCTGCTGGCCGCCTTCCCGCGCGAGCTGGTCATGGCCATCGCGGGCCTGGCGCTGCTGGGCACGATAGCCAGCGCGATGGCCGCGGCGCTGAAGGACGAGGGCCACCGCGACGCTGCCATGCTGACCTTCCTGGTCTGCCTGTCCGGCTTCAGCGCCTTCGGCATCGGCGCGGCGTTCTGGGGCGTAGTGGCAGGCGGTGTCGCGACCGTGGTGGCCGGCTGGCGGCGACGCCCTTGAACGCCCAAGGCCAGCCTCGCTGTGCAAAACTGGCCCGATTCCTTTGCATGAACCGACCATGAAGCTGCTCTTCGTCGCCGACCCGCTGGCCACCTTCAAGACCTACAAGGACTCCACCTTCGCGATGATGCGCGAGGCCGCCAAACGCGGCCACCGCATCGTCCACTGCGAGACCCGCGAGCTGGTCTGGCAGCGCGGCGGCCGCGTGACGGCGCGCGGCGCGCGGCATATCACGCTCACCGGCGATGCGTACGACTGGTACACGCTGGACGCCAGCGCCGACGTGGCGCTCGCCGATGTCGACGCCGTGTTGATGCGCAAGGACCCGCCGTTTGATTCCGAGTTCTTCTACGCCACCCACCTGCTGAGCCAGGCCGAGCGCGAGGGCGCCAAGGTCTTCAACAAGGCGGCCGCGCTGCGCGAGCACCCCGAGAAGCTCGCCATCATGGAGTTCCCCGAGTACATCTCGCCGACGCTCATCACGCGCGACCCGGCCGAGATCCGTGCCTTCCATGCCGAGCAGCGCGACATCATCCTGAAGCCGCTGGACGGCATGGGCGGCATGGGCATCTTCCGCGTCAAGGAGGACGGCCTGAACCTCGGCTCCATCATCGAGACGCTGAACCAGGACGGCACGCAGACGGTGATGGTGCAGCGCTTCATCCCCGCCATCAGCGAGGGCGACAAGCGCATCCTCATCATCGGCGGCAAGCCGGTGCCGCACTGCCTGGCCCGCATCCCGCAGGGCGGCGAAGTGCGCGGCAACCTGGCGGCCGGCGGCAAGGGCGTGGCCCGGCCGCTGACCGCGCGGGACCGCGAGATTGCCGAAGCCATCGGCCCCACGCTGGCCGCCCGCGGCCTGCTGCTGGTGGGCCTGGACGTCATCGGCGAGAACATCACCGAGATCAACGTGACCAGCCCGACCTGCTTCCAGGAGATCACCGACCAGAGCGGCTTCGACGTGGCCAAGATGTTCATCGACGCGCTGGAAGCCGCGCTGTGAAGCGGCGCAACTTCATGGCCACGGGCCTGGCCGTTGCGGCCCTGCCGGCGCTGGCCGCCGGACGCTCCTTCGACACCATGGCCGACGCCTTCCTCGAAGCGCTGTGGCAGCAAGACCCCGACGCCGCAGTGATGGCCGGCCGCTTCGAGTTTGCCGACCGGCTGCGTCTGCCCAGCGCCGCCCAGCGCGCCGCCATGCGCCGCTTCCTCGCCGCCTGGCTGAAGCGCTTCCGGGCCGTTGCCGACGCGGGCCTGGACACCGCGCAGCGCATGGACCGCGCCCTGCTCGTCGCCAAGCTGGAAAGCGACCTGTGGCGGCTGGACACGCTGCGCGAATGGGCCTGGAACCCGGCCGAGCACAACCCGGCCGCGCCCATAGACCTGGCGCTGAACACCGACTGGGCGCCCGTGCAGCAGCGCGTGCAGGCACTGCATGCGCGCGTCAGACAGCTGCCCGCCTTCTACGCGGCCGCCCGCGCCAGCCTGGCTGGCGTCACGCGCGAGCACACCGAGCTGGCCTTGCAGCAGGCGCCGGGCGTGTTGGCGGTGCTGGAAGACCTGGAGTCGAATGCACAGCAGCAAGGCCTGGGCGCGCTGATGCAGCCCGACCTGGCCAAGGCCCGCACCGCCGTGGCCGGCTGGCAGGCACACTTGAAGACGCTGCTGACCACGGCCAAGCGTCCCTGGCGGCTGGGCGCCGCGCTGTACGAGACCAAGTTCCAGCACGACATCCAGTCCGCCCGCAGCGCGCGCGAGACCTACGAGCTGGCGCTGGCCCGCCGCGAGACCGTGCTGGCCAGCATGCAGGCCCAGGCCACGGCGCTGTGGCCCAGCGTCATCGGCAGCGAGCCCCTGCCGGCCGACCGCTTCGCGCTGATCGGCCGCGTCATCGCCAAGCTCAGCGAGCGGCATGTGGCCCGCGAGAAGTTCGTCGACGAGATCCGCGCGCAGATCCCGCAGCTCGAAGCCTGGGTGCGCGAGAAGGACCTGCTGACCCAGGACGCGAGCAAGCCGCTGGCCGTGCGCGAGACGCCGGTCTACCAGCGCGGTGTGGCAGGCGCCAGCATTGAGGCCCCCGGCCCCTACCGGCCGCAGGACAGCACCTACTACAACGTCACGCCGCTGGACGAGCTGACGCCCGAGCAGGCCGAGAGCACGCTGCGCGAGTACAACCACTGGATCCTGCAGATCCTCAACATCCACGAGGCCATCCCCGGCCACTACACGCAGCTGGTCTATGCCAACCGCGTGCCCAGCAAGGTCAAGGCGCTGTTCGGCAGCGGCTCCATGGTGGAAGGCTGGGCCGTCTACGGCGAGCTGATGATGCTGGAGAGCGGCTACGGCGCCTCACCCGAGATGACGCTGATGTGGGGCAAGTGGCATCTGCGCTCCGTCACCAACACCATCCTGGACTACAGCGTGCATGTGCTGGGCATGAGCGAGCAGGACGCGCTGGACCTGCTGACCCGCCAGGCCTTCCAGACCGAACGCGAGGCCGCCGAGAAGTGGCGCCGCGTGCAGCTCACGTCGGTGCAGCTGACCAGCTATTTCAGCGGCTTCAGCGAGATCTACGCGCTGCGGGAGGCGCTGAAGGCCAAGCCGGGCTTCCAGCTCAAGGCCTTCCATGAGAAGTTCCTCAGCTACGGCAGCGCGCCGGTGAGGTTGATTGCTGTGGAGATGGAGGCGTAGTAGCCGCTACAGGCCTCGCCGCCGATTCTGAGGCATCGATGAGCGGGTGTGCGAGCATTTGCTGGTGGAAAAACGAGGGAGAACGAACATGAGTGAAGCAACGATGGCGCTGCCGGTGGCCCGACTTGAACTTGCGTTGTGGCAAGCCGAAGCGGATGCGGTGAACAGCAGCGATCTGTACATCCGCTTGACCGAGATGGGGCTGCCGCCGGAAGTGGCGATCCGCATGAAGCAGTTGCTGGAGGTCATCAAGCCTATTGGCGGCAAGCTGATAAGCATCGGGAAGATCGTAGTTCTGAAGCTCATTGAGTTCGTTGAGAAACATCCCAACCTCGCGACGGGCATTGCGCTGGGTGCTGCACTCTCTGTGCTGGTCGGTGCCGTTCCTTTGCTTGGCCCACTTCTCGCCCCCATTGCTTTGGCCATTGGTGTTACGGCCGGCGCCATCGCGGGTCATCGCATGGACAAGGCGCAGGGTGAAGGGATGAATCGAGTTTCTGGCGTTGGTGCCATCGCGCAGGATGTGATCGAGATTGCGCGTGCGTTCTTCCGGCTGATCATCGAGACGCTGGCGGCGATTTCCGCTGAGTTGAGTCAGTGAGTTCCTGATGAGCACGACAAAGCCGACCAAGAAGCAGTTGCTGAAGGTCATTGATGACCTGGAGCGATCCCCTGCGGACCGTGTGCGAATTCTTGGTGACGTGGGAATAGCGTCGGTGGGTGCTGTCCTGGGGGCTGCTGGAGCTGGCACTGTGGCAACGCTCGCTGGAGCGACGTCGGCCTTCTCGTTGTTTGGGATCACCGTCGCCGCAGCCACGCCGGTCGGCTGGGTTGTTGGTACGGCATTGGCAGGTGGCGCGCTGGCCTATGGCGTCTCACGGCTGATCCGCAATGGCGGCTTGTCTGAAGGTAGGAAGCGCGAGTTGTTGCAGCTCTACAGAGAGCGACTTCAGGAAATGCAGCGCCGAGAGCGGGCGCATGGTGTCACCGAACCGGACCGCAACCGATTCATCGCTTCGTTGCGTGAAGTGATCGAGAAGGACGCGATTTCCGCTGAAAAGGCGTTCCAACTGATCGAAGCTGTGGAAAGTGGGGCAATGCCGTTGTCTCAGGCGTATCAGCTTGTGGTTGGGATTTTGGAGTCCGACCCGGCAAACATTTAGGGCGCGATCAAGATCGGTGGGTGCAGGGCAATCCCAGCGGTGGCAAGGCCTCCTGCGGCATCAAACCAGCATGACCGTATCGCTGTAACGCGCCAACACCGCGTCATGCGTCAGCAGCCGCAGTGGCTCGGTCAAGGCCTGGGCGGCCAGCATGCGGTCGAAGGGGCGGCATGGTGGGCTGGCAGTTCCGCCACGGCGGCCGCGTGCTCACCGGACACGGCCAGCACCATGAAGCCCGCTTGCTCGAAATAAGCCAGGGCTTGCGCGCCGGAGATTGGCATGTCGCCGCGCCCCAGCGAGTGCTTGATCGCGATCTCCCACACCGACGCGGCGCTGACCCAGACGGTTTTGCCAGGCGCCAGTATCAGCTCGCGTGCCTTTGGTCGGCAGGCGTGGGCTGTCGGTCAGCGCCCACAGCGCAATGTGGGTGCCCAGCAGCAGGTTCACGCGTCAGCCGCACCAAACAGCCGCGCGACCTCCGCGTTGTGGCCGTCGATGTCGTCCGGCACCTCGAACAAGCCCTTGGCGATGCCGATGTGAACGCCCGCAGGCCGTGCCGAGATGGCCACCAGCTTGGCCACCGGCCGCCCGTTGCGGGTGATGACGATCTCCTTCTCCGCGCCGCTCTCCACGGCGTCCACCAGCCGCGAAAGGCCGGATTTGGCTTCGAGCATGTTGACGGCAGTCATGGTCAGGGTGGGGCTGGCTAAGTCTGGCCAATTGGGCCTGCCCGGGGCTGGCGCTGTCAAGCCGGCCGCGTCCGATGCCCCGCCGCCGCCTTGTAGGCCTGGATCTCCGCCGCCACCTCGGCCGGGGCGATGACGTCTTCCAGCCGCTCGAAGCCGTCCGGCGCCAGCGCCTCCACGCGGTCCAGGATGGCGTCCAGCCCCTCCTGGCGGTTCATCTCGACGATGCGGGCGCACAGCGGTCGGCGTTCGTCCTCGTAGGCCGCCAGCGCCGCGTCCAGGTCGGTGTGGCTGGACAAGGCCTCGGCCAGCGCCTGCGCGTCCATGATGGCCTGCGTGGCGCCGTTGGAACCTATGGGGACCATCGGGTGGGCCGCGTCGCCCAGCAGCGTCGTGGGCCCCAGCCGCCAGCGCGGCAGCGGGTCGCGGTCCACCATGGGCCATTCCAGCATCTGCTCCGCGCGCGTGATCAGGCCCGGCACGTCCAGCCAGTCGAAGCGCCAGCCGCCGAAGGTGGGCAGCAGGTCGTCCGGCCGGCCGGCGCGGCTCCAGTCGGCGCGGTCGGGTGCGGTCAGGCCGGGCTCGGGCTCGCGGATGCGGCGGTCGGCAATCCAGTTGATGAGCTGCAGCCCGTCGGAGGGGCGTGGCGCGCTGATCGGGTAGACGACGAACTTGGCCCGGCTGTGGCCGGCCTGCACCATGGTGCGGCCGTCCAGGAAGGGCGGCGCCCAGGTGGTGCCGCGCCACATCATGACGCCGCGCCAGCAGGGCGCGCCTTCGTCGGGCGCCAGCCGGCGGCGCAGCGCGGAGTGGATGCCGTCGGCACCCACGATGAGGTCGGCGGCCAGCTCGCGCGGGCCTGCCGCGGTCTCGATCAGCGCCACGTTGCCGTCGCGCACGCCCACCACGCGCTGGCCGCTCAGCACCGTGAGCTTGGCCGAGGCCTCGCGCCACAGCCGCATCTGCAGCTCGCCGCGGTGGATGCTGAACTGCGGATGGCTGTAGCCGCCATAGATGCCGCGCGGATCGCGGTAGATGGGCTGGCCATGCTTGTTGGCAAACACCAGCGCCGAGGTCTCCACCGCCATGTCGCGCAGCGCCGGCAGCAGGCCCAAGGACTCCAGCACGCCCACCGCATGCGGCAGCAGGTTGATGCCCACGCCCAGGGGCTTGGGCTCACGCACCGCCTCCAGCACCGTTACGGCATGGCCGCGCGCCTGCAGTGCGAGCGCCGCCGTCAGCCCGCCGATGCCGCCGCCTGCGATCAGGATGTTCATGACTTCAGGGTAAGCGAGATGGTTGCGCTGTGCAACAAAACCTACCCTGACGGCGTGAGCAAGACCGACAGTCTCGATCCCGAAGGCCTGATGCTGCCCGTGCCCGGCGTGGACTATGGGCCGCTGGACGGCCTGCTGGGCTATGCGCTGCGCCGCGCGCAGAACGCGCTCTATCTGGACTTCTACCGCGCCACGGCCGCCTGGGACGTGAGCCCGCAGCGCTTCGCGGCGCTGGTGCTGATCGCCCGCAACCCCGGCATGCGGCAAGGCCTGCTGGGCCAGGCCATGGGCCTGCACCGCAGCGGCGCGCTGCGCCTGACGGACTGGCTCACGGCCCAGGGCTGGGCCGAGCGTCGCGATGCACCCGAAGATGCGCGTGCCTGGGGCCTGTACCTCACGGCCGCCGGCAAGCGCCGGCTGGCGAAGCTGGAGGCCGCCGTCGCCGCGCACGACCGCGCCCTGCTTGCCGCTTTAGGCGAGCAGGGCGCCGCGCTGAAGGCCGCGCTGGACCGCCTGGCCTGGGTGGCCACCGCACAGAACACCGCCCCCGACAACAAGCCCAGGAGACACAGATCATGATGGACCGCCGCCACCTTCTCGCCGCACTTGCCGCCGCACCCTTCGCTGCCCGCGCGCAGGGCCAGCTGCCGCGCATCCTCGTCGGCTTCCCGGCCGGCGGTTCGGTGGACACCACGGCCCGCCGCTTTGCCGACTTCGCCCGCGGCAAGCTGGCCGAGACCGTGCTCGTGGAGCAGAAGGTGGGCGCCGGCGGCCGCATCGCCATTGTGGGGCTGAAGGACGCCGTGCCCGACGGCCAGACGCTGCTGCTGAGCCCGGCGTCCATGTTCACCATCTACCCGCATGCCTACCGCAAGCTGGCCTACAACCCGGCCACTGACGTCATCCCCGTGGCGCCGCTGGCGCTGTCGTCCTGCGGCTTCGGCGTGGGGCCCATGGTGCCGGCCTCGGTCAAGACGCTGGCGCATTTTTCCGACTGGGCCAAGGCCAACGCCGACAAGGCCGCCTACGCCTCGCCCGCCGCGGGCGCCATGCCGCATTTCCTGGGCAACCAGTTCGAGCATGCGGCCGGCCTCAAGCTCATGCACGTGCCCTACCGCGGCGCCGCGCCCGGCGTGCAAGACCTGATGGGCGGCCAGATCGCCTCGGGCTGCTTCTCCATCGGCGACTTCCTGCCCCACCTGGCCTCCGGCCGCGTGCGCCTGCTGGGCGTGACGGACAAGGCCCGCTCGCGCTTCGCGCCCGACGTGCCCACCTTCGAGGAGCAGGGCTTCAAGGGCATCGTGGGTGTCGAGAGCTACGGCCTGTTCCTGCCCGCCAGGGCGCCACAGGCGGTGGTGGACAAGCTGGCCGATATCGCCCGCGCCGCCGTGCGCGAGCCGGCCGTGGTGGAGGCGCTGGCCAAGCTGGGCTTCGAGCCGCTGTCGCTCGCGCCGGCCGACTACGCCAAGCGCCTGGCCGCCGAGCGCGAGTACTGGGGGCCTATCGTCAAGGCCTCGGGCTTCTCGTCGGACGATTAGCATGCCGGCTCCACTGCATGGAGCCTGAATGCCCTGGCGCCGACTGGCCGTTGGCCTCGCTGTCTGTCTGACCCTGAACGCCGCTGCGGCGGCCATCGACACCGCGCGGCTGCAGGCGCTGCTGAGCGAGCAGCAATACGCCACGGCGCGTGCCGATGTCGAGGCGCTGCTGCGCCTGCCCCGGCCCGATTCCGCCGAGCGCGCCGTCATCTACCGGTGGCTGTTTGCCCGCGACGACGGCGCCAAGATCGACCGCCGCACGCGCCGCGTGCTGGCCGACACGCAGGCGCAGGCGGTGGACCTGCTGGCGGCCGGCCGGCTGGCGCTGGAGCGGCGCGACTTCGAGCGCGCCCGGCAGTGCTTCGAGCGCGCGTTGCGCCGTGCCACGCGGCCGGCTGAGCAGGCGCAGGCGCTGCGCGGCCTGGGCCAGCGCCACTACCAGCGGCGCGAGTTCGATGCGTCGCTGCAGCTGCTGGAGCGCAGTCTCGCGGCCGAGCGCACGGCCGACGGCCTGGCTGCGCTGGCCGACACGCTGATCCGCCTGGGCCGCACCGAGGACGCCATCGCCGCCGCCGAGGCCGCCGTGGCGCTCAACCCCCACCACGAGGCCGCGCACTACCTGCTGGGCAATGGGTATGTGCGCGAGAACTACACGCAGCTGGCCGCGCGGCTGGGCGACGCCTTCGCGCCGCTGCTGGCCGACGTGCGGCGCGCGTCCGACGCGTTCGAGCAGGGCCGCTTCGACGCGGCGCTGGCGATCAGCCTGGCCGTGCTGCAGCGTTGCCCGCAACTGGGCCGTGCACATGCCATCGCGGCCAAGGCGTTGGAGTCGCAGCGGCTGGCCATCGACGTGCACCGCGCCGACTACGAACGCCGCTTTGCCGCCACGCCCATGCCGGTCATCCCGGGCATCGAGCGCTATGTGCTGAACTGGCAAGACCTGTCGCCGCGCCACCGCAAGCGCGTGGCCTTGTCGGTGGCGCCGTGGAAGGCCTTCATCCCGGTGCTGGTGGAGGGCGGCGCCACCCACTTCATCAAGCCCCTGTGGATGCGCCTGTCCGAGACGCCCCAGGCCCATGCGCTGAAGGATGCCCGCATCGGCTACGACTCGCGGCTGTGGGACGACGTGCGCGGCATGGGCGGCCACTTCACCGTCACCGGCATCGAGGATGTGGAGCGCAGCATCTTCGACAAGTACAACACCGTGCTGCATGAGCTGACGCACCAGGTGCATGGTGTGCTGACGGCGCGGCAGGCGCGCGAGATCGAGGCGCTGTACGCCCGCGCCAAGGCGCGCGACGCGCAGACGGGAACGGCCTTCCTGTCGCGCTATGCGGGCGGCTCGGTGTGGGAGTATTTCGCCGAGGGTGCCAATGCCGAGGCCTCGCCGCGGCGCGACGCCTACGACGGCCGCGAGATCGTGCGCGAGCGCCTGGTGCAGACCGACCCGGCGTTGCGCGCGCTGGTGCGCCGGCTGTTCGCGCAGCGCGACACGCGGGCCAGCCTGCCCATCGCGCTGGTCAACGCTGGCAACCAGAAGCTGGAGGATGGCCGCCTGGCCGATGCGCAGCCGCTGTTGGCGCGCGCGCTGTCGCTGGCGCCGGCCGAAGAGAGCGTGCTGGCTGCCCAGCTGTACGCGCTGGCCCTGGCGGCCGACGGCACCGCGGCCCGTGAGCTGGCCGCACGCGCGCTGAAGCTGCACCCGCGCAGCGGCGCGCTGCGCGTGGCCGCGGCCGATGCGCAGTGGCATGGCGGCAGCCCGCTGGCCACCGAGGTGCTGCCGGGTCTGCTGCGCGACGCCGCGGCGCTGCGCGGCGAGGACGCCTTCCGCGTGAACCTGGCGGTGGCCGACCACCACCGCCGCCTCGGCCAGGTGCCGCAGGCGCTGGCCGCCTACGCCGCCGTGCTGGCCTACCAGGCCGACCAGCCCGAGGCGCTGTGGGGCCGCGCGGCCACGCTGGCGCTGGACGGCCGCTGGGACGAGGCCTTCGCCCAGTACGACGCCGCGCTGCGGCTGCGCACCGGCCTCGTGCCGCTGCGGCGCGACTATGCGCTGGACCTGCTGCGCGCCGGCCGGCTGGACGCCGCCCGCACGCAGCTCAAGGAAGCCCTGCTGCTGGATCCGCGCGACCCCGACACGCTGGCGCTGCAGGCCTGGGCCACGCTGCTGGGCGGTGATGCCGCCGCCGCGCAGCAGGGGGCCGAGCAGGCGCTGGCGCTGGGGCCCTGGAGCGACCTGGCCGTCATCGTGCAGGCCGGCGCGTTGCAGGCGCAGGGGCAGGCCGACGCCGCCCGCGCGGCCCTGGCGCCGCTGCGGCAGCGCATCGCCACCGGCGCGTCGCCGCGCTACATCTATCGCGCCGACAAGTCGGCCTGGGTCTCGGTGCATGAGCTGCCCGCCAGCGAGCGCCGCGTGCTGGAACTGCTGATCCCGTGAAGGCCTGGTTCCGGCGGCTGGAGGCCGCGCACCTGAACGGGCTCAGCGTCGCGCTGGGCGTGGCCGCCACGCATGCCCTGGTGGCGGCGGTCTTCGGCGAGACGGCCGGCCTGGCGGCCGTGGGCGGCGCCGTCTGCGCCAGCCTGCCCGACGTGCCCAACCCGCCGCAGCGGGTGCTGCCGCGCGTGCTGCCCGCGGTGTTTGCCGCCGTGCTGGTGACGGCCGGCGTGGGCCTGACCCATGGCTCGCTGGCGGCCACCGTCGCGCTGGTGGCCGTGGTGGCCTTTGTGTCGCTGATGACGCTGGCCTGGGGCCTGCGCGCCGGGCCGCTGTCGTTCTCGCCGGTGCTGGCCATGGTGTTCGCGATGGCCTGGGACCGCAGCACCGGCGCCACCTCGCCCTGGGCCCATGCGGGCTGGGTGGGGCTGGGCGGCTGCGTCTACGCGGGCTGGGCGCGCGGCGCCGCGGTGCTGTTGCGGCACCGGCTGCGCGAGCTGGCGCTGGTGACGGCGCTGCAGGCCACCGAGCAGCGCATGCGCTCGCGGGCCGAGCGCATTGCCGGCGCGGTGGGCGGCGAGCAGGCCCGCATCCGCGCCTCCATCGCCGACGACGTGGTGCTGGCCGACGCGCTGCAGGCCGCGCGCGACCAGGTCTTCGCCGCGCGCCGCTCGCCGCGCAGCCGCAAGCAGACCGACCTGGTGCTGGGCCTCATCGAGCTGCGCGACCTGCTGCTGGCCAGCCGGCTGGACACCGAGCTGCTGGGCCAGGACTTCCCCGGCCGGCAATGGCGCTCGGCGCTGGCCGACACGCTGCGCGAACTGGCCGGCGTGCTGGCACAGCTGGCCGCCACGCTGCGCGACGGCACCTCGCTGCCCGAGGTCTCGGCCCAGGCCTGGAAGGCACAGCTCGCCGCGCGGCTGGCCGACGTCAGCGCGCCGCCCGGCGATGTGCGCAGCCACCTCGTGTCGGCGCTGCAGTCGCGGCTGGGGCACATGATGGACGACGTCTGCGCCATGGTCGCGCGCCAGGCCAGCCCGGACGATCCGCCCAGCGCCTGGACGCCCGAGAAGCTCGCGCCTTTCGTGTCGCCCGAGGGCTGGCCGCTGGCGGCGCTGCGGCCGCACCTGACGCTGCAATCCAGCGTCATGCGGCATGCGCTGCGCTCAGGCCTGGCGCTGTCCTTCGCCTACTGGCTGGGCGCCCTGCTGCCCTGGGCGGCTCATCCGTTCTGGCTGATGCTCAGCGTGGCCGTCGTGCTGCGCGGCAACCTGGAGCAGACGCTGTCGCGCCGCAACGAACGCATCATCGGCACGGTGCAGGGCTGCGTGCTGGTCATGCTGCTGTCGCAGCTGACCTGGGTGCCGCTGCTGAGCGCGGCCTTCATCGCCGCGGTGGGCGTGGCCCATGCCTATGTGAACCGGCGCTACCGCGTCGCCGCCACGGCGGCCACGCTGATGGCCTTGCTGCAGCCGCTGATGCTGGATCCGACCAGCGATCCCTTCATCGGCGAGCGCCTGGCCGACACCGTCATCGGCGCGGGCCTGGCCTGGCTGTTCAGCTTCGTGCTGCCCAGCTGGGAGCGCGCCGCCGTGCCGCGCCTGGCCCAGCAGCTGCGCGGGGCGCTGGCCCGGCATGCCGGCAACATGCTGCAGTGGCGGCCCAGCGCCGAGGCGCAGCTGGCGCAGCGGCTGTCGCGCCAGCAGGCCTACACGGCGCTGGCCGGCCTGGCCGCGGCGGCCCAGCGCACGCGCGTGGAGCCCGAAAGCGTGCGCCTGCCCGAGGCCGAGATCGAGGCCGCGCTCAGCCACGGCTATCGCCTGATGGCGTTGCTGGGTGCCGTGCAGCAGCAGGTGCAGCGCCGCGCCGACCGCCTGGACGCGGGCCGTGCCGGCACGGCCTTGCCGCTGGCCCGCCAGGCCTGCGTGGCGATACTCAACGGCGAGCCGGCCACCGGCACCGATCCGGCCGATATCCCCGACGCCGATGCCGGCGCATGGCCCGAGCATCTGGGCCAGCAAGACCTGACGCCCTGGCTGCTGCGCCGCTTGCGGCTGTGCCGCCTGGAGGCCAGGCAGTTCGTCACCGCACTCGATCATCTTCAACCCGCAGGAGCCGAGCCATGAGCATCCAAACCCGCGCCGCCGTCGCCTGGAAGGCCGGCGCCCCGCTGACCATCGAGACCCTGGACCTGGAGGGCCCGCGCGACGGCGAGGTGCTGGTCGAGGTCAAGGCCACCGGCATCTGCCACACCGACGAGTACACGCTGTCCGGCGCCGACCCGGAGGGCCTGTTCCCCGCCGTGCTGGGCCATGAGGGCGCGGGCGTGGTGCTGGAGAGCAAGGTGCCGTGGTTGAAGCCCGGCGATCACGTCATCCCGCTCTACACGCCCGAATGCCGCGAGTGCAAGTTCTGCCTGAGCCGCAAGACCAACCTGTGCCAGGCCATACGTGCGACGCAGGGCAAGGGCCTGATGCCCAACGGCACCTCGCGCTTCAGCCTGAATGGCGAGCCCATCTTCCACTACATGGGCACCAGCACGTTCTCTAACCACATCGTCGTGCCGGGCATCGCGCTGGCCAAGATCCGCCCGGACGCGCCCTTCGACAAGGTCTGCTACATCGGCTGCGGCGTGACCACCGGCGTGGGCGCCGTGCTGTTCACGGCCAAGGTGGAGGCGGGCGCCAACGTGGTGGTGTTCGGCTTGGGCGGCATCGGCCTGAACGTGATCCAGGGCGCCAAGATGGTGGGCGCCAACAAGATCATCGGCGTGGACATCAACCCGGCCCGCGAGGCCATGGCGCGCCGCTTCGGCATGACCGACTTCGTGAACCCCAAGGACGTGCCCAACCTGGTGGACCACATCGTGCAGCTGACCGACGGCGGCGCGGACTATTCGTTTGAATGCGTGGGCAACGTGCAGCTGATGCGCCAGGCGCTGGAGTGCACGCACAAGGGCTGGGGGCGCAGCATCATCATCGGCGTGGCGCCGGCGGGGGCCGAGATCTCGACCCGGCCGTTCCAGCTGGTCACCGGCCGCAAGTGGGAAGGCAGCGCCTTCGGCGGCGCCCGCGGCCGCACCGACGTGCCCAAGATCGTCGACTGGTACATGGACGGCAAGCTCAACATCGACGAACTGATCACGCACAAGCTGAAGCTGGAGGACATCAACGAGGGCTTCGAGCTGATGCGGCGCGGGGAGAGCATCCGCTCGGTCGTGGAGTTCTGACGCGGGCCGGGTTGCCACTCCGGCTGAGGCCGGTGGCCGGCCGCAGCGCGGCGAGGTTTCGCCGCGCGAGAACCGCGGCTTCATGCGGCCGCGCCTGGCACGGCGCGGGCCTTGCATTCATGTGGGAACACACAATCGCCAGCGCGCGCCGGGCCTCCTAAGCTGAGCGCTCAAGCCAGTCCCGCCCGCAGGACTGCTCCGGAGACGCGCATGCAAACCACCCTCGCCACGCGGCAGCCGATCTACAAGTCGCTGTACGCCCAAGTCATCACCGCCATCGTCATCGGCGTGCTGGTGGGCCACTTCTTTCCCCACCTGGGCGAGGCGCTGAAGCCGCTGGGCGATGGCTTCATCAAGCTGATCAAGATGATCATCGCGCCCATCATCTTCTGCACGGTGGTGGTGGGCATCGCGGGCATGGAGGACATGAAGCGTGTCGGCAAGACCGGCGGCTATGCGCTGCTGTACTTCGAGATCGTCTCCACCATCGCCCTCATCGTGGGTCTGGTCGTCGTCAACCTGCTGCAGCCGGGCGCCGGCATGCATGTGGATCCGGCCACGCTGGACACCAAGAGCATCGCGGCCTACACCGGCCCCGGCAAGATGCAGGGCACGGTGGACTTCCTGCTGGCCATCATCCCGACCACGGTGGTGGACGCCTTCGCCAAGGGCGAGATGCTGCAGGTGCTGCTGTTCTCGCTGCTGTTCGGCTTCGCGCTGCATCGCTTTGGCGGTCGCGGCACGCTGGTGTTCGACGGCATCGAGAAGACCTCGCACGTGCTGTTCGCCATCGTCGGCATGATCATGAAGCTGGCCCCCATCGGCGCGTTCGGCGCCATGGCCTTCACCATCGGCAAGTACGGCGTGGGCTCGCTGCTGTCGCTGGCCAAGCTGATGGGCGCGTTCTACGCCACCTGCTTCATCTTCGTGTTCGTCGTGCTGGGCTTCATCACCCGCGTGCACGGCTTCTCGGTCTGGAAGTTCATCAAGTACATCAAGGAAGAGCTGTTCATCGTGCTGGGCACCTCGTCCAGCGAGTCGGTGCTGCCGCGCATGATGGCCAAGCTGGAGAACCTGGGCGTGCGCAAGTCCACCGTGGGCCTGGTCATCCCCACCGGCTACTCGTTCAACCTGGACGGCACCTCCATCTACCTGACCATGGCGGCCGTCTTCATCGCCCAGGCCACCGACACGCCCATGACGCTGACGCAGCAGCTGACGCTGCTGGCCGTGCTGCTGCTCACCAGCAAGGGCGCGGCCGGCGTGACGGGCAGCGGCTTCATCGTGCTGGCGGCCACGCTGTCGGCCGTGGGCCATGTGCCGGTGGCGGGGCTGGCGCTGATCCTGGGCATCGACCGCTTCATGTCCGAGGCCCGCGCGCTGACCAACCTGGTCGGCAACGGCGTGGCCACGGTGGTGGTGGGCAAGTGGACCGGCGACCTCGACCAAGAGCGCCTGCAGGCGGTGTTGAACAGCGAGACCGCCGCGGAGGCGGAGGAGCCGGAAGCCGTCCTCGATACTGTGGACCAGCACATGGCCCCCCAACGATGAGGACTTGCGGATGGAACTGTTGTCGGAACACGGCTGCTTTGGCGGCGTCCAGCGGTTCCTGCGCCACCAGTCGGCCGAGATCGGCCTGCCCATGCGCTTCGCGCTCTACCTGCCGCCGCAGCCGAAGGCGCTGCTGGTCTTCCTGGCCGGCCTGACCTGCACCGAAGAGACCTTCACGATGAAGGCCGGCGCGCAGCGGCTGGCGGCCGAGCTGGGCCTGGCCCTGCTGATGCCCGACACCAGCCCGCGCGGCGCCAACCTGCCCGGCGAGTCGGACGCCTGGGACTTCGGCGTGGGCGCCGGCTTCTACCTGGACGCGACGCGCGAGCCCTGGGCGAAGCACTGGCGCATGGAGAGCTATCTGCTGCGCGAGCTGATCCCGCAGGTGCAGCGCGAGACCGGGCTGGATCGCTTGGGCCTGTTCGGCCACTCCATGGGCGGCCATGGCGCGCTGACGCTGGCGCTGCGGCATCCGGGCCGTTTTGCCTCACTGTCGGCCTTCGCGCCCATCGCCGCGCCCATGCAGTGCCCCTGGGGCCGCAAGGCCTTCAGCGGCTACCTGGGCGACGACCGCGCGGCCTGGGCCGCGCACGATGCCAGCGCCCTGATGCGCTCAAGCACCGCAGCGCCCTATCCGGGTGGCATCCTCATCGACCAGGGCCTGGCCGACAAGTTCCTCGCCGAGCAGCTGTACCCCGAGGCCTTCGAGTCCGCCTGCGCTGCCGTGGGCCAGCCGCTGAACATCCGCCGCCATGCCGGCTACGACCACGGCTACTACTTCATCGCCAGCTTCATCGACGACCACCTGCGCCACCATGCGGCGCAGCTGATCAGCGCGCCGCGCCCATCAGCCGGCTGACCAGCCGCAGCATCGCCGGCGAGTTCAGCTCCTGGGCCAGCGCGTCCAGCGGCGGGCGGGCCAGGCGGGGGCGCAGCGCGGCCATGTCGGGGCTGGTGTCGGTGGCGGGGTCGTACAGCGCCGCGCCCACCCGGCCGCGTGCGATGCGCTCGCCCAGCAGTGCGCACAGCGCTCCCAGCGTCAGCGCCGCCTCGCGGTCGGCCGGCACGGCGCGCCCGGGGTCGAAGGGCAGCGCCGACAGCGTGCGCGCATCGTCCGCCAGGTCCAGCGGCACCTCCCAGGCCCGCATCAGCAGGTGGCCCAGCTCGTGCGAGACCAGGCCCAGCGCCTGCTCCTCGTGCCGGGCGCGTTGGTAGGCATCCAGCCCGTCCAGCTCGGCGGCGTCCAGCAGCGCGGCGCAGGCCTGCCGGCCCAGGAAGGACAGCACCAGCAGCGTGATCAGCGTGCCGGTGTCGGGCAGGCGCAGCCGCGTGGCCAGTTGCTGGCACAGCTCGCCGGCGATGCTGCTGGCGCGCCACAGCCGGTCGAACTCCTGCTGTTGCGCCGCGTCGCGCGGCTGGAAGCAGGCCGCCAGCATGTGCTGCAGGCACATCTGGCGCACGTTGGCCAGGCCCAGGAAGGTGATGGCCTGGCCCACGCTGGTCACCGGCTGCTGCAGCGCATACAGCGGCGAGTTGGCGGTCGCCACGACGCGCGCCGCCACGGCCGGCTCGCCCATCACCAGCGCGGCCAGCTCGGCCGAGGTGGCCGTCTGCACGAACTTCGGCGACATCAGCGTGTGCAGCGAGCGCGGCGGTCGCGGCAGGTGGCGCAGCGCCTGCACCAGCTGCTCGGCCTGCGGGCCGTCCAGCAGCTCGGCGCTGCGCAGCGGCAGCGCCATGGGGGGCGGCAGCGGCGGCGCCTCGGGCGCAGGGGCAGGGGGCAGCAGC
>JBKBVY010000276.1:0-4233 GCA_046289335.1 Roseateles sp. | reverse complement strand
GGCAACACCGGCGCCAGCGGCGGTCAGCGCACCTACTACGACTTGTTCTTCCTGCTGTTCACCTCGCAGGAGCCCGACCCGACCAAGCGCGACCTGCTGGTGCGGGCCTACCTGCAGTCCCAGGGCCTGTCGCCCGACGCGCCACTGGCCAACGGCTTTCTGTCCAGTGGCCCCAGTCGGCTGCGCAACCAGCAACTGGGCCTGACCTTGCAGGGCCAGCGTGGCAGTGTGACGCTGCTGGCCAATCGCGCCCTGACACGCCGCCTGGCCGATGGCCTCAACCAGGGCGATCTGGCCAGCAATGCGCGCATCGAGCAGCGGTCGCTTTCGTTGTCGGCCAGTTACCAGCTCACGCCGACGTCCGGCTTGTCGATGGCAGCTACGCGCCAGGAGTCGAGCGGCGACCGCGGCAATGCTGCGGCCAGCCAGTTGACCACGCTGACCGCCAACTGGAACGGCCGCCTGGGCCGGCAGCTCAGCGTTCAGCTGGGTGGCCGGCACAGCCGGGCCGACGGGCTGGTGACCTATACCGAGAACGCGGTCTACGCCAGCCTGACCCAACAGTTCTGAAATGAAACCAGCCCAACCCTTGCGCTGCTCGTCCCCGGCCCGGGGGACTTGTCCGCGGCTGCGGGCGGTCGGGAGTCGATGACATGTACGAAGCCTTCTACGGCCTGAGCAGCAAGCCCTTCCAGCTCAGCCCGGACCCGAACTTCTACTACGGCAGCAAGCAGCATCGCCGCGCCAAGGCCTACCTGGACTACGGCGTGCTGCGCAACGACGGCTTCATCGTCATCACCGGGGAGATCGGTGCCGGCAAGACCACGCTGCTGCGCGGCTTGCTGGACAGCCTGAACCGCAGCAACGTCGTCATCGGCAACGTCGTCACGACGCAGCTGGATGCCGAGGACACGCTGCGCATGGTGGGCGCGGCCTTCGGTGTGCGCGTGAAGGATGCGCCCAAGTCCGAGCTGCTGATGACGCTGGAGGCCTTCTTCGTCAACCAGGTCACCCAGGGCAAACGCTGCCTGCTCATCGTCGACGAGGCGCAGAACCTGACCGCGCGCGCGGTGGAGGAGTTGCGCATGCTGTCCAACTTCCAGTTCGCCAACCAGTCGCTGCTGCAGACCTTCCTGGTCGGTCAGCCGGAGTTCCGCAACATCCTGCAAAAGCCCGAGATGGAGCAGTTCCGCCAGCGCGTGGCGGCGACCTGCCACATCGGCCCGCTGGACGAGGACGAGACGCAGCGCTACATGGAGCACCGCCTGAAGTGCGCAGGCTCCACCGGCAAGCCCACCTTCGACCACGATGCCTTCCCGGCCATCCACAAGGCCAGCAGCGGCATCCCGCGCCGCATCAACCGCCTGTGCGACCGGCTGCTGCTGCTGGGCTTCATGCAGGGCCGCACGCACCTGACGCTGGCCGACGTGAAGGAGGTGCTGCGCGACATCGCCCAGGAGAGCGAAGTGCCGCGCCAGAGCGACCTCGGCGCGCTGGACAGCACGCCGGCCAAGCTGCCGGACAGCCGGCCCGGGCCGCTGGACAGTGCACCCGGTGCGCTGGACGTGGCCAAACTGAAGATGAGCCTGGCCGAGGTGGACGGCCTGTCCGGCGAGATTGCCGCGCTCACCGCCGATCACCACACCGACCGGCTGCAGCGCCTGGAGCGCAGCATGATGCGCCTGGAGCGCATCAACCTGCAGACCCTGGCCTTGCTGCAGAAGCTCGTCGACGCCGTCAAGCAGCATTGAAGCGAGCGAGATCGTCATGCTGATGCCCAACAAGCACCCGTCCCCGCGCAATGCGATGAGCATCGACGTGGAGGACTACTTCCAGGTCTCCGCGTTCGCGCCCTACATCCGCCGCGAGGACTGGAACGGGCTGGAATGCCGCGTCGAGCGCAACATCGACTGCATCCTCGCGCTGCTGGCCGAGAAGGACGTCAAGGCCACCTTCTTCACGCTGGGCTGGATCGCCGAGCGCTACCCGCAGGTCGTCAAGGCCATCGTGGCCGGCGGCCATGAGCTGGCCAGCCACGGCTACGGCCACGAGCGCGCCAGCGACCTCAGCCCGGCCGCCTTTCTCGAAGACATCGCCAGCGCCAAGAAGCTGCTGGAAGACCTGGGCGGCGTGCCGGTGGTGGGCTATCGCGCGCCCAGCTTCTCCATCGGCAAGGGCAACCTGTGGGCCTTCGACGTGCTGCGCGACGCCGGCTACCGCTACTCCAGCAGCGTCTACCCCATCGCCCATGACCACTACGGCATGCCCGATTCGCCGCGCTTCGCCTACCCGGTGCGCGAGGGCCTGCTGGAGATCCCGGTGACGACGGTGCGCATGGGGTCGCGCAACCTGCCCAGCAGCGGCGGCGGCTACTTCCGGCTGCTGCCCTATGCGCTGTCGCGCTGGCTGATCCGCCGCGTCAACGAGGTCGACGGCCAGTCCGCGGTCTTCTACTTCCACCCCTGGGAGATCGACCCCGAGCAGCCGCGCGTGCCGGGCATCGATGCCAAGGCGAGGTTCCGCCATTACGTCAACCTGCCGCGCACCCACGGCCGCATCGCGCGGCTGCTGGGGGACTTCCGCTGGGGCCGCATGGACGAGATCTTCCTCGGCCGCGAGTCCAGCCGACCTGCGTCCGCGCCCTCGCTGAGTCCTGCCTGAATGAGCTCGCCCCTGCGCATCGCGCGGCTGGCCGCGCAAGACGCCGCTTTGTCCGCGCGCTGGGACGCCTTCGTCCTCGCCTGCCCGCAAGCCACGTTCTTTCACCGCAGCGGCTGGCTGCGCGTCATCGAATCGGTATTCGGCCACCGCTGCTTCTTCCTCTATGCCGAGCGTGACGGCGCCATCGAGGGCGTGCTGCCGCTGGCCGAGATCAAGAGCCGGCTGTTCGGCCATTCGGTGGCCAGCCTGCCGTTCGCGGTCTATGGCGGCGTGGCCGCGCTGAACGACGAGGCCGCCGCGGCGCTGGAGGCCGAGGCCGAGCAGATCGCACGAGGGCAGGGCGCCGCCCACCTCGAATACCGCTACCTGGGCGAAACGCGCCACGCCGACTGGCCGCGGCAAGACCTCTACGTGACCTTCCGCAAAGAGATCCTGCCCGACGAGGAGGCCAACATGCTGGCCATCCCGCGCAAACAGCGGGCCATGGTGCGCAAGGGCATCAAGAACGAACTCAAGGCGGAGATCGATCCGAACGCGGACCGATTCTTCGACCTCTACGCCGACAACGTGCTGCGTCACGGCACGCCGGCGATGCCCAAGCGCTATTTCCAGGCGCTGCTGGATGAGTTCGGCAGCGATGCCGAGGTACTGACGGTCACCGCACCGGACGGCAAGCCGCTGTCCTCGGTGCTGACGTTCTACTTCCGCGACGAGGTGCTGCCCTACTACGCCGGCGATGACGAAGCCGCGCGCGACGTGGCGGCCAACGACTTCAAGTACTGGGAGCTGATGCGCCGCGCCTGCGCGCGTGGGCTCAAGGTGTTCGACTACGGCCGCAGCAAGCAGGGCACGGGCCCGTATGCGTTCAAGAAGAACTGGGGCTTCGAGCCGCAGCCGCTGAGCTACGAGTACCGGCTGTTCAAGCGCGACTCGATTCCGCAGAACAACCCGAACAATCCCAAGTACCAGCTGATGATCAAGGCCTGGCGCAAGCTGCCCGTGGGTGTGGCCAACTGGCTGGGGCCCTTCATCGTGAAGAACCTGGGCTAGCAGGCCACGCACGTGAAGATTCTCTACCTCGTCCACCGCCTGCCTTACCCGCCCAACAAGGGCGACAAGGTGCGCTCCTACCATTTGCTCAAGCATCTGGCGGCGCGGCACGAGGTGCACCTGGGCAGCTTCATCGACGATCCCGACGACGAGCAGCATCTGCCGCGCGTGCGCGCCCTCTGCGCCGACCTGCACGTGGCGCGGCTCAACCCGCGCACCGCCAAGCTGGCCAGCCTGCGCGGCCTGCTGACCGGCGAGCCGCTGAGCCTGCCCTACTACCGCGACGCCGGCCTGCGCGCCTGGGTGGCCGAGGCCGCCGCGCGCGTGGGCTTCGATGCCGTGGTGGTGTTCAGCGGCGTCATGGCGCAATACGTGCCCGCGGGGCTGCGCCGGCTGGTGGACTTCGTCGACGTCGATTCGGCCAAGTGGCGCGACTACGCGCCCGAGCATGCCTGGCCGCTGTCCTGGCTGTACCGGCGCGAGTCGGCCAAGCTGCTGGCCTTCGAGCAGCGCGTGGCGGCC
>JBKBVY010000275.1:0-4262 GCA_046289335.1 Roseateles sp. | reverse complement strand
ACCAAGCCGCCTGGTCCGCCGTCAAACATGTTCAAGACCCTTCCAATGCTTGACTTTGAACACAGTTGCTCGGGGGGGGCCGGCCAGACTCGCTCGCGTTCAGCGAGGCGAGGATGGGCGAGGGGTCGCTGTCACTTCAGACGGCTTCGTCCAGCACCTGGCGCAGCAGCTTCTCGAACACCTCGACCGACTGGCCGCCCTGGATCAGGTGGCGCTGGTTCACGACGATGGCCGGCACGGCGTGGATGCCTTGCGCATGCACCTGGGCTTCGGCGGCCTGTACCTCGGCGTCGTAGCGCCGGCTGGCCAGCAGATCGCGGGCTTCGGGCGCCGGCAGGCCGGCGGCGGTCGCGATGTCCAGCAGCACGGCGGGGTCAGACACGTCACGCCCTTCGGTGAAATAGGCCTTCAGCAGCGCCACCTTGAGCCTGCGCTGCTGCGCGCTGCCGTAGGCCTCGTCGGCCCAGTGCAGCAGGCGATGGGCATCGCGGGTGTTGTAGATGCGGCTGCGCGCTTCCATGCGGAAGTCGAAGCCCAGCGCCGCGCCGCGCTCGCGGATGGCGGCCCGCGTGCCGGCCAGCTGGGCGGGGCTGGCGCCGTACTTCTCGGCCAGGTGCTCTTCGATGTCCTGGCCCTCGGGCCCCATGCCGGGGTTGAGCTCGAAGGGATGGAAGTGCAGGTCCAGCACCAGCCCGGGGATGCGGGCCGCGGCCGCTTCCAGCGAGTACAGGCCGATGGCGCACCAGGGGCAGACGATGTCGGAGATGAAGTCGATACGCATGGCGGGCATTGTCGGCGGGGTGCACCGGCCTTGGCGGGTGCAGGGCTACCGCGTTGACGCGCGGCCCGCCTGCTCGGCGGCGACCACGGCGTCCAGCAGGAAGGGTCGGTCGCGCTGGAAGAACTCGGCGTCGATGTTGGTGTTGGGCACGTGGAACAGCCGCAGCCGCAGGTTCTTCAGCAGCGCCAGGCTGGCGCCGAAGTACTGCTGGAACAGCCGGTCCAGCTGGCCGCCCTCCTGGGCGCGGCGCAACCCGTACTCGATGCGCTCGGCCAGCCGCGGCTGGTTGCGGGCGACGAAGAAGTACATGGGCATGTAGGTGAAGACGGCGAAGTCCTCGACGAACTGCAGCTCCGGGTGCTGGGGCTGGTGGACGGCCAGCTCGGGGCCCACCTCGAACACGCCGCGCATCAGCAGCTGGAAGCGGCCGGACACCAGCATGGGGATGAGCGTGGGATGGGCGCCGCCGTAGGTGATGCGAAAGCCGTTGTCCTCCAGGATCCTGGCGGTGGACCAGCCCGGCCCCTGGCCGATGTTCAGGCGCTTGAGGTCGTCCAGGCTGCGCACCGCGGCGTAGGCGGCCCGGTGGGCCCGCGTGCCGAGGAATAGGCGGAAGCTGGACAAGCCCTTCATGATGGGCACGCGCACCGGCAGCGCGCCGGCCAGCCATTCGGGCGTGGGCATGGCCACGGCGACCGACAGCGAGCCGCCGGGCGCCAGTTCCAGCAACTGGCGACGGATGACGCTCTCGCGCCGCTGTTGCTCCAGCCGGTAGGGGCCGTAGCGCTCGCTGGACAGCGCCAGCGCCAGGTCCAGCAGCCGGTCCGCATAGACGCGATGCGGCGCCTCGCGCTCCATGTAGGGGATGGTGACGACCTGCACCGGCTCCACCGGCGGCGGCGCGGCCCGGCCGGGCGGGGCCGCCGCCAGCAGCAGGGACAGCAGGACCGCGCCGAGCTTCATCAGAGCGTCAGAGCTTGCGGTCGCTGGGCCGCGCCAGATAGAACCACTCGGTCCCGGGCTGCGACTTCACGTTCGGGAACACGATGCGGCCCGCGCTGGGCGCCAGCACGGCCTCGCCGCTGGCGCGTGTGCCGATGCGCTGGCCTTTCTCGACCGCATCGAAGCTGGCCCATTCGCGCTCGAAGCTGTCGCCCATGTCCTCGCGGTCGATGACGTCGTAGAGCTGCAGCAGCTCGGGCGGCTGGGCCGGCCGGTGCGGCTCGACGGCGCCGGCGTCCAGCATGCCCAGGAACACCAGCGTGCGCAGGATGGCCAGGCGCGCGACCTCCGGGCCCTGCGGGTCCAGGTGCTGGCCGCATTCCAGCGTGATGGCCCAGCCGCCGGTGGAGCGCATGTACTCGGTGGTGCCCACGCCGTAGTGCGGGTCGGAGATCAGCGCGGCGCGGCGCGAGCCGTCGTGCTCGCGCTGTTGGCGGCGCTGCAGGCCCAAGGCGTAGGTGGACAGCCAGCCTTCCACGATGCGGCCCACGCCCAGGGCAGCGGCCACGCCGGACTCGGTGGCCTCCTGCGCAAACGGCTCCAGCTCGCCCTGGTTGTTGCGCGGGCCGATCATCGCGAAGGCCGGGCCCTGGCCCTGGAAGCTGTGCAGGTCCAGCAGGCCGTCGTGCTGGGCCAGCAGCGGGCACAGCTGGCGCGCGATGCGGTCCTCGAAGTCATGCGCAATGACGGGCGGGCGCAGGTTGCGGTTGAGGTTGCGGTCGCCCTCGCGGCGGTTGAGCTGGTGGGCCAGCGGGTTGACGATGGGCACCAGCGTCAGCGTGCCGCGCCGCAGCACCAGCTCGCCGGCGTCCAGCTGGCGAATGATCTGGGCCATGGCCTGGGTGCCGTGCACCTCGTTGCCATGCACGGCGCCGGTGACGATGAGGCGCGGGCCGGGCTGCAGGCCGGCGAACTGGTGGATGCGGAGGTGGCTGGGAGCGTTCATGGCAGGAGCAGGTCGGAGGTCAGGGCCTGGTCGGCCGGGAAGACGCGGCGCGGCAGCTCAGCGGCCGGTCGGCCGGCGCGGCAGGCGACCAGGCGGTACAGGGTGGCGAAGGCAAAGTCCGGCGGCGCCGCGCCGGCGCCCAGCACCAGCTCGCCGCCGCGGCGCACCGCATCGGCCAGGAAGGCCGGCAGGCGCAGGTGATAGGGGTTGCGCGCAATCTCGCCGGTGTGGCGCTCCAGCGCGGCGATGAGCCGGGCCGTGTCGGCGATGCCGGTCTGCACCAGCGTGTTGGGCGCGGCCTGGGTGGACCAGAACTCGGTCAGCGCCAGCACGCAGTCCAGCCCCGTCGCCGCCAGCGCGTCCATCACCAGGCGGTGCACGCCGCGGTGGCTGGGGTTGTCGTCCTCGGCATGCGGCAGCAGCACCAGCGCCGGCCGGTGGTGGGCCAGCAGCGCGGCGATGGCCTGCACATGGGCGGCCCACAGCGCGGGCTCGCGCTCGGCGGTGTCGGCGCGCACGTCGCTGAGGCCTTGCTCACCGACCCCCACGCAGTCGAAGCCCAGCACCTCGCAGGCGGCCTGAACCTCGGCCCAGCGCGCGGCGCGGCGGCCCGGGTCACTGCCCAGCGTCACGGCCACGTTGGTGATGCGCCAGCCGGCTTCCTGCCGCAGCCGCAGCGGCAGTGCGCCGACGATGCATTCGTCGTCCGGATGCGGCGCGAACACCAGGCAGTGGCCGGGTGCGGCTTCGCGGCCGGCGGCGGCCTGGCGGCCGGCGGCGGCCTGGCGGTCGGGCGGGGCGCCCAGCAGGGCGGCGAAACGGGTCAGGTGCTCGCGCCAGCGCGCGAGGTCGGCTTGCAGGGACATGCCGGCATCCTACCCAGCGGTGCGGCGCGCAGGCCATGTCGCCAGCAGCACACCGGATAAGGCCAGGCCATAGGCCAGCGCCTGCAGCGCCGACAGCGTCTCGCCCAGCAGCAGGCCCACCAGCGCGGTGCTGACGGGCAGGAAGACCATGAACACGCCGGCCTGCGCCGCGGGCAGGCCCTGCAGGCCGGCCATCCACAGCCACACGGTGATGACGCTGGCGGTGGCCGCGTAGTAGCCCAGCAGCCCCCAGTCCAGCGCGCGCGGCGCGCCGAAGTCGAAGCTGGTCGCCTGCCAGATGGCCAGCGGCGCGACCAGCACCAGCCCCCACAGGTTGATCAGCGCGCTGATGCGCTTTGGCCCCAGGTCGGCCGTGAGCCGCTTGCCGATGACGACATAGGACGCCTCGCAGAACACGGCCGCCACCAGCAGCAGCGCGCCCAGCGGCGTGGTCTGCGCGCCGCCCTCGCGGCCCAGCGCCACCAGCGCGATGCCGCCCACCGCGCAGGCGATGCCCGCCAGCGTGCGGCCGCTCAGGTGCTCGCGCAGGAAGACGCGGCTCAGCAGCGCCACCGCGGCCGGGATGCCGGCCATGATGACGCCGGCCACCACGGCCGAGCTCTGCCGCAGGCCGAACAGCATGCAGATGGAGAACAGGAAGTTGCCG
>JBKBVY010000274.1:0-4264 GCA_046289335.1 Roseateles sp. | reverse complement strand
CGGCCATCGCGCAGATGAAGGCCTTCGTCGACGACAAGCTGTTCGACTACAAGCTTCGCCGCTACCTGACCATCCCGGGCCTGGGGCTGGCGCGCTGGCTGCGCGATGCCGCGTTGGGCCTGCCGGACGAGGTCAACGTCTTCTACACCCAGGGCCGGGCGCTGTTCACCAGGTCCATGGACGCCCTCATCGACCGCGTCGCCGCGCTGGTGGAGCGGCGCCGGGCCGAGGCCCAGGCCGCGGGGGCCGCCGGCCAGGCGCAGATCAAGGCCTATGTGGCGGGCCTGCCCGCCAGCCTGCAGGCCGCGGGCAAGGCGGCCGAGAGCGCCGTGAACGACCGCTTCAAGGAGCTGGAGGAGGGCATAGAGAGCAAGAAGAACGAGCTCGCCGCCGGCCTGGCGCAGAAGTACAAGGAGGCCTTCGACAAGGCCGACGAGGCGCTCAAGGCCATGCAGGACGAGAACAAGGGCCTGGTGGCCGGCTTCATCGAGAAGTTGGGCGAGGTGGTCAAGGCGCTGATGGAGTTCAAGGCCAAGCTGATGGGCCTGCTGAAGAAGGGCGCCGAGACCATACAGCTCATCCTGGACGACCCCATCGCTTTCCTCGGCAACCTGATCGCGGCGGTGAAGGGCGGCTTCAATGCCTTCGTCGGCAACATCTGGACCCACCTGAAGGCCGGCTTCTTCAAATGGCTGCTGGGCTCGCTGGCGGCGGTGGGCGTGGCGCTGCCGGCGGACCTGAGCCTGATGTCGGTGTTCAAGCTGGTGCTGGACGTGCTGGGCATCACCTACCCGCGGCTGCGCGCCAAGGCCGTGAAGCTGGTCGGTGAGACGGCGGTGACCGTCATCGAGAAGCTGGCCGGCTATGTGCAGGCGCTGTTCAGCGGTGGCGTGGCCAAGCTGTGGGAGCAGGTCAAGGCCGACCTGTCCAGCCTGAAGGACATGGTCATCGGCGCCATCCAGGACTGGCTCATCGAGACCGTCGTGAAGCAGGCCGTCGTCAAGGTGGTGTCGATGTTCAACCCGGCGGGCGCCATCGTGCAGGCCATCCTGGCGATCTACAACGTCGTCATGTTCGTCATCGAGAAGGCGCAGCAGATCATGGCGCTGGTGGAGGCGGTCATCAATTCCGTGCACGCCATCGCCACCGGCGCCATCGGCGGCGCCATCGCGTGGATAGAGAAGTCGCTGGCCTCGGCCATCCCCGTCGTCATCGGCTTCCTGGCGCGGCTGCTGGGCCTCTCAGGCATCTCGCAGAAGATCCAGGGCTTCATCAAGAAGGTGCAGGCCAAGGTCGATGCGGCCATCGACAAGGTCATCGCCAAGATCGTCGGCGTCGTGAAGAAGCTGTTCGGCAAGGGCAAGGGCGGCAACGACCCGGAGAAGCAGAAGAAGATCGATGCAGGCAAGGCGGCCATCGATGCCGTCGTGGCCAAGTACGCGGACGGCGTGGCCGAGCCGGCAGTGCTGAACGAGGAGCTGGCGGCGGTGCAGCGCGCCCACCCGGTGTTCAAGACGGTGGGGGCGGAGAAGCAGGGCAAGGAGTACTTCTGGTTCTACACCGCCAGCCCCAAGGTCAAGGGCAAGGTCAGCAAGGAGTCGGCGCAGTGGGCCGTCGGCACGCACAAGGTGCCCAAGCCCAAGGCCGTCAAGCGCGCGGCGGGCGAGTCGCACCATGCGCCGCAGAAGATCCTGCTCGGGTCCATGGGCGAGTTCTTCACGGCGGCAGCCACGCCCATCAAGAAGGTGCATCCGGCGCTCGGCGCGCGCATGCAGACCTTCGGGCAGGGCCGGCTCGCCGCGCTGAAGGCCGATGGGCCGGGCCTGTCGGCGATCTGGCTGAAGTCCGCCGCCCATGACCGCGCCCATCAGCCGCCCAAGCTGGATGCCGTGTTGAAGGAGGCTCAGCGGCTGGCCGACAGCGGTGAGTCGCTGGACACGACGGCCGCGGGCGTGGAGGTGGGCGGCAGCGTGGCCATGCCCACGAGCGGCATCGCGGTGGCCTCATCGGCGCCTGCACTGGCGTCCAACTTCTCCGTGGTGGGGCGCGCGCCGGATGCCGGCAAGACGGTGACGCAGGCCAACGCGCATGTGCGACGCAGCAGCCTGTTCGCGGCGGTGGGCAACGAACTGGCTGGCCAGTCCTTCGGGTCGAGCAAGGCGACCAAGGCCCAGCGTGCCGCGGCCACGCGCAAGATCGCCGGCGCGGCGAACAGCAAGCCGCAATGCGAGGCGCTCAATGCCAAGGCCATGGGCTTGTTCAAGGCCCAGTGGAACGGCTTGCTGGCCACCGGCCTGGCCGGCGTCGCCAACGCGCTGAAGGACGACCCGGACAAGAGCTGGAAGGCCGAGCTGACCGCCCAGGCCCACGCCAGCTGGAACGCCCAGGGGCATCTGGGCGGGCCGTGAGGGGGCGAGCGCGATCAGCGCTGCTGGACCTGCCGCTGCCCGAACAACACCTCGCGCGCCTTGTCGTCCGTCAGCGGCTTGCGTGCGCCGGCCAGCACTTCCAGGCCGCGCTGCACGGCCGGGCGGCGGGCGATCTCGTCGAACCAGCCCTTCAGATGCGGGTAGTCGGCCATCTCCACGCCCTGGTTCTTCCAGGAGCGCAGCCACGGAAAGATGGCGATGTCGGCGATGGAGTAGTCGTGCCCGCCGACGTAGCTGGTGTGCGCGAGCCGCTTGTTGATGACGCCGTAAAGGCGCCGCGCCTCGTTGGTGTAGCGCTCGATGGCGTAGGGGATCTTCTCGGGGGCGTAGATGCGGAAGTGGTGCGCCTGGCCCAGCATCGGGCCCACGCCGCCCATCTGGAACATCAGCCACTGCAGCACCACGTACTTGCCCGCCACGTCGGCGGGCAGCAGCTTGCCGGTCTTGCCGGCCAGGTAGAGCAGGATGGCACCGCTCTCGAACAGCGAGATGGGGCGGCCGTCGGGGCCGTCGGGGTCGGTGATGGCGGGGATCTTGTTGTTGGGGCTGATGGCCAGGAAGTCCGGCTCGAACTGCGCGCCGGTGCCGATGTCCACGGGATGCACCCGGTAGGCCAGGCCGCACTCCTCCAGCATGATGTGGACCTTGTGCCCGTTGGGGGTGGGCCATGAATACACTTCGATCATTCGTCGCCTCCGTCCGGTGCGGCTCCCCGATCAGCCCGATTCTCACGACTCATGGTGGTAAAGCAAGTCAAGCACTGGCTCGCGGCGCGTGCGAACGCCGCGCGCTGGCGCCCCATCCAGGACTGGGCCACCACGCGTGGCGCCGACTTCGCGCAGACGCGCGAAGGCCAGGGCTTCGTCATCGACCAGCCGCGCGCGGCGCTGGGCAAGCTGCGTGTCGAATGGGGCGAGTCCCAGCGCGGCTACCTGCCGGGCACGGAGCTGCGCATGCGCCTCGAAATGGGCCTGCATCCCGACATGCAGCTGATGGTGTTGTGCCGCACGCTGATGGAAGCGCTGGAGAGCGCCGTCTTCGAGGCCTACACCGACACGCTCAAGACCCGCGTGGATACCGACACGCCCGAGGAGATGCGCTGGCTGGTCATGTTCCCCAAGCTGGGCAACGTCAGCTCTCAGCTGGTGCGGCAACGCTTCGGCATCGTGGGTGTCACCAAGGACCTGGCGCACGACTGGATCGAGGGCGAGCTCAGCACCGCGCTGGCCCAGGCCAGCCAGGACTTGCTGCCCGAGGGCCATCCCTTCGTGCTGATGTGCATGCGCGGCAACCTCTACCTGCGCACGGCCATGGCCGACCCCGACCTGCCCCAGGTGCAGGCGCTGGTGCGGCTGCTGGAATGCGCCGCGCGCGAGGCGCAGCGCGTGGCGGGCCGGATGTCCGAGGGCGGGGCCTGGCCCACCACCACGTCCATCGCCTGGACGCACTCCACGCGCAGCGACGCCGGCTGATCAGGCCTGCTGTGCGAAGCGCCAGGCCAGCTCCGCCAGCGGGCGGGCGCTCTTGGCGGTCTCGCGGGCCTGGGCGCTGGAGGCCGTGCCGTCTTCCACCCGCTTGGCGATGCCTTGCACGATGGCCGCGATGCGGAACAGGTTGTAGGCCAGGTAGAAGTTCCAGTCCGCCATGACCGCACCCACGTCGGCGCGGCCGGTGCGCTCGCAGTAGCGCTGCACGTAGTCGCGCTCCGTCGGGATGCCCAGCGCCGCCACGTCCACGCCGCCCAGGCCGCGCGCGGCGCCGGAGGTCTGGATGTGCCAGCTCATGCAGTGGTAGCTGAAGTCCGCCAGCGGATGGCCCAGCGTGGACAGTTCCCA
>JBKBVY010000273.1:0-4292 GCA_046289335.1 Roseateles sp. | reverse complement strand
GACGAGTACCAGCGCCTGTGCGACCAGCTGGTGGCCGCCGGCACGTTCAAGAAGCTCAACCCGGCGCTGCGCCCGGGCAGCTACCTGGCCAACTCCGACCCCAGCGACGTGGCCCGCGTGGAGGACCGCACCTTCATCTGCTCCGAGCGCCAGGACGACGCCGGCGCCACCAACAACTGGATGGCCCCGGCGCAGATGCGCGAGCTGCTGCAGACCGGCGAGAACGCCCTCTTCAAGGGCAGCATGCGCGGTCGCACGCTGTACGTGGTGCCGTTCAGCATGGGACCGCTGGGCAGCCCCATCGCCCACATCGGCGTGGAGCTCAGCGACAGCCCCTATGTGGCCGTCAACATGCGCGCCATGACCCGCATGGGCCGCGCCGTCATCGAGCTGCTGGGCACCGACGGCGACTTCGTGCCCTGCGTGCACACCGTGGGCGCCCCGCTGGAGCCGGGCCAGGCCGACGTGCCGTGGCCCTGCAACCCCACCAAGTACATCGTCCACTACCCCGAGACGCGCGAGATCTGGAGCTATGGCTCGGGCTACGGCGGCAATGCGCTGCTGGGCAAGAAGTGCTTTGCGCTGCGCATCGCCTCCACCATGGGCCGCGACCAGGGCTGGCTGGCCGAGCACATGCTGGTGCTGGGCGTGGAGAGCCCCGCCGGCAAGAAGCACCACATCGCCGCCGCCTTTCCCAGCGCCTGCGGCAAGACCAACTTCGCGATGTTGATTCCGCCGGCGGCGTTTGAGGGCTGGAAGGTGACCACCATCGGCGACGACATCGCCTGGATCAAGCCGCACGCCGACGGCCGGCTCTACGCCATCAACCCCGAGGCCGGCTACTTCGGCGTCGCGCCGGGCACCAACGCCCACACCAACCCCAACTGCATGGCGAGCCTGCAGCGCGACGTGATCTTCACCAACGTGGCGCTGACCGACGACGGCGATGTGTGGTGGGAGGGCATGACCGACACGCCGCCGGCCCACTGCATCGACTGGCAGGGCCGGGACTGGACGCCCGAGATCGCCCGCGCGACCGGCGCCAAGGCCGCCCACCCCAACGCCCGCTTCACGGTGGCCGCCACCAACAACCCGGCGCTGGACGCCAACTGGGACAACCCCGCCGGCGTGCCCATCGACGCCTTCATCTTCGGCGGCCGCCGCTCCACCACCGTGCCGCTGGTGACCGAGGCGCGCAACTGGGTGGAGGGCGTCTACATGGCCGCCACCATGGGCAGCGAGACCACGGCCGCTGCCGCCGGCCAGCAGGGCGTGGTGCGCCGCGACCCGTTCGCGATGCTGCCCTTCATGGGCTACAACATGGCCGACTACTTCCGCCACTGGCTGGACCTGGGGCGGCGGCTGCAGCTGTCGGGCGCCGAGCTGCCCAAGATCTACTGCGTCAACTGGTTCCGCAAGGGCGCCGACGGCAAGTTCGTCTGGCCCGGCTACGGCGAGAACATGCGCGTGCTGAAGTGGATGCTGGACCGCCTGGACGGCACGGGCGGCGGCGACGAGCATGTGTTCGGCGTCACGCCCAACCACGGCGACCTGAACTGGCAGGGGCTGGACTTCAGCACCGCGCAGTTCGACGCCGTGACGCGCATCGACCCCGCCGAATGGCAGGCCGAGATGGCCCTGCATGCCGAGCTGTTCCGTCAGCTGGGCGAGCGGGTGCCGGCCGAGCTGCTGCAGACCAAGGCGGCCATCGAAGCCCGCCTGGCCTCGTTGACCTGAGCCTCCGCCCCCTGATTCGAAGGCCGCGGCGGCGGCGCCGGCCGGCCGCCCGCGCTTAAGCTCGCGGCCGCCATGCCCAACGCCCGCCCCGCGCTCAGCCCCGCCGCCCTCGCCCGCTGCATTCCCTTCGTGGCCTTCATGGCCCTGCTGGCGCTGCGCGGCTATCTGCCCGACAGCTTCGGCATCGACACCCGCTGGATCTACGGCGCCCAGACCGTCATCGTCGCTGGCCTGCTGGCTTGGTACTGGCGCGGCTATGGCGAGCTGGTGCGCCAGAACCTGCCCGACGCGCGCGAGGCCGGCTGGGCGGTGGTGGTGGGCATCGCGGTGTTCGCCATCTGGGTGCAGCTGGACGCGCCCTGGATGCAGCTGGGCAGCGCCACGGCCAGCTTCGTGCCGCTGGACGAGGCGGGCCGGCCCATCTGGGCGCTGATCGCGCTGCGCCTGGCCGGCGCGGCGCTGGTGGTGCCGGTCATGGAGGAGCTGTTCTGGCGCAGCTTCCTGATGCGCTGGATCGAGCACCCGGGCTTCGAGCGCGTGGACCCGCAGCGCGTGGGCCTGCGCGCCATCGTGCTGTCCACCTTCGTGTTCACGCTGGCGCACACGCTGTGGCTGGCCGCCATCGTCGCCGGCCTGGCCTATGCGTGGCTGTACCGCTGGAGCGGCAAGCTGTGGACCGCCGTCATCGCCCACGCGGTGACCAACGGCCTGCTGGGCGTGTGGGTCATCGCGACCGGGCGCTGGGAGTTCTGGTGAGCCCCAGTCCGGGCCGCTCCAGGTCCTTGAAGGCCTCGAACACCCAGGACCGCAGGCCGATGACCACGCTGTAGGGCCGCTTCTCGGCGGACGGCAGCTTCTGGTCCAGCAGGTGCTGGCGGGCGAAGTCGTCGGCCGCGCGCTGCAGCCGCTCGGCCAGCTCGCGCGCATGGCCGGCGCCGAACTCGCCGTGCACCAGCGTCAGCAGCTCACCCTCGCCGTCGAAGCCGCCGGCGAAGAAGTCCGCCATGACCCGTTCGCGGAAGAAGCTCATCACCGGCCCCTGCGGCCGCCAGCGCAGCGTCTTGGCGACCTTGAGCTTGTAGCGGTTGTTGGGCCGCAGCTCGATGACGCCCAGCCGGTCCAGCTTCACCAGCGCCGCGACGGCATCGGCCTCGCTGAGCCGGTAGCGCGCCAGGATGTCCTCCAGCGCCCACAGGCTCAGGCAGCAGATGGCCACCAGCAGCAGCTTGGGGTCGGCCACGACGGCCTTCTCCTGCTCCAGGCTCAGCTCGCGCTGCGCAGGCGCTTGGGCCGCCAGCCGGCCGGCCAGTTCGGCGAAGTCCAGCTTCAGCACGCGGCAGATCTCGTCCACGCGCGACAGCGGCATCTCGCCACCCGGCGCCAGCATGCGCTTCACGCTGGACTCGGACAGGTCCAGCTCCCGGGCCAGCTCGGCATAGCTCAGGCCCTGGCTCTTCAACTCGGCCTTGATCAAGGCCACCAGCGATTGCGTGCTCGACATGGGCGCGAACGGTAGCGCATGGCGGCACTGCCGGACACAACGGCCGGCCCGCTGACGCAGCGCCCGGCGGCTGGCAGCAGTTTTTGCGCCCCGACCCCGTGTCGGACCGCCACCGGTCGCATGAAACGCTACTTCGCGGCGCTTGCGGTGCGCCTTGGAACTATTCCCTGGGCCGCGCCGCCCGGCTTCGCGCAACATCGCGGCCATTCCAACCCCACCCCGCGAGAACCTATGACCACCACCCCCACCATCCGCCGCGACAGCGGCGCCTGGCGCCTGCAGGTCTGGATCTCCTTCGGCCTCAGCGTGCTGCTGTGCGGCTCGGGCCTGGCCTGGCTGCCGGGGCAAGACCTGGACCGCGCCTTCATGGTGATGGGTTATGTGTTCTGCCTGTCCACCGCCTTCGCGCTGGCCAAGTTCATCCGCGACAACCAGGAGCGCCCGGTGGACACGCCCATGTGGCGCATCGTCGTGTGGAGCGGCTTTGCGCTGGCCATGGGCCTGACCGCCTGGGGCCTGTGGCGCATGGAGATACAGCCGGTCTGGAAGGCCTACCTGGGTGTGTGCTGGCTGTACCTGATCTCCAACGTCTTCACGCTGGCCAAGATGCTGCGCGACGCGCACGAGGCCGACCTGCTCGAAGCCCGCCTGCAAGGCCGCCGCGACGCGCTGGCCGATGCCAGCGAAACCCACCCCCTCTGAACCCGGAGTCCGTCATGAAACCCCTGTTGACCGCCCTTGCCCTGTCTCTGTCCTTGTCGCTGGCCGCCCCGGTGCGCGCCCAGTCCGAGGCCAGCGCCATCTCCGTCGCCCCGGTGGCGCTGTCCGTCGCGGCCGTCAGCGCCACCGGCGCCGCGCTCAGCGTGGCCCCCGCGGCGCTGCTGTCGGCCGGCGTCACGCTGACCGTCGTCAGCGTGGAGGTGGTCAGCGGCGTCACCGTGTGGGTGCTGGAGCGCGCGTCGGACGGCGTGCGCATCAGCCTGCGCACCTCGGGCAAGCTGGCCGAGGGCCTGGTGGTGTCCACGGGCGCCGTCGTCACCGTGTCCGTCATCGC
>JBKBVY010000272.1:0-4348 GCA_046289335.1 Roseateles sp. | reverse complement strand
GCGCCGCCCCTGTTCGACCGCAGCGCGGGCGACACCCGCTACCTCGGCCAGTTCGTGCGCAATAACGACGACACCGTCACCGGCACCGGTCGCGTCGAGTGGAAGAACGGCGACGTCTACGAAGGCCCGCTGGTGCGCAGCGTGCGCCACGGCGTGGGCGAGATCCGCTGGGCCAACGGCCAGCGCTACAAGGGCGAGTGGGTCCACGACCGCGCCACGGGCCGCGGGCTGATGGTCTTTGCCAACGGCAACCATTACGAAGGCACGCTGGAGGACGGCCAGCCCCACGGCGAGGGGCGGCTGACCTACGCCTCCGGCGACGTCTACACCGGCCAGATCCGCCAGGGCCTGCCGCATGGCAGGGGCAGCTATGTGTGGATGAGCGGCCAGCGCTACGAGGGCGAGTGGCTGGACGACAAGCCCCACGGCCAGGGCCGCATGCGTTTCGTCAACGGCAACCAGTACGAAGGCCAGCTGCAGGCCGGCCAGCCGCACGGCCGCGGCCGCATGGTGTTCGCCAGCGGTGATGTCTACGAAGGCCTGTTCGACGCCGGCAAGGCGCACGGCCAGGGCAAGTACGCCTGGAAGACCGGCGAGCGCTACGAGGGCGCCTGGTCACAGGGCCGCAAGCACGGCCCCGGCGTCTTCCACTGGCCCAGCGGCGACCGCTGGGAGGGCGAGTTCAAGGACGACGAGCGCACGGACGAGGGGCATATGGTGCGC
The DNA here is from genome assembly GCA_046289335.1 of Roseateles sp. Lineage (GTDB taxonomy): Bacteria > Pseudomonadota > Gammaproteobacteria > Burkholderiales > Burkholderiaceae_C > Pelomonas. The sequence continues at coordinate 3,625 of JBKBVY010000272.1, read as the reverse complement.
AAGGGGGACTGAGCGGCCGCGCTGGGCGATAGCCGTTGCTCGACGTGTTGGGCGCGCCACTCGTGGCGTTCATCGGGATGCCCAACGTTTCCGTTAACCGGCGCACCGCTTGTGGCGCGTCCGGGTTGAACGCGTGGTTGAAGCGCCACGCTCCTTGCTTGCTGCCGCAGCAAGCTCCTCTGAAGAAGGGGTCGAAAGTTCCGCCAAAGGAGGGTCCGGGTGCTGCACCGACACGACCCTCAACGTTACTGAATCACCCAGCTTGAGCGGCATCTCATTGACCCAAGTGAGGTTCTTCACCCCTTCCCCCTCGGCAAGAACAGTTAGGCCCATTGCGCTCAAATGAAAGGAGTCTTGATCGGCCTGCAGACCACGTCTTTCAGGTCCAACGCCAGCGCCAACATGGGCGGTCAACAGCGAAAGGGATTCAGCCCCCGCAACTGCGATGCGACGCCCATTTACCTCAATCTCAAGTGCCAAGGCGCTCATTGCGCTTCAACGTGTTGTCGCCAGTCTACGGAATGTAGACCGGTGCCGCGTATGGCGACCGCCTCGGTTGGGCGTAAGTGCTTGACCCAACGAGGAAGGCCGGACGTCTGCCGCTGGCGCGCGCCACCAAGCATCACGACGGCAGCCAGCTCAGCAGCGCCGTGCAGGCCAAGGCCGGCAAGAAGAAGACCGCCAAGGCCAAGCACAAGAAGCACGCCAAGAAGGGCCTCAAGAAGTCGGCCTGAACGCGACCGCGAAACGAAGGCGTCGGGCTCCTTCCGGGCCGAGCGCCGGGCCGCCCCAAGCCGGCCCGCGGGCGATGTGCTCTCGGCTCAATGCCGAAAGCATCGCCATCCCCTCGGGGATCGGCCAGATCGCCCGCGTTCAGCGCGGCGATCTGGACGAGGGGCTCGTTCTACTCCCGTTCGAACTTGAACACCGCCATGCTCGCCATCAGGTTGGGCAGCGTGCGCACCACCTCGCCGTCCTGCAGGCCGAAGCTGTCCAGGATCTTGAGCCGGTTCTTGCGCGCCAGCACGCCGAAGTCGGCAAAGGTGCCCACGCGGATGTTGGGCGTGTCGTACCACTGGTAGGGCAAGGCCTTGGTGACGGGCATGCGCCCCACCAGCACCTGCAGCCGGTTGCGCCAGTGCGCGAAGTTGGGGAAGCTGACGATGCCGATCTTGCCCACGCGGGCCGTCTCCTTCAGCATGGCCTCGGCATTGCGCAGGTGCTGCAGCGTCTCCAGCTGCAGCACGACGTCGAAGCTCTGGTCCTCGAAGATGGACAGGCCTTCCTCCAGGTTGCGCTGGATGACGTTGACGCCGCGCTTCACGCAGGCCAGCAGGTTGGCGTCGTCCAGCTCCACGCCGTAGCCGCTGCAGCCCTTGTGCTTGATGAGGTGCTCCAGCAGCTCGCCTGTGCCGCAGCCCAGGTCCAGCACGCGCGAGCCGGGCGGCACCAGCGCCGCGATGGCAGGGTCGAAGCTCATACGGCCACCCCCTTCAATGCCAGGCCCGCGGGCCGCTGCCGCAGACCGTCCGCGATGCGGCCGAAATAGGCCCGCAGCACGCCGTGGTAGCGCGGGTCGTCGAGCAGGAAGGCGTCGTGGCCATGCGGGGCGTCGATCTCGGCATAGGACACGTCCAGCCGGTTGTCCAGCAGCGCCTTGACGATCTCGCGCGAGCGCGCCGGCGAGAAGCGCCAGTCGGTCGTGAAGCTGGCGATCAGGAACTTGGCCCGCGCCGACGCGAACGCGCGGCTCAGGTCGCCGCCATGCTCGGCCGCGGGGTCGAAGTAGTCCAACGCGCGGGTGATCAGCAGATAGGTGTTGGCGTCGAAGTAGTCGCTGAACTTGTCACCTTGATAGCGCAGGTAGCTCTCGATCTGGAACTCGATGTCCTGCGTCGAATAGCCTAAAGCGCCGGTCTTCAGCTCGCGGCCGAACTTTTCGGCCATGACGTCGTCGCTCAGGTAGGTGATGTGGCCGATCATGCGTGCCACGCGCAGGCCGCGCTTGGGCACCACGCCGTGGGCGTAGAAGTGGCCGCCATGGAAGTCCGGGTCGGTCACGATGGCACGGCGCGCCACCTCGTTGAAGGCGATGTTCTGCGCCGACAGGTTGGGCGCCGTCGCAATGGCGATGCAGTGCGCCAGCCGCTCGGGGTAGCGCAGCGCCCAGTCCAGCGCCTGCATGCCGCCCAAACTGCCGCCCAGCACCGCGGCCAGCTGCGTGATGCCCAGTCGCTCGACGACGCGGGCCTGCGCATCCACCCAGTCCTGCACGGTGACGACGGGGAAGTCCGCGCCCCAGGCCCGGCCGGTGGCGGGGTTCACATGCATGGGGCCGGTGGAGCCGAAGCAGGAGCCCAGGTTGTTGATGCCGATGACGAAGAACTTGTCGGTGTCCAGCGGCTTGCCCGGGCCCACCAGGTTGTCCCACCAGCCCTCGCTCTTGGCCTGGCCCGCATAGGTGCCGGCCACATGGTGGCTGGCATTCAGCGCATGACACACCAGCACCGCATTGCTGCGCTCGGCGTTGAGCTGGCCATAGGTCTCGACCATCAGGTCGTAGGCGGCCAAGCTGGCGCCGCTGCGCAAGGGCAGCGGCTGGTCGAAATGAAAACTCTGCGGCGACACGTCGCCGACGCTACGGCCCGTCATGGCCTCACTCCAGAAAACAAAACCGGCGCCACTTGCGGGACGCCGGTCGACCGGAGCGCCCTGTTTAGCGGCATTTGTAGAGCGCCCGCAATCCGGAACAAATCGGCGCTGGGCGACGATTCTAGGGGAGCTGCCGGCGCAGCGGCGCGAGTTCGGCCTCGTCGGCGCCATCCTGCTGCAGCTGCTCGATGCCACGCTGCAGTTGCTCACGCCCGGCGGCCGTGCGGCCCAGACCCAGCAGCACGCGGCCGTGCAGGGCCAGCAGCTTGCCGTCGCCCTTGGCGTCGGCCGAGGCGGTGGCCAGCCGCGCAGCCTGGATGCGCTCAATGACGGCCAGCGCCTGCGCGTGCCGGCCCAGGCTGGCCAGCGCGTTGGCCAGCGAGTAGCGCGCGGCGTGGACCAGGCTGGAGCCCTCGCCCGCCGTCGCGACCAGCCCGTCCACCGCCGCCTGCAGGTGGGCGGCCGCCACCTCGGGCCGGCCCACGTCGTGCTCGGCATCGCCCAGGTTGAGCCGTTCCACCAGCGTGTACTGGTGGGCCTCGCCCCAGCGCCGCGCCGAGCGCGCATGGACGTCGCGCTGGATCTCGACGCGCTTGCGCACGTCGCCCGTGAGCCCGTGCAGATGCCCCAGCGACGACAGCGCGGCGATGGTGGACTGGTCGTCCGGGCCGCGCGCCTTTTCCTGCTCGGCAACGGCGCGCACCAGGTGCGGGATGGCCTCGGCCGGCCGACCCTGGTTGCGCAGCGCATGGCCCAGCAGGCGCCGCGCGGTGGCCAGCGTGGACAGGCCCACGCTGTTCTCGGTGAAGGGGTCGCCCGCCAGCACGGTGCGCGCGATGGCCTCGGCCTTGGCGGCTTCGACGTCCAGCCCGTCCAGGAACTGCGAGTTGAAGATCTTGCCGGGACCGACATAGGCCTCCTTGCCGACCGTAAAGGTCGCCGGGTCCTCGCCGTTGGGCAGCACCACCGGCAG
>JBKBVY010000271.1:0-4349 GCA_046289335.1 Roseateles sp. | reverse complement strand
GCCGAGGTAGGGGTCGGCGACGATCTTGAACACATGGGCCAGCACATGGGCGGCCGGGTCGGGCCTGGCGGGGTAGGGCTGCGGCTCGGGGCCTTTGCCTTCGAGAAAGAGGGGCGGGTTGCCCTCGGCGGGGTTGGGCATCAAGGCCTCGATGGCGGCCAGCAGCTCGGCCACGCCGGCGCCCGTCTTCGCCGAGCAGAAGCACACCGGGATCAGGTGGCCCTGGCGCAGCGCTTCTTCGAGCGGCGCATGCAGCTCGCGCGGGTCCACGTCGCCGTCGTTCAGGTAGCGCTCCACGAAGGCGGCGTCCACCTCCACGACCTGCTCCACCAGCGCGCGGTGGGCGTCGGCGACCGACGAAAAATCGGCCTCAAGTCCCTCAGGAGGAGAGGCCGCGAAGAAGCAGTCCGCCACGCGCCGGCCGCCATCGGCGGGCAGGTTCAGCGGCAGGCATTCGGTGCCGAAGACCGCGCGGATCTGCGCCAGCAATGCGGGCAGGTCCAGGTCGGGCGCGTCGATCTTGTTGACGACGATGAGCCGCGCCAGTCCGCGCGCGCCGGCCGCGGCCAGCATGCGCTGGGCCATCAGCTCGATGCCGTTCTGCGCATTGATGACGACGAGGGCCGTGTCCGCCGCCTCCAGCGCGGGCAGGGCCTGGCCGACGAAGTCGGGCGCGCCGGGCGTGTCGATGGCATGCACGCGGATGCCGTCGTGCGTGAAGTGGGCCAGGCTGGACTGCAGCGAATGCCCCAGCCGCTTCTCCAGCGGATCGTGGTCGCTGACCGTGCTGCCGCGCTCGATGCTGCCGACCTGGGCGATGGCACCGGCCTGGGCCAGCAGCGCGTCCAGCAGCAGCGTCTTGCCCGCACCGGCCGGGCCGACCAGTGCGACCGTGCGGATCGTGCTCACTCGCGCATCCTGGCTCATCGGACTCTCCTCGGTGGGTAATCCAGCGTAGGAGAACACGCTCGCAGCGGCAAGGGCAGAATCTTTCGCATGCACGCCCACCTCGCTGCCCTTGCCCTTGTCCTGCTGGCCGCCACGGCCCAGGCCCAGTCCCCCGCCGACGACCTGCGCGCCATGCTGGCCGAGGTCAGCCCCGCGCGCATCGAGGCCCGCATCCGCAAGCTGGCCAGCTTCGGCACCCGCCACACGCTGTCCGACATCGCCTCCGAGACGCGCGGCATCGGCGCGGCGCGGCGCTGGATTCGCGCCGAGCTGCAGGCCTGCGCCAAGGCCTCGGGCGGCCGGCTCAAGGTGGAGGAGCAAAGCTTCATCGAGCCGCCGGGCCCGCGCGTGCCGCAGGCGACCGAGCTGGTCAACATCGTCGCGACGCTGCCCGGCCGCGGCGCCAGCCAGGGCCGCATGCTGGTCGTCAGCGGCCATTACGACTCGCGCAACAGCGACGTGATGGACTCGCTGGGCGAGGCGCCGGGCGCCAACGACGATGCCTCGGGCACGGCGGCGGTCATGGAGCTGGCCTGCGTGATGGCGGGGCGGCAGTTCGATGCCACGCTGGTCTTCATGGCTGTGCCCGGCGAGGAGCAAGGCCTGCTGGGCGCCGCGCAGTGGGCGCGCGAGGCGCGCGCCGAGGGCCGCAACGTGGAGGCCATGATCACCAACGACATCATCGGCAGCTCGCGTGGCGATGCCGGCCAGCACGACCCCCGGCGCATGCGGCTGTTCGCCGACGGGCTGGACCCGCTGGTGCGGCTGCTGGTGCAGGCCCAGTCCAACCGCCCGGCCACGCCGGCCGACCAGCAGGTCTATGCCGCCATGCAGGCCGAGCTGCTGCCGCTGCTGCAGGCCGGCGGCAGCGACGACCTGCCCACCCACCAGCTGGGCCGCCACCTGAAGAGCGCGGCCGAGTCCGCCATGCCCGGCTTCACCGTGCAGCTGATCCAGCGCCGCGACCGCTACCTGCGCGGCGGCGACCACATCCCCTTCCTGGAGCGCGGCTATGCGGCCGTGCGCTTCTCCGAGCCCTTCGAGAACTTCGCCCACCAGCACCAGAATCCCAGGGTCGAGTGCCCCCAGTCCGACGGTTCCCGTCGTCCGCCCCCCGAGGGGGTCAAGGCAGCTTGGGGCGGCCCGGCGCTGCCTTGTGCAAACGGCGTCGTCTACGGCGACCTGCCCGAGTTCGTCGACTTCGGCTATGTGGCCGACGTGACGCGCGCCAACCTGGCCGGGCTGGCCACGCTGGCCTGGGCGCCCGCGCCGCCGCAGGGCGTGCGGCTGGATGCCAGCGGCCTGACCAACGACTCCACGTTGGAATGGCGCGCCAGCACCGACCCCGAGGTGGTCGGCTACCGCATCGTCTGGCGCGACACCGACTCGGCCACCTGGCAGCAGGCCAGGGACGTGGGCCTGGTGACGCGGGCCACGCTGCCGGTCAGCAAGGACAACGTCGTGTTCGGCGTGCAGGCCCTGTCCCGCAAGGGCTACGCCAGCCTGGCCAGCTTCCCGCTGCCCAAGCGCTGAGCAACATTTGCTGACGGCGCGCGGCCATTCCCTGCGCGATAGTCGCCGGACCGCTGCCGCCGGTCTGACCCCATGCGCCTGCCTCCCTCGCCACGCCTCGCTACCGCCTGCTGCCTGAGCCTGGCCTTGCTGGCCGGCTGCGGCGGTGGGGGTGCCGGCGATGTGGCCGCGCCCACGCCGGCACCGGCGCCGTCACCGCAAGTGAGCGTGCAGCCCGTGCAGTTGGACAGCCCCTGGGGCCTGGCCGCGCTGCCGGACGGCAGCTGGCTGGTCACGCAGCGCCGCGGGACGCTGGTGCGCGTGGCCGCCGACCTGGCCAGCCGCCAGACCATCACCGGCACGCCCGCCGTGGACGCCGCCGGCCAGGGCGGCCTGCTGGATGTGGCGCTGGACCCCGACTTCGCCAGCAACGCCACCGTCTACCTCAGCTACGCCGAGCCGGGCAGCGGTGCCGAGGCCGGCAAGTCCGGCACGGCCGTCGCGCGGGCCCAGCTGGTCGGCAATGCGCTGCAGGGGCTGACGGTCATCTTCCGCCAGGCGCCCAAGGTGGCGGGCGGCGGCCACTACGGCTCGCGTCTGGTGTTCGCGCGTGACAAGACGCTGTTCATCACGCTGGGCGAGCGCCAGCTGGGCAGCCCGGCGCAGGACGTGGCGCAGACGCTGGGCAAGGTCGTGCGGGTGAACCGCGACGGCAGCATCCCGGCCGACAACCCGGTGTTCGGCGCCGGCGCGCGGCCCGGGCTGTGGAGCCTGGGCCACCGCAACCCGCAGGGCGCGGCGCTGCATCCCGTCACCGGCGAGCTGTGGGTCAGCGAGCACGGCGCCCAGGGTGGCGACGAGATCAACATCGCCCGTGCCGGCGGCAACCACGGCTGGCCGCTGGTCAGCTACGGCTGCAACTACGGCGATCCGGTGGGCACGGCCTGCGCCATCGGCGGCGGCACGCATGCGCCGCGCTTCGTCGAGCCGCTGACCACCTGGGTGCCCACCTCCATCGCGCCGGCCGGCATGGCCTTCTACAACGGCACGATGTTCCCGCAGTGGCAGGGCAGCCTGTTCGTCGGCGCGCTGGCCGGCCAGGCGCTGTGGCGGCTGACGCTGTCGGGCGACACGGTGGTCGGCCGCGAGCGGCTGTTCGACAACCTCGGCGAGCGCATCCGCGCAGTGCAGCCCGCATCGGACGGCGCGCTGCTGCTCATCACCGACGGCGGCCGGCTGCTGCGGGTGGCGCGCTGATTGTTCAATCGCGGTGACCGCGGCCGTGGCCACGGCCCGGGTGGTCGTGGTGGCGCTCGTGGTGGCGCTCGTGGTGCCAGTGGCGGTCACGGTGGTGATGGTGGGGAATGATGACGTGGCGGCGATACCAGCCGTCGTCGACGAAATACACCGGCGCGGCGCAGGCGCCGTAGCGCTTGCAGTGGCGGCGCCAGTCGCGGCGGTGCTCCACGGGCGCCCAGACGTAGACCGGGTCGCGGTAGACCGGCCGGCCCACGTAGACGGGCTGCGGCGCAATCAGCACCGGTTGCGGGTAGCGGCCGATGTCCACGCGGCCGTAGACACCGGGCTGGCTGAAGCCGATGGACACGCCCACATCGGTGGCCCGGGCGGCAGGGGCCGCGGCGAGGGCGGCCAGGCCCAGCAGCAGGGGCGCGAGCCAGCGAAAGAGGGCGGGGCGCGGTGAGTTCATGTCGGTCTCCTTCATGAGGCGGCGGGGCCGCGGCGCTCATTGAACGCGATGTCCGTGCCGCCGGTTGGCCGCCGCGCTGTAACAAAGGGCAGTGCCGGCCTTGTCCTACAAGCCGGCCCGGCCGTGGCGCAGGATGCGCCCAGCCTGCTGCCGCAGCGGGCCGCCGCCGCGCTTCAGGACA
>JBKBVY010000270.1:0-4365 GCA_046289335.1 Roseateles sp. | reverse complement strand
CCGACAGCGCGCCGTGGAACAGGTTCATCACCGCGAAGCCCAGCAGATAGGCCGACAGGGTCTGCTGCATCTGCACCGGCGTGGCGTCCAGCGCGGCGGCAATGCCGGAGAAGGCCGGCAGATAGGTGTCGATGGAGAAGGGCCCGACCATCGCCAGGCAGGCCAGCAACACGGACAGGGCCCAGCGGGGCGCGCGCCACAGGCGGCTGGCATCAGGATTCATGCGGGAGCGGTCGGGTAGACGTGCAAACGGCCGCGGGTTGCGGCCGTCGGCAAGTGTATCGACGCGCCGCCCGGTCGTTTGGGCCGAGCGCCGGGCCGTCCCAAGCCGGCCCGTCTGGCGATGTGCGTGCGGCTCGATGCCGCCAGCATCGCCGTCCCGGCGGGGGATCGATCAGGCTCGCCTGCGTTCAGCAGCGCGAGACTGAGCGAGGGGCGCCCAACTCACGCGGTCTTGAACTGTGCAATGACATCCAGCAGCCCCTGGGCTTGCTGGCGCAGGCTTTCCGCCGCAGCGGCGCTCTGCTCCACCAGCGCCGCGTTCTGCTGCGTGCCCTGGTCGATGGATGCGACGGCCTGGCTGACCTCGCCGATGCCGCTGCTCTGCTCGCGGGCCGAGGCATGGATCTCGGCCATCAGGTCGGTCATCCGCTGCACTTGGCCCACGATGTCGTCCATGGTGGCACCCGCCTCGCCCACCAGCCGGCTGCCCACCTCCACCTTGTCGACGCTGGTGCCGATCAGCGCCTTGATCTCGCGTGCCGCCTGGGCGCTGCGCTGGGCCAGCGCCCGCACCTCGCCGGCCACCACCGCGAAGCCGCGGCCCTGCTCGCCCGCGCGCGCAGCCTCCACGGCGGCATTCAGGGCCAGGATGTTGGTCTGGAAGGCGATGCCGTCGATGACGCCGGTGATGTCGGCAATGCGGTGGCTGGCGTCGCTGATCTCACCCATGGTCGTCACGACGCGCCGCACCACGTCGCCGCCGCGCCCGGCGACCGCGGTGGCGGCGCTGGCCAACTGGCTGGCCTGCTCCGAGGTTTCTGCGGCCTGCTGCACGGCGGACGTCATCTGCTGCATGGAAGCCGCCGTCTGCTGCAGCGCGCTGGCCTGACGTTCGGTGCGGCCGGACAGATCCTGGTTGCCGGAGGCGATCTCCTGCGTGGCCGTTGCGATGCTGTCCGCCGACAGCCGCACGCGCGCCACCATGGCCACCAGGCCGTCGTTCATGCGTCGCAGCGCCGCCAGCAACTGGCCGGTCTCGTCGCTGCGATCCACGACGATGTCGGAGCTCAGGTCGCCCGACGCCACCGCCTCGGCCAGCGAGACGGCGCGCTGCAGCGGCCGGGTGATGTCGTTGCTGAGCGCCCAGCCCAGCAGCACGGCCGCGGCCACCGCGCCGGCGCTGGCGCCCAGCATCAGCAGCCGGTCGCGGGCATAGGCGGCCTCGGCCTGCCGGACGCGCAGCTGCGCCTGCTCCGCCTCGTAGCTGATGAAATCGTGCGTCGCCTTCAGCAGCGCCGCCAGCAGCGGGCGGCAGTCGCTGTTCATTCGGGCCACGGCCTCGTCGCGCCGACCTTCCTGCGCCAGCGCCACGATGGCCTGCGCCAGCGGGCCGTAGCGGTCCTCCACGCGGGCCATCTCGGCCAGGCGCGACCGGTCCTCTTCGCCCGCGTCCGTGGCGTCCGCCAGCGCCTTCTTCAGCTGCGCCAGGTTGCGCTGCACCTCCTCGTGCGCCTGCTTGACGGCTGCCAGCTCCAGCTCGCGGTCGGCCGGCGTCGTGACGAGCACCAAGTTGCGCGCCGCGATCGCGCGGCGCGTGGCCGCGCCGCGGAACTCGGTGGCCAGGTGCTCGCGCCGGTTCACGCCGTCCAGGTAGTCGGTGAAGCGCTGGTTGGCGTGGCCCAGCGAGGCCAGGGCCAGCAGCGACACCAGCAGCACGACGGCCGCCAGCAGCGCATTGCCCAGCATCAGCTTGGACCGCAGGCGCAGTTGACTCAGCTTCATTGCATCTCCCTTGGGGGCGACCCGGCCGGACGGTGATCGGGGCTAACGCCTCAATTTGAGCGAAGAGCGGCTGAAGTGCAAGTCGTGCGGGGCTTGCCGGCGTGACATGCGACCGGCCATCCGCCAGGTGAATCTGCACCTCCGGCAGAAAAAAGTGTGAAGCAAGCCGATAGGCCGGATTCTGTGCACCGGGGTCGCCCCCGGCGTGACCGCCATTCCTCTGGGCCGGACATCACTGCCCGGCTCGGTGCCACCTACCCGCCAGCTCTGCGAGCCGCATCAACGCTGGCCTACTTGGTGTTGCTGCACGTAGAGATTGCCGCGTTTCACTCCGGACTGAACCGGCTCGTCTCTGTGGCTCTGATCCGCACCTTGCGGTGGACGGGCGTTACCCGCTACGTTGCTCTTTGCAGTCCGGACCTTCCTCCAGGGCCTCGTTTCCGAGCTTGCCCCAGCGGCGGTCTGGCTTGCTTCACACTAGCGATTATCCCCGTACCCGCAGGAGCCCCCGCATGAAGGCCAACAGCATCCTCGACACCATCGGCAACACCCCCCACATCCGGCTGCAGCGCCTGTTCGGCGACGCGCAGGTCTGGATCAAGTCGGAGCGCAGCAACCCGGGCGGCTCCATCAAGGACCGCATCGCGCTGGCCATGATCGAGGAGGCCGAGGCCCAGGGCCTGCTCAAGCCCGGCGGCACCATCATCGAGCCGACCTCGGGCAACACCGGCGTGGGCCTGGCCATGGTGGCGGCGGTCAAGGGCTACAAGCTCATCCTCGTCATGCCCGACAGCATGAGCATCGAGCGCCGCCGGCTGATGCTGGCCTACGGCGCCAGCTTCGACCTGACGCCGCGCGAGAAGGGCATGAAGGGTGCGATCGCGCGGGCGCGCGAGCTGCTGGAGCAGCACCCGGGCTCGTGGATGCCGCAGCAGTTCGAGAACCCGGCCAACCCGGCCGTGCACGTGAAGACCACGGCCCAGGAAATCCTGCGCGACTTCCCCGAGGGCCTGGACGCGCTGATCACCGGCGTGGGCACCGGCGGCCACATCAGCGGCTGCGCCCAGGTGCTCAAGGCCGCCTGGCCGCAGCTGAAGGTCTATGCGGTGGAGCCCAGCGCATCGCCGGTCATCAGCGGCGGCCAGCCCAGCCCGCACCCCATCCAGGGCATTGGTGCGGGCTTCATCCCGGCAGTGCTGGACACGGCGCTGCTGGACGGCGTCATCCAGGTCGAGGCCGAGGCCGCCCGCGAGTACGCCCGGCGCAGCGCCCGCGAGGAGGGGCTGCTGGTGGGCATCTCCAGCGGCGCCACGCTGGCCGCCATCGCGCAGAAGCTGCCCGAGCTGCCGGCTGGCGCCCGCGTGCTGGGCTTCAACTACGACACCGGCGAGCGCTACCTGTCGGTCGAGGGCTTCCTGCCGGCGGCCTGATCACTCGCCGTCGTCGTCGGCGGCCTCGTTGTCCTTGCGCGCCTGGCGCGCAAGCTCCTCCTGCAGCGGCCTGAGCGCGTCGATGAGCGTCTCGGGCGGCTGGGGCGACACCAGGCGCAGCGCCGGCGGCGGCAGGCTGGCCAGATAGGGCGGGCCGAACACGTACTGCTGCTCCTGGCGGTTGCCCACCTGCAGGCCCAGGCCCAGCAGCAGCAGCGCGGCGATGCCGGTGTTCAGCGTGCGCCGCGCGCCGGGCCAGACCAGGCCGGCATGCCAGGCCACCAGCGCCGCGCCGGCCACCGGGCCGGACAAGGCCTCCACCACCATCAGCCGCGGCCAGGACAGCGCATAGGCGATGCCCGGCAGCACCCAGTCCAGCGCCTGCAGCGCGACGATGACTACCAGCGCCCGGCGCAGGTGGGTGGTGAACGGGAAGCGGTGCTGGAACAGCTGGCTGGCCAGCGACCACAGGCCGGCCCAGGCCAGCACGAAGGCCAGCGGCGCCAGCAGCGGCATGGCGTAGTCGATCCAGCGCGCGTCGGGGTCCACGGAACTCCAGCGGTCCACCCACTGGAAGAACAGCATGGCCAGCAGCAGTCCCGGCAGCAGTGCCCAGTGGCGCACCTGCTGGACCACCAGCCGCTGCTCGGGCGCCAGCGCGTCGGCACTGGTGCGCAGCCGCAGCGTCGCGCCGGCCAGCTGGAAGGCGCCGCTGGCCGGCAGGTCCGCCGCCTGGCCGGCGGCCAGGTGCCGGCCGGCGACGCTGCCGCCGTTGTGGCTGTCCAGCAGCCGCAGCGTGGCGCCGCCTTCGGGGCGCCAGTGCAGCTCGGCATGCTCGGCGGCGAGGTGGGCGTCGTCCAGCACGATGTCGCAGGCCGGCGAGCGGCCGATGCGCACCGGCCAGCGCGTGACGCGCTGCACCAGCGCGGCG
>JBKBVY010000269.1:0-4391 GCA_046289335.1 Roseateles sp. | reverse complement strand
TCGCCGGCGACGACCACCTGGTCGTCGGCACCGATGCCGTTGGTGCCACCCACCGTGCGGTTCCACAGCGCGCTGCCGCGCTCGGCGTTCACGCAGCCCACGGCGGACTGGAAGGCGCGCGCGCAGATCACGTCGCCCTGACGCGCAGCCGGCCCGACCAGATCGGCCAGGCGCTCGACCTCGTTGGTGCCGCGCGGCGTGGCCACGCTGGCCTCCCAGCGCAGCTGGCCGCGCAGCGGGTCCAGGCCCGCCAGCCGGGCGCCCTGCCCCACCACCAGTGTGTCCTTGTAGGGCAGCAGCACGCCGGCCTTGGCCAGCGTCAGCGGCTCGCCGGGGCGGCGCAGTTCCCAGATCTTGCGACCGTCCAGCGCATCGAAGGCGATGACCTGGCGGTCCAGCGTCAGCGCAAACACGCGCTCGCCGGCCACCAGCGGCGCGGTGATGACGGGCGTGGGCAAGGCCTTCTTCCAAGTCACGCGGCCGGCGTCCAGCACGACCAGTTCGTTGTCGCGGTTGACGACGGCGGCAAAGCGGCCGTCGCTGCCCACGCCGGCGGCCAGCTTGGCGCCGGCATTGCCGCGCCACAGCTCGCGCCCGTCGGCCGCGGCCAGCGCGCGCACGGTGCCATCGCTGCTGGCGACGACGAAGCGGTCGCCCGGCGTCGCGATGCTCAGCGGAAAGACGATGTCGTCACCCTTGGCGCTCCAGACGACGCGGCCACTGGCCGGCCCGGACAGCGTCTCCAGCTTGGCCGGCAGGTTCTTGGCATCGCCAAACCAGCGGTTCCAGGTGTTGCTGATCGTCGAGCAGCCCGACAGCGACGCCGCGGCCAGCGTGATCAGCGTGAGCGAGGCGAGGCGCTTCATTGCACGGCTCCGGCAGCCTCAACGACGGTGGGCACGCCCAGCGTCGCGAGCTTGGCCTCGACGATGCGGCGATAGTCCTGCTCCTTGGGCAGGCCGGCCAGCGCCTTCTGGTACTGGGCCTTGGCCTCGTCGCGCTTGCCCTGCAGCAGCAGCGCATCGCCGCGGCGGTCGGCCACCAGCGCCTCGAAGTCCTTGGACTGGATGGCGTCCAGCGTCTTGCCGGCCTCGTCATAGGCCTTGGCATCCAGCTGCAGGCCCGCCAGCCGCAGCCGCGCGATGTCGCGGTACGCAGGCTGGGAACCATGCTCGGCGACCCAGGCCAGGCTTTGCTTGGCCTCGTCGGCCTTGCCCTTGTCCAGCTGCAGCTTGGCGACCTGCAGCAGCGCCTGGGCGGCATAGCCGGTGCTGCCGAAGCGGGCCTTCAGGTCGCCGGCCGCCGCGGCGGCCTTGTCGGCGTCCTGGGTGTTGAGGGCGCTCTCGAATTCGGCGTACATCGCGCTGGCCTTGGCGGCCTGGTCGCGCTGGTACCAGTTCCAGCCCTGCCAGGCCGCGAAAGCGGCCAGCACGGCGGTGATCGCCCAGGTGATCAGATTGCCCCAGCGCTTCCAGAAGGCCTTGAGCTGGTCGAGTTGTTCTTGTTCTTCGAGGTCGAGATGGGATGCCATGGAAAAAAGACTGCTGTGGGGGCCGGGCCCGGGATTATGCGGTGCGCAGTTCGGCGGCCCAGGAGGCCACATCGGCGAGGGTGCGCAGGGTTTGTTCGCCGCCGTCGCGCAGCGGCTTGACGGCCACCTCGCCACGGGCGAGCTCGTCGCCGCCAAACACCAGCGCGTAGCGGGCGCCGGAGCCGTCGGCCTTCTTGAACTGCGACTTGAACGAGCCGCCACCGGCATGCATCTGCACGCTGACGCCGGCCGCGCGCAGCGCCTCCAGCGTGGGCAGGATGCGCGGCAGCTCGGCCGGGTCGGGCACCACGGCATAGGCGTCGGGCGCGGCGGCTGGCGCCTGCAGGCCCAGCGTCTCCAGCAAGAGCAACAGCCGCTCCAGGCCCATGCCGAAGCCCACGGCCGGTGCGGCCTTGCCGCCCAGCTGCTCGATGAGGCCGTCATAGCGGCCACCCGCGCAGACCGTGCCCTGGGCGCCCAGCTTGTCGGTCACCCACTCGAAGACGGTGAGGTTGTAGTAGTCCAGCCCGCGCACCAGACGCGGGTTGATGCGGTAGGCCAGGCCCACCGCGTCCAGCAGCGAACGCACGCCGTTGAAGTGGGCCAGCGACGCCTCGCCCAGGAAGTCCAGCAGCTTGGGCGCCGCCTCGGCCATGGCCTGCATGGCCGGGTTCTTGGTGTCCAGCACGCGCAGCGGGTTGCTGTACATGCGGGACTTGGCCTCCTCGTCCAGCACGTCGCGGTGCTGCTCCAGGTGGGCGATCAGCGCCTCGCGGTGGGCGCGGCGCTCGTCCGGCTGGCCCAGGCAGTTGATCTCCAGCGTGACGTCCTCGCCCTCCTTCAGGCCCAGCTCGCGCCACAGCGTGCGGGCCAGCAGGATGACCTCGGCGTCCACGTCCGGGCCGGCGAAGCCCAGCGCCTCGATGCCCATCTGGTGGAACTGGCGGTAGCGGCCCTTCTGCGGCTTCTCGCGGCGGAACATGGGGCCGACGTAGTAGAGCCGGCGCGGGCTGTCGCGCAGGTAGCTGTGCTCGATCATGGCGCGCACGACGCCGGCCGTGCCCTCGGGGCGCAGCGCCAGGTGCTCGGCCTGGCCGTGCTTGTCGGCGCGGTCCTCGAAGGCGTACATCTCCTTCTCGACGATGTCCGTCACCTCGCCGATACCGCGCACGAACAGCGCGGTGGGTTCGACGATGGGCACGCGCACGTTCTGGTAGCCATAGCGCGCCAGCACGCTGCGCATCTTGGCCTCCAGCCATTCCCAGCGCGCCGATTCCGGCGGCAGGATGTCGTTCATGCCCTTGACGGCCTGCAAGGGCTGCATCTTCTTCTCGGTCATTCAGGCGGTCGCGCCGAAGCGCTTCTCGATGTAGTTTTCGACCAGCGCGTGGAACTCCTGCGCGATGTTGTCGCCGCGCAGCGTCAAGGCCTTCTCGCCGTCGATGAAGACGGGCGCGGCCGGCGCCTCGCCGGTGCCGGGCAGGCTGATGCCGATGTCGGCATGCTTGCTCTCGCCGGGGCCGTTGACGATGCAGCCCATGACGGCCACCTTCAGCTCCTCGACACCCGGGTACTTGTTGCGCCAAACCGGCATCTGCAGGCGCAGGAAGTCGTCGATCTGCTTGGCCAGTTCCTGGAAGGTCGTGCTGGTCGTGCGGCCGCAGCCGGGGCAGGCGGTCACGCTGGGGTTGAAGTGGCGCAGGCCCAGCGCCTGCAGGATCTCCAGCGCGACCACCACCTCCTGCGTGCGCGCCTCGCCCGGCTGGGGCGTGAGGCTGACGCGGATGGTGTCGCCGATGCCTTCCTGCGCCAGGATGCCGAGAGCGACGGAGGACGCCACCGTGCCCTTGGTGCCCATGCCGGCCTCGGTCAGGCCCAGGTGCAGCGCATAGTCGCAGCGGCGGGCCAGCTCGCGGTAGACCGAGATCAGGTCCTGCACGCCGCTGACCTTGCAGCTGATGATGATGTTGTCGGGGTTGAAGCCCAGCTCGCGGGCGTAGGCGGCCGAGGTCAGCGCGGACTCGACCAGCGCTTGGTACATGACCGGCTTGGCGTCCCAGGGCACGGCGCGCTGCGCGTTCTCGTCCATGAACTGCGCAAGCAGCTCCTGGTCCAGGCTGCCCCAGTTGACGCCGATGCGCACGACCTTGTCGTACTTCATCGCCGCCTCGATCATCTGCGCGAACTGCTTGTCCTTCTTCTCGCCCTTGCCGACGTTGCCGGGGTTGATGCGGTACTTGGACAGCGCCTGCGCCATGGCCGGGTACTCGGTCAGCAGGCGGTGGCCGTTGTAGTGGAAGTCGCCCACCAGCGGCACATCGATGCCCATGCGGTCGAGCTGCTCGCGGATGTAGGGCACGGCTTCAGCGGCCTCGGGCGTGTTGACCGTGATGCGCACCAGCTCGGAGCCGGCGATGGCCAGTTCCTTGACCTGGATGGCGGTGCCGACGGCGTCCACCGTGTCGGTGTTGGTCATGGACTGCACGCGCACCGGGGCGTCGCCGCCGATGGTCACGACACGGCTGCCCCAGGTCACGCGGGCCTGACGGCTCTTGCGCGGCGCGGGGGCGGCCTCGGGGATGAGGGTTGCGCTCATCAATTCAACTCCAGACGGGCGACGTTGTCCTTGGATCGGGCGGCCAGGTCCACCGCCGCGCCGCGCCATTCGATGCGCGTGCCGGCGACGTTGCCGATGCGCAGCTTGTAGGGCGCCGTGCCGGCCAGCAGCTGCTGTTCGCCCTCGCGCAGCAGCCGGGACAGCAGCGTCTGGCCCTGGGCATCGATCACCTCGACCCAGGTGTCCGCGGTGGCCGCGATGCGCAGCGCCTGGCCCGCGGGCGGCGCTACCACCGGGGACGCG
>JBKBVY010000268.1:0-4412 GCA_046289335.1 Roseateles sp. | reverse complement strand
CCGACTCATCGCGCGCCCGCAGCCCACCCCGCTCGGTGCGCGCCCCGATCCGGAATCCAAAAGAAGACGGTTGAGGAGACGAAGAGATGTTCAAGAAGATCCTGATCGCCAACCGCGGCGCTCGCGCCAAAGGCGCGGTCGCGCCAGCGACAAATTGCATGGTGCTCGGCGCAGCCGAGCACGCAGGCGAGTTCCCCTCGGGAGCACGCCATGTTTAAGAAGATCCTCATCGCCAACCGAGGGGAAATCGCCTGCCGTGTCGCGGCCACCGCCCGCCGCCTCGGCATCCAGACCGTCGCGGTCTATTCCGAGGCTGATGCCAACGCGCAGCACGTCAAGGCCTGCGACGAGGCCGTGCTGATCGGCGGCCCGGCGCCGCGCGACTCCTACCTGCAATGGGAGCGCATCCTGGCCGCTGCCAAGGCGACCGGCGCCGAGGCCGTCCACCCGGGCTACGGCTTCCTCAGCGAGAACGAGGCCTTTGCGCAGGCCTGCGCCGATGCCGGCGTCGTCTTCATCGGCCCGCCGCCCAGCGCCATCCAGGCCATGGGCTTGAAGGCCGAGTCCAAGCGGCTGATGGAAGCGGCCGGCGTGCCGCTGGTGCCGGGTTATCACGGCGCCGACCAGGACCCGGCGCTGCTGAAGAAGGAAGCCGACCGCATCGGCTACCCGGTGCTGATCAAGGCCAGCGCCGGCGGCGGCGGCAAGGGCATGCGGGCGGTGTTCAGCGCCGACGAGTTCGACGCCGCGCTCGCCTCCTGCAAGCGCGAGGCCATCAACAGCTTCGGCGACGACGCGGTGCTCATCGAGCGCTACGTCCAGCGCCCGCGCCACATCGAGATCCAGGTCTTCGGCGACACGCACGGCGACTGCGTCTACCTGTTCGAGCGCGACTGCTCGGTGCAGCGCCGCCACCAGAAGGTGCTGGAAGAAGCCCCCGCCCCCGGCATGACGCCGGAGCGCCGCGCGCAGATGGGCGAGGCCGCCGTGGCCGCCGCCAAGGCGGTCGGTTATGTCGGCGCCGGCACGGTGGAGTTCATCGCCGAGCAGGACGGGCGCTTCTATTTCATGGAGATGAACACGCGGCTGCAGGTGGAGCATCCGGTGACGGAAGCCATCACCGGCCAGGACCTGGTCGAGTGGCAGCTGCGCGTGGCATCCGGCGAACCGCTGCCGCTGAAGCAGCACGAGTTGAAGATGCACGGCCATGCCATCGAGGCCCGCATCTGCGCCGAAAACCCGGACGCCGGCTTCCTGCCCGCCACCGGCACGCTGGACGTGGCGCGCTGGCCGGCCCACGTCGCGTTTGAACGGGGCAACACCCGCATCGACGCCGGCGTGCGCGAGGGCGACGCCATCAGCCCGTACTACGACTCCATGATCGCCAAGCTCATCGTCTGGGGCGAGGACCGCGCGCAGGCGCTGGCCCGCCTGGACGCCGCGCTGCGCGACACCCACATCGTGGGCCTGCACACCAACGTAGCCTTCCTGCGCCGCTGTGCGGCCACGGCCTCGTTCTCGCAGGCCGACCTGGACACCGACCTCATCGAGCGCGAGAAGGCTGCCCTGTTCGACCAGCCGGGCCTGCCGCTGCGCGTGGCCGCAGCCGCGGTCGTCGCGCACACGCTGGCGGTGGAGGCCGCCACGCAGGACGCCGACCCCTGGAGCGCCCGCGACGGCTGGCGGCTGTTCGGCTCGGCCACGCGGCGCTTCGACCTGGAACTGGGCGGCCAGCACCACAGCGTGCTGCTGGCCCGCCACCACCGCGGCGGCATGACGCTGACGGTCGAGGGCGAGGCCATCGAGTACGCCGTGCAATCCAGCGACGCCGAGACGCACGAGCTCTTCCTGGGCACCGAGCGCCTGCGCGTGAAGACCTATGCCCAGGGCGAACGCGTCGCCGTGTTCGGCGCAGACGGCTCGGCCGTGCTGACCGAGCTGGACCTGCTCGCCCACGCGGGCGACGGCGCCACCGAGGGCGGTCGGCTCACCGCCCCCATGCCCGGCAAGCTGATCGCCTTCCTCGCGCAGGCCGGCGACAAGGTCGCCAAGGGCCAGCCGCTGGCCGTCATGGAGGCCATGAAGATGGAGCACACCATCGCCTCGCCGCGCGACGGCACCGTGGCCGAACTGCTGTTCGCGGTGGGCGACCAGGTCGGCGACGGCGCCGAGCTGCTGAGGCTGGAGGCCTGACATGACGACGCTGCCCACCCACGTCAAGCTGCTGGACGTCGGCCCGCGCGACGGCCTGCAGAACGAGAAGGCCAACGTCGCCACCGCGCACAAGGCGCAGCTGGTGGCCATGCTGCAGGACGCCGGCCTCAAGGAGATCGAGGTCACCAGCTTCGTGTCACCGAAGTGGGTGCCGCAGATGGGCGACAACGCGGCCGTCATGGCCGCCATCGAGCGCCGTCCCGGCGTGCGCTACTCCGTGCTGGTGCCCAACCTCAAGGGCCTGGCGGCCGCGCTGGCCAGCCGGCCCGACGAGATCCTCGTCTTCACCGCGGCCAGCGAGGCCTTCACGCAGAAGAACATCAACTGCTCCATCGCCGAGAGCCTGGAGCGCTTCGCCCCCGTCATCGAGGGCGCGCATGCGGCCGGCGTGAAGGTGCGGGCGGCGCTGTCCTGCGCCCTGGGCTGCCCCTACGAGGGCGACATCAGCGCCGACCAGGTGGAGGCCGTCGTGCAGCCGTTGCGCGCGCTGGGCGTGGACGCCATCGACATTGCCGACACCATCGGCGTCGGCACGCCGCGCAAGGTGCAGGCGGCGATGGAGCGGGCGCTGAAGCACTTCCCGACCGCAGAGGTCTCGGGCCATTTCCACGACACCTACGGCCAGGCGCTCACCAACATCTACGCCAGCCTGGAACTGGGCCTGCACAGCTTCCACGCCAGCGTGGCCGGGCTGGGCGGCTGCCCCTATGCCAAGGGCGCGACGGGCAATGTCGCGACGGAAGACGTGGTGTTCATGCTCGACGGCCTGGGCATCGAGACAGGCGTCGACCTGGACAAGCTGGTCGACGCCGGCGCCTTCATCTCCGGCGTGCTGGGCCGCGAGCCGGTGTCGCGGGTGGCGCGGGCCGTTTTGGCCAAGCGCACTAGCTGAGACGGTCCAGCGCGTTCTCCAGCTGGCCGCGCTCATGGTCGCCCAGGCCGCGGCCGGCGCGGCGCAGGCGGTCGACGAGGGCGGCGTCCACCGGCCGGGACTCGCCCAGGCGCTCCGCCACGCGCAGCAGCAGCTGCAGGCGCTCGAAGCCGCCGTCCACGCCCTCGGCACCGGCCAGCACGCGCGCAAGGCCGTCCGTGCCCAGCTTGGGGCGGTCCAGCAGCTGGCCCAGCGCCTCGCGGCGCTCGAAGCTGCCGGCGATGCCGTCGGCCACGCCCACGTAGGCATCCACCAGCGCCGCCTCGTCGCCCTGCAGCCGGCGCGCGACGACGCCCAGCGCCTCGCGCTTCTCGAAGTCGCCGCCGATGCGCTGCGCCGCCTGCAGCGCGGCGGCCAGCACCGCGGGTTGCGGCGTGGCGCTGACCTGCGTGTCGATCGCCGTGCGCAGCTCGAAGTCGCCGTCCATGCGGCCCAGCGTCTCCCGCCAGGCGGCCAGCACGGCAGGGCTGGCGATCAGCCGCGGTGCCAGCGCGCCCAGCGCCTCGCGGCGTTCGAAGTCGCCACCCAGGCCGGCGGCCGCCTGCAGCCAGGCCAGCTGCTGCGGCTCGGCCAGCGGCTGCCGGGCGATGGCCTGCAGCGTTTCGCGCCGCTCGAAGTCGCCCCCGATGCGGGCCGTGGCGGCGATGAGGCGGTCCTGCACGGCGGCGGGCAGGGGCTGGCCCAGCGCCAGCGCGGCCTGCAGCCGGCGGCTGCGCAGGAAGTCCTCGCTGGCGCGCTCGGCGTCGGCCAGCACCGCGTCGAACCCGCCGCGCTCGAACAGGCGCCGCGCACGCACCTGCGGGTCGGTCAGGTGCTCGGCCATGCGCTGCACGGCGCGCGCCCACCAGGCGCGCCCGGCGTCGTCCAGCGGCTGCACCTCGCGGCCCACGCGGTAGCTGCGCGCGATGCGGCCCTCGCCCATGGAGGTCAGCACCATCTCGCGCGTCAGGCCCCCTTCGCGCTCGCGCACGGTCAGCGTGCCGGTCAGCGACTGCACCTCGTCCTCGGCATAGTTGAACACGACCTGGCCGTCCAGCTTCACCGCGAAGCTGCCGCCGGGATAGCGGCTCAGCATGCGGGTGCCGCCGCCGGTGAAGTCGGGCAGCCAGGGCGTGCCCATCAAGTGGCACAGCACGGTCAGGTTGCCGCCCAGCAGCCGCCCTTCGACCACGCCGCCTTGGTCCAGCGGGTGCGCGGGGCCGTCGGCCCGTTGCACGTCGCCCGGCCTCACCCCGCGCTGCAGCGCCGCGGCCAGGTGTTCGGCGTC
>JBKBVY010000267.1:0-4457 GCA_046289335.1 Roseateles sp. | reverse complement strand
ACGTCCGGGCTGGAACGCCATCCAGGGCGGCCGCACGCTGAACGGTCTGGCGCGCATCGACGGTGGCACGGGCTCGGTGGGCAACCCCGACCTGAAGCCGCTGCAGTCCAACAACTTCGACTTCTCGGCCGAGCACTACTACGCCAAGAGCAGCTATGTGGCGCTGAGCTACTTCGTCAAGAAGGTCAAGGACTACAACGCCGCGGTCATCACCGACCAGACCGTGCCGGGCATCACCACGCCGGTGGGCGGCGCCTACTACCGCCAGGCGGTGCAGGCCGGCGGCTGCGCGCCGAACGACTCGGGTTGCATCCGCCAGTACATCTTCACCAACCTGGCCAATGCGCCGGGCGTGAACGTGGCCAACCGCACCATCACCGGCCAGCCGGGCGATCCGCTGCTGGTGTTCAAGCTGGGCACCTTCGAGAACAACGCGCGCAAGAGCCGCATCAACGGCATCGAGCTGAACGCCCAGCACATCTTCGGCAACAGCGGCTTCGGCGCCTCGGCCAACTTCACCAAGGTCAAGTCCGACCGCGAGTACGACAACGGCCGCGTCGGTGCGCAGACCGACGTGCTGGTCGGCATGGGCGACTCGGGCAACCTGGTGGGCTTCTACGAGAACGCCGACTTCAGTGCCCGCCTGGCCTACAACTGGCGCGGCAAGTTCCTGGTGGCCAACTACGGCGGCACCGACGGTGCCCAGCCGCTGTACGTGGAGCCCTACGGCCAGTTCGACCTCAGCGTCGGCTACAACTGGACCAAGAACCTGCGCGTGCAGTTCGAGGCCATCAACCTGACCGACGAGTACGTCCGCACCCATCTGCGCAACGAGAACCAGCTCGGATCGGTGACCCAGCTGGGCCGTCGCTTCATGATCGGCGCGCGCTACAAGTTCTGACCCCGGGCCCCGACCAGGCCCGCCCGGCAAGGTGTCAAGGTAAGTCGGGACTCCCGACACCGGCCTTGTCGGGCACAGTCTGGTTCGCCGCATGGCGTGGCCGCGAGAGCGGCCCTTTTTCATTGGGGGATGGCTTCGTGAACGAGCGGGTGCGTGACGTGGTGGTGCTGGGCGGCGGCTCGGCGGGCTGGCTGGTGGCGGGCCTGCTGGCGGCCACGCACCGCGAGCTGGCCGTCACGCTGATCGAGTCCAGCGATGTGCCGACCATCGGCGTCGGCGAGGGCACCTGGCCCTCCATGCGCGACACGCTGCGGCGCATCGGCCTGTCCGAGCCCGACTTCATCCGCCGCTGCCAAGTCAGCTTCAAGCAGGGCTCGCGCTTCGACGGCTGGGCCCGCGGCGAGGCCGGCACGGCGGGCGACCGCTACTACCATCCCTTCATGCTGCCGGTCGGCTATGGCGACGCCGACCTGGTGCAGGCCTGGCTGGCCACGCAGCCAGAGCGCCCCTTTGCCGACGTCGTCAGCCCCTCGGTGCAGGTGTGCGAGGCCGGCTGCGCGCCCAAGCAGGTGCAGACGCCGGACTACGGCGCCGTCGCCAACTACGCCTACCACTTCGACGCCGGCCTGTTCGGCCAGCTGCTGCGCGAGCACGCCACGCAGCGGCTGGGCGTACGCCATGTCGTCGACCATGTAGCCGCCGTGCGTGCGCACGAAAACGGCGACATTGCCGCCCTGCAGACCCGCGCCCACGGCGAGCTGCAGGCCGACCTCTACATCGACTGCTCCGGCCTGGCGGCCCAGCTCATCGGCCAGCACTTCGGCGTGGCGCTGAAGAGCGAGCGCGAGGTGCTGTTCAACGACGCCGCCCTGCCCGTGCAGGTGCCCCACGCGCGGCCCGACGCGCCGCTGGCCACCTGCACCATCGCCACCGCCTGGGCCAAGGGCTGGATCTGGGACATCGCCCTGCCGTCGCGGCGCGGCGTGGGCTGCGTGTTCTCGCGCGCGCATGCCAGCGAGGACGAGGCCCAGGCCGCGCTGCAGGCCTACCTGGACGCCACCGGCGCGCCGGCCGAACGCCCCGCGCCGCGGCTGATCCGCTACGACCCCGGCTACCGCGAGCGCTTCTGGGTGGGCAACTGCGTCGCCATCGGCCTGTCCTCCGGCTTCATCGAACCGCTGGAGGCCTCGGCGCTGGCCATGGTGGAGCTGTCGGCCCAGCGGCTGTGCGACGAGCTGCCCATGGCGCGTGCCAGCATGCCGGCCGTGGCGCGCCGCTTCAACGACGACTTCGCCTACCGCTGGGCGCGCGTCATCGACTTCCTGAAGCTGCACTACTTGCTGTCCCGGCGCGACGACAGCGACTACTGGCGCGCCCACCGCGACCCCGCCAGCTGGCCCGAGCGGCTGCGCGAGCTGCTGCCCCAGTGGCAGCTGCGCGCGCCGGCGCGGCACGACTTCGGCCGCATCGACGAGGTGTTCCCGTCCGCCAGCTACCAGTACGTGCTGTACGGCATGGGCTTTCGCCCCGAGCCCCAGCCGCTGTCCGAAGCCCAGCTGCAGGCCGCTCAGGCCTGCTTCGCCGAGGCCGCCCGCCAGGCCCGCCGCTTCGTGCCCGGCCTGCCCGGCCACCGCGCCCTCATAGACCACCTCCACAAGACCACCCCATGACCCGCCCCGCCCTGCTCGACAACGTCACCCATCGCCACCTGCGCCTGCGCACCGAGCGCTCCGCCGCACTGGGCGATGCCCGCCAGTCGGTGCTCGCGCTGCCGGCCGAGTTCCGGCAGCTGCAGGCGCATTTCCCCATCGCCTTCCAGCTGGTGGAGGGCGACGTGGGCTTCCAGCCCGTGGCCTTGTTCGGGCTGGAGGAGGGGCAGAACCTGTTCCTGACCGACAGCGGCTGGGACGCCCCCATCGTGCCCATGGCGCTGCAGCGCGACCCCTTCATGATCGGCCGCGCCGCCGACGGCACGCTGCAGCTGCACATCGACCTGGACAGCCCGCGCATCGTGCGCCCCGAGGAGGGCGAGGTCGGCACTGCGCTGTTCATGCCGCACGGCGGCTTCAGTGACTACCTCGATCACATCGTGCAGCTGATGGAGCACCTGCACGCCCATGCCCAGCAGCTGCCGGCCTTCATCGAGGCGCTGACGCGCCACCAGCTGCTGGAACCCTTCGTGCTCGACATCGAGACGCCCAGCGGCGAGCAAGGCCGGCTGACGGGCCTGTTCACCGTCAACGAGGAGCGCCTGGCCGCCCTGCCCGGCGCGGCGCTGGAGACGCTGGCGCGCGAAGGCCACCTGCTGCCCATCTACATGCAGATCGCCTCGCTGGCCCAGCTGCCGGTGCTGGCCGAGCGCGCCCGCCGCCGCTGACCCATGCGCGCCATCCCCGACTGGACCGGGTCCTTCGCCCCCCACGCGCTGCCCGATGCGCTGCTGGGTGCTGAGCGGCCCTACGTCGTGCGCGGCGGCTTCGCGCACTGGCCGGTGGTGCAGGCGGCGCAGCAGTCCGACGAGGCGCTGGCGCGCTATCTGATGGGCCTCTACAACGGCACGCGCATCGGCCTGTTCCAGCTGCCGCCGCAGGCGCGCGGCAGGGTCTTCTATGCCGACGAGACGCTGCGCGACGTCAACTTCAGCCGCTACGCCGCCACGCTGGACCAGGTGCTGTCCGGCCTGCTGGGCCTGGCCCAGACCGCCGAGCCGCCGGGCCTGTACGTCGGCTCCACGACCGTGGAGGCCGTGCTGCCGGGTTTCCTGGCGGCCAACGTCATGGGCCTGGGCGAGCGCGACGCGCTGGTCAGCCTGTGGCTGGGCAACCGCACCCGCATCGCCGCCCACTACGACCTGCCGGACAACCTCGCCGTCGTCGCCGCGGGGCGACGCCGCTTCACGCTGTTCCCGCCCGAGCAGATCCACAACCTCTACCTCGGGCCGCTGGAGCCCACGCCGGCCGGCCAGCCCATCAGCCTGGTGGACTTTGCGCAGCCCGACCTGGCGCGCTTCCCGCGCTTCGCCCAGGCCTGGGAGGCCGGCGAGCAGGCCGAGCTGGAACCCGGCGACGCGCTGTTCATCCCCAGCATGTGGTTCCACCACGTCGAAAGCCTGGCCCCGCTCAACCTGCTGATCAACGCCTGGTGGCGCCAGACGCCCGACTACGTGGACTCGCCGCTGACCACGCTGCGCCTGGCGCTGATGACGCTGCGCGACCTGCCCGAGAAGGAAAAGCGCATCTGGCAGCACCACTTCCAGCACTTCGTCTTCGGCGCCGACGACCAGACCTGGGCCCACATCCCCGAGGCGGCCCGTGGCCTGCTGGGGCCCATCGACGAAACCCTGTCGCGCCAGGCCCGCGCGCAACTCCTGACCCAACTGAAACGATGAACACCTCCACCCGCCCGTTCCATCGCGTCGTCATCGCCGGCGGCGGCACCGCCGGCTGGATGATGGCCGCGCTGATGAGCAAGCTGCTGGGCAAGCAGCTGGACATCAAGCTCGTCGAGTCCGAGGAGATCGGCACGGTGGGCGTCGGCGAGGCCACCATCCCGGCGC
>JBKBVY010000026.1:0-21605 GCA_046289335.1 Roseateles sp. | reverse complement strand
GGCGGCCGACTTCGCCACCGGCGCTGCCTTGCGGGCAGGGGCGGGCGCGGGCTTGGGGGCGGCGGCCCTGTCCAGCTTGAAGGCCGCGACCGTCTCGGCGAGCTGGGCGGCCTGGTGGCGCAGGCTTTCGGCCGCCGCGGCGCTTTCCTCCACCAGCGCGGCGTTCTGCTGGGTGACCTGGTCCAGCTGGCTGACCGCCTCGCCCACCTGGCCAATGCCCTTGCTCTGCTCGCTGCTGGCGGCGCTGATCTCGCTGATCAGGTCGGCCACGCGGCGCACCTGGTCCACCACCTCGCCCATGGTGCGGCCGGCCTCGCCCACCAGCTGGTTGCCGGCCTCCACGCGCTCCACGCTGGCGCCGATCAGCGTCTTGATCTCGCGCGCAGCCTCGGCCGAGCGCTGGGCCAGCGCGCGCACTTCGCCGGCGACGACGGCGAAGCCGCGGCCCTGCTCGCCCGCGCGGGCGGCTTCCACGGCGGCATTCAGCGCCAGGATGTTGGTCTGGAAGGCGATGCCGTCGATGGTGCCGATGATGTCGCCGATCTTCTTGGAGCTGGTGGTGATCTGATCCATGGTCTGCACGACCTGACCCATGACCTCGCCGCCGGTCTCGGCCACCCGGGCGGCGCTGGTGGCCAGCTGCGCCGCCTGGCGGGCGGTGTCGGTGTTGTGGTTGACCGTGGCGCTGAGTTCTTCCATCGAGGCGGCCGTCTGCTGCAGGCTGCTGGCCTGCTCCTCGGTGCGCTGGCTCAGGTCGGCATTGCCCTGGGCGATCTGGCCGCTGGCGGTGGCGACGCTGTCGGCATTGCCGCGCACGGTGCTGACGATGCCCGCCAGCGCGTCGTTCATGCGCTGCAGCGCGCCCAGCAGCTGGCCGGTCTCGTCGCGCCGGCTGGTGTCCAGGCGCAGCCGCAGGTCGCCCGCGGCCACGGTCTCGGCCGCGTGCACGGCCTGGCGGATGGGGCCCACCACCGAGCGCGTGATCAGCAAGGCCAGCGCTGCGCCGATGGCCAGCGCCGCGACGGCGGCCACCACCACCGCCAGCGCGGCAAAGTCCACCGTCGCATCGGCCGACTTGGCGGCCTGGTGCATCAGCTCGCGCTGGAAGGTGATCATGGCCTCCAGCGCCTCGAAGTACTTGACCTGCACGGCCTTGGTCTCGCCGAGCAGCAGGTCGCGCGCCGCCTCGGTGTTGCCCTGGCCGGCCAGCTCGTTGACGCGCTGCACCGAGGCGACAAAGGCCGCGCGCTGCTGCGCCACGCCCTCCAGCAGCCGGCGCCCCTCGGGGGTGCTGATGCTGGCGAGTAGCTTCTCGTAGGTGGCGGTGTTGGCCTGCGTGGCGCGTTGCACGTCGGCCGCCTGTTGGCGCTTGGCCTCGGCGTCGGTCAGCAGCAGCATGTTGCGCACCGCTAGCTCGATGACGTTGACGTTGTCCTTGATCGACTCCAGCTGCGCGACCTTGACCATGCGGTCGTCGACCATCAGCGTCAACTCTTCGTTGATGCGGACCAGCGCGGCGCGGGCATAGGCGGCCAGCAGCAGGCTGAACGCGATGGAGACCGCGAAGGCCAGGCCCAGTCGCTTGCCGATGCGCATGTGGGTGAGCAGGTTCATATGGGTGTTCCTCGTCGATGTGGCGTCGCTGCGCGGGGTGGCTGCGTGGTGGCGAGAGTCTGGTCCCGTCAGGGCCGCGGGCGCAAGCCGGGACTGTGCAGAATTGCCGCATCGGTTGGCAGTTGGAGATCCGGCATGAGCAGGGACAAGGACGGCAGCTTGGGCGAGCGGGTGCTGGCGCTGGTGGCGCAGCCGCCCGAGCCGGGCTGCACCCGCGTGGTGCGGCCGGCCGACGCCGCGGCCCGTGCCATCGACAGTGCGGCGGCCAAGGCCGCGCTGGCGGCCGGCACGCTGGCGCTGCCGCCGGGCCCGCTGGGCTGGGCCACCATCGCGCCGGAGATGCTGGCGGTGTGGCAGATCCAGCGCCAGCTGGTGGCCGACATCGCCGCGCTCTACGGCCGCAGCGCCCAGCTGGGCCCGGCGCAGATGATGTGGTGCCTGTTCCGCCACACCGCGGCGCAGGCGCTGCGCGACCTGGGCGTGCGCGTGGGCGAGCGCGTCATCGTGCGGCCGGCCGCGCAGCAGCTGCTGCAGCGCGTGGCCGCCGCGGTGGGCGTGCACGTTGGCAAGCAGGCCGCCAGCCGTGCGCTGTCGCGCTGGGTGCCGGTGGTGGGGGCGGCCGGCGTGGGCGCCTATGCCTGGTGGGACACGCGCCAGGTCGGCCGTGCCGCGCAGCAGCTGTTTGAAAGCCAGGTCGTCATCGACAACCCTGTGTGAACGCGCGCTGCGGGCCTGACACACTCGGCCCGATGCAACTGCCTACCATCCTCGACATCGAAGCCTCGGGATTCGGCCGTGGCAGCTACCCGATCGAGGTGGGCTTCGCCAGCGCCGACGGCGGCCTGTTCTGCGGCCTGATCCGGCCCGAGCCCGACTGGCTGCACTGGGACCATGAGGCCGAGGGGCTGCATGGCATCAGCCGCGAGCTGCTGCTGCGCCATGGCCATCCGGCGGCCTGGATGGCGGCCGAGCTGAACGCGCGCCTGGCCGGCCAGGTCGTCTACTGCGACGGCTGGGGCCTGGACTTTCCCTGGCTGGCACGGCTGTTCGACGCGGCCGGCCTGCAGCCGCGCTTCCGGCTGGACGACCTGCGCCGGCTGCTCAGCGAGGACGAGGCCTTGCGCTGGCGGGCCGCCACCGAGGCGGTGCGCCAGCGCCAGCAGCTCACCCGCCATCGCGCCAGCAGCGACGCCCGCGTGCTGCAGCTGGCCTTGCAGGCCGTCAAGCAGCCGTCATGACGGTTATCCATGGGGATTCGCGCGACCCACAACGCATGAAACGGTGAAGTGGCGGGCCGAGTGCCGGGCCGCTCCCAAGCCGGCCCGCGTTGGGCGATGTGCGAGCGGGGCATTCCCGGCGAGCATCGCCGTCCCCACGGGGGACCGACCGGGCTTGCCGGCGTTCAGCCGGTGCAAGACCGGGCGAGGGGCCGCGGGGCCTGTTTCACTTCAGCGTGCGGCTGCGCCAGCGGCCGCGGCCGGCGCGCTTGGCGTCGTACAGGCTGGCATCGGCCGCGGCCAGCAGCGCCTCCAGCGTCGTGCCGCCGCCTTCGGCCACGCAGCAGCCTATGCTGACGCCCACCTCCAGCGTCAGGTCGCCGATGTGGTACGGCGCGCCTATGGCCTGCAGCAGCTTGTCCGCCACCGTGCCGGCGTCGGCGGCCTGGTGCAGGTCGCGCAGCAGCACGGCGAACTCGTCGCCGCCCAGCCGGGCCACCAGGTCGGCGGGGCGCAGCGCATGGCGCAGCCGCAGTGCGATGGCCTTCAACAGCGCATCGCCGGTGGCGTGGCCGTGGGCGTCGTTGACCGGCTTGAAGCGGTCCAGGTCCAGGTAGAGCAGGGCCAGGCGGCCGCCTTCGGTCAGCGCGCGGCGCGCGCCCTCCTCGAAGCCGGCGCGGTTGAGCAGCTGGGTCAGCGCGTCGGTCTGCGAGGCCTGGCGCAGCCGGTCCTGCTCGCGCCGGCCCTCGGTCACGTCCACCTCGATGGCGATGACGCCCTCGATGGCGCCGCTGTGCACGCGCAGCGGCGCGTACTGCACCTCCAGCACGCGGGCCTCGCGGCCGCTGCCCAGGCTCAGGTCGGCATGGCGGGTCTCGCCGCGCAGCGCCGCATCGATCAGCTCGGCGCGTTGCGCATGGTTCTCCTCGCCCAGCAGGTCGGCCAGCGGCCGGCCCAGCCAGTCGGCCAGCACCTGGCCGTGCGCCTGCGCGAACGCGGCGTTGAAGAACAGCACGCGGGCCTGGGTGTCGCCCACCACCACGCCGGCGCGGGCCGTGTGGGCCACGGCCAGCAGCATGGCCTCGCTGCGCTCGCGCTCGCGCTGGGCGGTCAGCTGCGCGGTCTGGTCGCGCATCAGCATGGACACGGTCTCGACGCGGCCGCGCAGGTCGCGGTGGGCCAGCAGCAGGCAGTCCATGGGCAGGCGGCCAGCGGCCAGCTGCATGTGCACGCGCCCCAGCCAGTGGCCGTCGCGCAGCAGCGCGGGGCGCAGCTCGCGCTCATAGACCTCGTGCTGGCCCGCCGAAAAATAGTCGCCGATGCTCAGGCCCTCCAGCGGCGCATCCGCGTCCAGGCCCAGCAGCCGGCGTGCCGCCGGGTTCAGGTAAACGATCTCGCCGCTGTCGCGCGCCTGGCCGATGAAGTCGGGCGTCATGTCGAAGATGGCGTTCAGCGTGCGGCGCGCCTTCTCCTGCTCGCCGCGCTCGGTCACGTCCTCCACCGTGCCGGCCTGGCCCGCCGGTTGGCCGTCGACGAACACCGGCGCGGTGCGCACCTCGATCCAGCGCAGCTGCCCGTCGTCGGCGCGGCGCAGCTGGCGCACCATGTGCACGGCCTCGCCCGCGGCGACGTGGTGCTTCCAGCGCCGGATCAGCATGTCGCGCAGGTCGGGCTGCAGCAGCGTGGTCCAGCCCCAGGCCAGGTCTTTGCGGGCCAGGCCGTGCAACCGCAGATAGGCGTCGTTGGCGTAGACCATGCGGCCCGTGGCGTCGCAGCGGAACATGCCCAGCGGCACGGCGTTGGTCGTGGCCTGCAGCGTGGCCTCGCGCAGCCGCGCCTCGCGCTGCAGCCTCACCAGGTGCCGGCCCAGCAGGAACAGCCCCAGCGTGACGGCGGCCGCCACGGTCAGCACCACGTTGCGCTGGTCCCGGTGCTCGGCCAGCGCGCCGTCCTCGGTGTCCGACAGCAGCAGCTTGACGCCGTGCACCGGCAGCGTGACGAAGGCGCCGATGCGCGGCAGGCCGTCGGAGGCGCTGCCGCTGCTGGCGAAGAAGCCTTGCTTGCCCTCCATGCCGCGGCGCGCATGGGGGAACTGCTCGAACAGGTTGCGTCCCACGAAGCCTGCGCGCTCCGGGCGGCGTGCCAGCGCCACGCCGTCGCTGCGCAGCATGACCAGCGAGGCCTGCGGCCCGGCCGGCAGTGGCCCCGGTGCGGCCATCAGGCCCGGCAGGTCCACCAGGGCCATGGCCAGGTGGTAGTCGCCGACGGGGCGCGACAGCGGCATCAGCAGCGGCAGGCGCGGGCGGGCGTCGTCGGCGCCGCTGCCCAGCTGCAGCGGCGCCCCCAGCGTGACGCCCTCGGGCGCCAGACCGGCGACCTGCTCGAAGGCCGCGCTGCCGGCGATGCTGGTGCCGCCGTCGGGCTCCGGCTCGCCGCGCAGTCGCTTGATGCGGCCGGTGGGCGAGACCAGCACCACGTCCACCAGCCGGCCTGAGCTGGCGTGCATGCTGCCCACCAGCTCGCGCAGCGACGCGTCGTCCAGCGCATCGCCGGCACGCTGGGTGAGCAGCCACAGGTCCACCACGCGCAGCGCATGCTCGGCCTGGCGCAGCACCGGCTCGGTCTGCAGCGCGATGGCGCGCACGCCCAGGCCGAGCGACTGGCGCTGCTTCTCCAGCAGCTCGCGCGGGTGCGCCACCACATACCAGCCGACGATGGCCCACAGCGTCGCGGCGACCAGGCCGAAGGCCAGCACCGGCCCCAGCAGCAGCGCGCGCTCCCGCCAGCGCCGCCAGCTCGGGGGATGCGGCGGCGCGGGCTGGGGGGCGGTCGGCGGGGTGTCCGTCATGTCCCGGCCATTCTGCGATGGGCGCGGCCGCAGCGCGAGGGCATCAGGCCTTGAACAGTCCGCCGTGCTGCTGGCGCAGCAGGTTCTTCTGCACCTTGCCCATCGCGTTGCGCGGCAGCTCGGCCGCCACGATGACGCGCTTGGGCACCTTGAAGCCGGCGATGCGGCCCTTGAGCGCGGCGATCACCGCGTCGGGGGCGGGCGGCTGCTGCGCGTCCCGCGGCGTGACGACGGCCACCACGGCCTCGCCGAAGTCGGGATGCGGCACGCCGATGACCGCCGACTCGTCCACGCCCGGCAGTTCGTTGATGAAGCCCTCCACCTCGGCAGGGTAGACGTTGAAGCCGCCGCTGATGACGAGGTCCTTGCTGCGGCCGATCAGCGTCAGATAGCCGCGCGCGTCCAGCCGCCCCACGTCGCCGGTCTTGAACCAGCCGTCGGGCGTGAACTCCTCGGCCGTCTTCTCCGGCATCTGCCAGTAGCCGCTGAACACGTTGGGGCCGCGCACCTGCACATGGCCGATCTCGTCCACCGCGCAGGGCTGGCCGTCGTCGCGCAGCACGCGCAGGCCCACGCCCGGCAGCGGCCGGCCCACCGTGCCGCCGACGCGCTCGCCGTCCTCGGGCCGGCAGGGGTTGGAGGTCAGCATCAGCGTCTCGCTCATGCCGTAGCGCTCCAGGATCAGGTGGCCGGTGCGGGCCTGCCACTCACGCCAGGTCTCGATCAGCAGCGGCGCCGAGCCGCTGATGAAGAGGCGCATGTTGCTGGTGTCGAGCGTCTTCTCCTGCAGCAGCCGCACGTACAGCGTGGGCACGCCCATGAAGACCGTGGCCTCGGGCAGGCGGCGGGCCACCGCGGCGGCATCGAACTTGTTGAACCACAGCATCCTGCTGCCGTTCAGCAGCGCACCGTGCGAGGCGACGAACAGGCCGTGCACGTGGAAGATGGGCAGTGCGTGCAGCAGCACGTCGTCGGGCCGCCAGTCCCAGAAGCGTTGCAGCGTCTGGGCGTTGCTCAGCAGGTTGCCGTGGCTGAGCATGGCGCCCTTGCTGCGTCCGGTCGTGCCGCTGGTGTAGAGGATGGCGGCCAGGTCACCCGGCGCGCGTGCCACGGGCGCGTGCTGGTCGCCCATCTGCGCGGCGCGGTCCAGCAGCGTGCCGCTGCGGTCGTCGTCCAGCGTGAACACCCAGCGCACGCCACGCTGGAAGGCCAGCTTGCTGACCCAGCCGAAGTTCCTGCCGGCACAGACGACCACGCCCGGCGCCGCGTCGGCGATGAAGTGCGCCAGCTCGGCCGCCTGGTAGGCCGGGTTCAGCGGCAGGTAGACCAGGCCGGCGCGCAGCACGGCCAGGTACAGGATCAGCCCCTCGACGCTCTTGTCCGCATGCACGGCCACGCGGCTGCCGGCGGGCAGGTCCAGCCGGGCCAGCCAGTTGGCCAGCATGGCGCTGCCGCGTTCCAGGTCGCGCCAGGAGTACAGCGCGCCGTCGTGGTCGATGGCCGTGGCGTCGAGGTCGGCCGGGAAGCCGGCGCGCAGGGCGGAGTACAGGTTCATCGTCGGTCAATCCATCTTGGCGCCAGAGGCTTTCACGACGCCGGCCCAGCGCTTGATCTCGGCGCTGACGAACTGCCCGAAGGCGTCGCCATACAGGTTGGGCGTTTCGGCGCCCAGGCCGTGCCAGATGTTGCGCAGCTCCTCGGTGGCGAAGGTCTTGCGCAGCTCGGCCTGCATCGCGGCGATGGCCTCGCGCGGCGTGCCCTTGGGCGCCCACAGGCCGTACCAGGTGGACACCTCGTAGCCCGGCGCGCCGGCCTCGGCCGCGGTGGGGATGTCCGGGAAGCCCACCGCGCGCTTGGGCGCGGCCACCGCCAGCGCCTTGATGCGGCCGGCCTTGATGTGCTGGGCCGACGAGCCCAGGCCGTCGAACATCAGGTCCACCTGGCCGGCGATCAGGTCGGACAGGGCCGGGCCCGCGCCGCGGTAGGGGATGTGGGTGATGAAGGTCTTGGTCTGCAGCTTGAACAGCTCGCCGGCCAGGTGGTGCGAGGTGCCGTTGCCGGCCGACGCGTAGTTCAGCCTGCCGGGCTTGGCGCGCGCGGTGGCCAGCAGGCCCTTGAGGTCGGCCACCGGCACCTGGCCCGGATGCACCACGATGACCTGGGGCACGCTGGCCAGCAGCGCGACGGGGATGAAGTCGTCCTCCAGCCGGTAGTCCAGCCGCGGGTACATGGACGGCGCGATGGTGTGATGCACCGCACCCATGAAGAAGTTGCCGCCGTCCGGCGCCAGCTTGGCCGCCACGCTGGCACCCACGGTGCCGCCGGCGCCGCCCTTGTTGTCGATGAGCACCTGGCGGCCCATCTGCCGCGTCAGCATCGCGGTCAGCGGGCGGGCGAAGGCGTCGGTGCCGCCACCGGCGGGGAAGGGCACGATCCAGGTCTGGGGCTTGCTGCCCTGGGCCCGGACGATCCAGGGGCTCAACAGGGCGGGCAGCAGGGCGCGTCGCTTCATCGGCTTGTCTCCGGGCGTTGTGCTTGTGCGGGCCATTATGGTGGCCGCCCCGGCGCGTCAGGGCTGCAGCAGCGCCGTCACGCGGGCCAGCAGCTCGGCCTTGGCGAAGGGCTTGTTCAGGCTGTCGCAGCGGGCCTCGTCCAGGAACTGCCGCGCCGTGGGCGACAGCGTGTCGCCGGTGACGAACAGCATGCGCCGCGCCAGCGCGGGCATGTGCAGGTCACTGACGATGGCGTCGAAGCGCGCCTCCTGCTCGGGCTCGTCGTCCACCACCAGCAGCCGTGCCTCGCAGGGGGGTGTCGGCCAGCGGCACGGGCGCGGTCTCGCCGCCCTCGGGCTCGCCGCTGACCGGCAGCTGCAGGCAGAAGCAGGCGCCGCCGGGCTCGTCCAGCAGCGCCAGTTCGCCGCCGTGGTCGCGGGCGATGGAGCGCGACACCGCCAGGCCCAGGCCCGTGCCCACGCCCTTGCTCTTGGTCGTGAAGAAGGGCTCGAAGATGCGGTCGCGCAGTTCGGCCGGGATGCCGGGCCCGTTGTCGCGCACGCGCAGCCAGATGCGCGGCGAGCGCCGCCGGTCGCCCTGGGTCATCGGCGCCAGGCCCGTGGAGACGGTCAGTTCGCGGCCGTGGTCGCGCTGGCCCAGCGCCTGCTGGGCATTGACGATGAGGTTGAGCACGATCTGGCCGATCTGGTCGGCGTCGGCCTTCACCGGCCGCAGCGCTCGGCGGCCAGCGGGCTGCCGCCCACCTTCTCGGCCAGCAGCGCCGCGCGGCCCATGACGATGGACAGCGGGTTGTTCAGCGCGTGGGCCACGCCGGCCAGCAGGCTGCCCATGGCGGTCAGCTTCTCGCTCTGGCGCAGCGCCTCGCGCTGGCGCTCGATCTCGTCGCGCCGCCCACGGCCGTGTGCCACTGCACCATCTCGACCGGGAACTCGCTGCCGTCCGCACGCAGCGCCGGCATCTCCACGCGCCGGCCCATCACGCGCTGCTCCCCACCGGCCGTCACGCGGGCCATGCCGGCCTCGTGGGCCGAGCGCAGGCGCGGCGGGATCATGACCTCGGCCACCGAGCGGCCCAGCGCCTGTTCGAGCGACAGGCCGAACATCGCGGCCGCCGCGGGGTTGAACTCGACGATGTGTCCGGTCTCGTCCGTGGACACCAGCGCCGCCATCGCGTTGTCGAAGATGGAGGCCTTGAGGGCCTGCGTCGCCTCCAGCTCGGCCACCTTGTTGGACAGCTCGGCGTCGCGCAGCTTCAGGTCGGTCAGGTCCAGGCTCATCACCACCGTGGCCTGGGGCACGCCGCCCTGCACGTCCACCGGCACCAGGTGCTCGCGCATGTAGCGCCGGCCCATGGCGGACAGGTCGATCCAGCCCTCCCAGGCCACGGTCTGGCCGCCCGCCAGGCGCGAGCGCACGGCGGCGTAGCCGGCGTAGGCGGTCTCGCCGATGATGCGGGCGATGGGCTGGGTCAGCACCTGCTTGGGGTGAAGCCGGATGAAGCGGAAGAACTCCTGGTTGGCCCAGACCAGGCGCTCGTTGACGTCGATGACGACCACGCGGGCCGGCACGGCCTCCAGCAGCTGGCTCAGCAGCGGCAGCGTGGCCCGCAGCACGCTGCCGAGGTCGCCGACGCCACCGTCCGGCGTCGGACGGAAATGGATGTCTTCAGTCATCGGGGCCGCTCCTCGCAGGGGCGGCCGATGATAGGCGGGCCACCGGGACCGGCTCTCAAGCGCTCAGGCTGCCAGCGCCGGCTGTGCTGCGCCGGCCTGCATGGTGCGGGCCACATGGCCGTACATCCTGGCCCAGGCGTCGCGCACCTCGGGGGTGAAGCCGTCGCCCAGGCCGGCGCAGAGGGTGTCCAGCAGCGCCGCGCCGACGCTGGCGTAGTGCGCCTCCACGACGCCGTAGCCCGCATGGCGCTGGCCCAGCTTGAGCAGCACCGGCTCCAGCGACGCCGGCCGGTCCAGCAGCTCGATGGCGGCGGCCAGCATCTGCATCAGCCGTTCGCCCTGCTGGGCCATGTCGCCGCCGCGGAACAGTGCGCGCAGCGCCGGGTCGCGGGCGAACAGCTGGCCGTAGAAGGCCTCGGCCACCTGGGCAGCCATGGGCTTGAGCGGCGCGAAGCTGGTGCGGATGAGGGCGATTTGGTGCGGGGTCATGGTGGGGCCTCAGAAGCGGAGATAGGCGTTGGCGACCGGCGCAAAGACGCACAGCAGCGGCACGGCCGCCACCAGGCGTTCCAGCGGATGCCAGGCCGGTGCCGGCGGCGCGGGCAGGTCTTCGAGGTCCTCGGCGAAGGCCTCGCTGCGGTAGATGACGGCCATCGTGTCAGGCCAGTCGGTCTGGGGGTTGTCGCTGCGGTAGTTCATGGCGGCTCCTTGTCGGTGCCGCCACTGTCGGCGCGCCGGGTTTCAGCCGCGCTTCATGGCGGGCCGGCTTGTGTTGCGTTTGTTTCAGCGCCGTGCCGGCGCCCGCCGTGGCTGCCTATCATTCCGCGCCATACCAGACACCCCTCCGCCCACCGTGCTGCTCGTCGACGACGAGCCCGAACTGCGCGCCCTGCTGGCCGAGTATTTCGGCCGCAACGGCTTTGAGGTCATGCAGGCGCACGACGCTGCTGCCGCCCGCGCGCTGGTGGCGCAGCGCCTGCCCGACGTGGCGGTGCTGGACATCAACATGCCGGGCGAGAACGGCCTGTCGCTGGCGCGCGGGCTGCGCGAGGCCCATCCGCGGCTGGGGGTGCTGATGCTGACGACGGCGGGCGAGGCCATCGACCGCATCGTGGGCCTGGAGGTGGGCGCCGACGACTATGTGGCCAAGCCCTTCGAACTGCGCGAGCTGCTGGCGCGGGTGCGGGCGGTGCTGCGCCGGCTGCAGGTCACGGCCGCCGCGCCGGCCGGCGCGGGCGAGCCCGAGCGGGTGCCCTTTGGCGCCTGCACGCTGGACCTGGCCCGGCGCAAGCTGTTCGGCGCCGACGGCGACGAGATCGATATCACGGCCGCCGAGTTCGACCTGCTGGCCTTGTTCGCCCGCCACCCCAACCGCCCGCTGAACCGCGACCAGATCATGGAGCAGGCCCACAACCGCGGCTGGGACGTGTTCGACCGCAGCATCGACCTGCGCGTCATGCGCCTGCGCCGCAAGGTGGAGCGCAACCCGGACAAGCCGGAGGTCATCAAGACGGTGAGGAACGTCGGCTACGTCTACGTTCCTTGAGGCCCCTCGCCCAGTCCCGCGCCGCTGAACGCGGGCCGGCTTGGGTCGGCCCGGCGCTCGGCCCGCAATGCGCTCAGTTCTGCGGCGGTAGCTGCAACCACCGTTGCAGCCGCGTGCGCAGCGCGACGAAGTCCAGCGGCTTGGTCAGGTGCTCGTCCATGCCGGCCTCCATGCTGGCGGCCACGTCGGCGTCCAGCGCGTGGGCGGTCAGGGCCAGGATGGGGAAGCCGGGCAGCTGGCCCTCGCGCTGCTGCGCGCGGATGCGGCGGGCGCATTCCAGGCCGTCCATGCCGGGCATCTGGATGTCCATCAGCACCAGGTCGGGGGCGGCCTCGGTGCAGGCAGCCAGCGCCTCGATGCCGTTCTTGGCCAGGCGGGCTTCGACGCCCATCAGGCTCAGGAACTCCATCGCGACGACCTGGTTGATGTGGTTGTCCTCGACCAGCAGCACCTGGGGCTGCCGTTTGCTGACCGCAGGATCGTCGATCACCGGCTGCGGCGCGTCCCCGTCCGGCTCGCCGGAGGCGGCCAGCCAGATCGGAAGCTTGTGCGTATCGGACAACAGCCAGATCTTCTCCATCCCCATTCCTCTGTGAATTTTTTTATGCCCCCGGTAAGGGGTGAGGGCCATTGTTGCCGCAGGTGGCCGGCCACGCAACCCAAACACCCGGGTTCTTGAGCGGCGCTCGTGCACCGAAAGCCCTTTTCGGGCCTGCGGCGGCTCGACCTTGCTGACAGTTTTGGTCGCTCCGCCTCCCTACACTCTTCGCCTTCGTCTTCCTGCCCCCTGCCATGTCGCCCGAGTCCGAAGGTCTGATCCGCATCCGCGGTGCCCGCCAGCACAACCTGAAGAATCTCGACCTGGACCTGCGCACGGCCGAGCTGACCGTGGTCACCGGCCCCAGCGGCTCGGGCAAGTCCAGCCTGGTGTTCGACACGCTGTACGCCGAGGGCCAGCGCCGCTACGTGGAGACCTTCTCGGCCTATGCGCGCCAGTTCCTGGACCGCATGGACCGGCCCGCGGTGGACAAGGTGGACGGCGTGCCGCCGGCCATCGCCATCGACCAGACCAACCCGGTGCGCACCAGCCGCTCGACGGTGGGCACGATGACCGAGCTGAACGACCACCTGAAGCTGCTCTACGCCCGGGCGGCCGAGCTGTTCGACCGCAAGACGGCGCTGCCGGTGCGGCACGACACGGCGCAGAGCATCTATGCCGAGCTGATGGCGCGCACTGCGGCCGACGATCCGCGGCTGGTGCTGAGCTTTCCGGTCGAGTTGCCCGGCGGCACCACGCAGGCGCAGGCCGAGCAATGGCTGTCGGCCAGCGGCTTCACGCGCATCCAGTCGCAGCGCGAGGTGGATGGCAAGACCATCCTGGATGTGGTGGCCGACCGCTTCCGCATCCAGGGCGCCGACCGGCAGCGCGCGATGGAGGCCATCGAGCTGGCGCTCAAGCGCGGCGGCGGTCGGGTGAATGTTCACGTCGGTGACGACGGCGCAACACTCTGGCGTTTTTCGACCGGCCTGCACTGCCCCGAAAGCGACATCCGCTACGCCGACCCGCAGCCGGCGCTGTTCTCCTTCAACTCCGCCTTCGGCGCCTGCGAGGCCTGCCGGGGCTTTGGCCGCGTCATCGGCGTGGACCTGGGCCTGGTCATCCCCGACGAGCGCAAGACGCTGCGCAACGGTGCCATCAAGCCCATGCAGACGCCGGCCTGGAAGGACTGCCAGGACGACTTGCTGAAGTACGCCGGCGAGGCCGGCATCCCGCGCGACACGCCGTGGAAGGACTTGAGCGCCGAGCAGCGCCGCTGGGTCATCGAGGGCACGCCCAACTGGAACGGCAACTGGAACAAGCAGTGGTACGGGGTCAAGCGCTTCTTCGACTACCTGGAGAGCAAGGCCTACAAGATGCACATCCGCGTGCTCTTGTCCAAGTACCGCAGCTACACCGAATGCCCCAGCTGCCGCGGCGCGCGGCTGAAGACCGAGGCGCTGCTGTGGCGCGTGGGGTCCAAGGCGCTGGCCGATGCGGCGCTGCCGCCCTCGCAACGTTTCCTGCCGGTGGGTGTGGACTGGACGCGTGAGCAGCTCGAAGCGCTGCCGGGCCTGAGCCTGCACGACCTGATGCAGCTGCCCATCGCCAAACTGCGTGATTTCGTCGACGGCCTGCAGCTGCCCAGCACCCTGCTGGACGAGGCGCTGAAGCTGCTGCTGGACGAGATCCGCCACCGCAGCCGCTACCTGTGCGACGTGGGCCTGGGCTATCTGACGCTGGACCGCCAGAGCCGGACCCTCTCCGGCGGCGAGGTGCAGCGCATCAACCTGACGACCGCGCTGGGCACCTCGCTGGTCAACACGCTGTTCGTGCTGGACGAGCCCAGCATCGGCCTGCATCCGCGCGACATGGGCCGCATCAACCAGGCCATGCTGCGGCTGCGCGACGCCGGCAACACGCTGGTGGTGGTGGAGCACGACCCGGCCGTCATGCTGGCGGCCGACCGCCTCATCGACATGGGCCCCGGCCCCGGCGAGCGCGGCGGGCAGATCGTCTTCGACGGCACGCCCGACGAGATCCGCGCGGCCGACACGCTGACCGGCGCCTATCTCGGCGCGCGCAAGCAGGTGGGCATGGGCCTGAAGCGCGCGGTGGATGGCTCGACCCCGAAGCTGCTGCTGGAAGGCGTGCGCGAGCACAACCTGAAGAATGTGTCCGTCGAGTTCCCGCTGCAGCGCCTGGTCGTCGTGACGGGTGTGTCCGGCTCGGGCAAGAGCACGCTGATGCAGGATGTGCTCTACCCCGCGCTGGCCCGCCAGTTCGGCAAGGCGACAGAGACGCCCGGCGCGCACCAGCACCTGCTGGGCGCCGAGCAGCTGGCCGACGCGGTGTTCGTGGACCAGTCGCCCATCGGCAAGACCGCGCGCTCCAACCCGGCCAGCTACGTGGGCGCTTTCGACGAGATCCGCAAGCTGTTCGCCGACGCGCCGGTGGCACGCGAGCGCAGCTACAGCGCCGGCATGTTCAGCTTCAACGCCGGCGACGGCCGCTGCCCCACCTGTGGCGGCTCGGGCTTCGAGCATGTCGAGATGCAGTTCCTCAGCGACGTCTACCTGCGCTGCCCGGACTGCGACGGCAAGCGCTTCCGCGCCGAGATGCTCGACGTGAAGCTGTCGCTGAAGGGCCGCGACCTCAGCGTGTCCGACGTGCTGGAGCTGACGGTCGCCGAGGCCGTGCAGCTGTTCGGCGAGCACCGCGCGGTGCTGCAGAAGCTGCAGCCCATCGTGGACGTGGGCCTGGAGTACGTGCGCCTGGGCCAGCCGGTGCCGACGTTGTCGGGCGGCGAGGCGCAGCGGCTGAAGCTGGCCGGCTTCCTCGCCGAGGCGGCATCCAACCCGCGCTTCGGCGTGGCCAAGAAGGGCACGCTGTTCCTGTTCGATGAGCCCACGACGGGCCTGCATTTCGACGACATCGCCAAGCTGATGCGCGCCATGCGCAAGCTGCTGTCGGCCGGTCATTCGCTGATCCTCATCGAGCACAACTTGGACGTCATCCGTGCGGCCGACTGGCTCATCGACCTGGGGCCCGAGGGCGGCGACGCGGGCGGCGAGATCGTGTGCGTCGGCACGCCCGAGAGCGTGGCCCAGCACCCCAGCTCGCACACCGCCGCGGCGCTGCGCGACTACGCGCTGCACATGGACCGCCCGGCCGTGGCCGTCGAAGAGGGCCGGCCGCTGCAGCAGCTCATCAAGGCGCGCCGCCAGGCCGACGAGGCCATCAGAATAGTCAACGCCCGCGAGCACAACCTCAAGGGCGTCAACGTCGAGATCCCGCGCGGCAAGTTCAACGTCGTCACCGGCGTCAGCGGCTCCGGCAAGTCCACGCTGGCCTTCGACATCCTGTTCAACGAAGGCCAGCGGCGCTATCTCGAATCGCTGAATGCCTACGCCCGCAGCATCGTGCAGCCCGCGGGCCGGCCCGAGGTGGACGCGGTGTGGGGCATACCGCCGACGGTCGCCATCGAGCAGCGCCTCTCCCGCGGCGGCCGCAAGAGCACGGTCGCGACGACGACCGAGGTCTGGCACTTCCTGCGCCTGCTCTACGTGAAGCTGGGTGTGCAGCACTGCGTGCATGACGGCGCGCCCGTCAGGCCGCAGAGCGTCGAGAGCATCGCGGCGCAGCTGCTGCGCGACTACAAGGGCCAGCACATCGGCCTGCTGGCGCCGCTGGTGGTCGCACGCAAGGGCGTCTACACCGACCTCGCCAAATGGGCCAAGGGCCGCGGCCACACCCACCTGCGCGTGGATGGCGAATTCCTGCCCACCTCGCCCTGGCCGCGCATCGACCGCTTCAAGGAGCACACGCTGGAGCTGCCGGTGGGCGACCTGGTCGTGTCGGCGGACAAGGAGGCCGAGCTGCGCGAGCTGCTGGCCCGCGCGCTGGATGCCGGCAAGGGCGTGCTGCATGTGCTGGCGCCGCTGGACGGGCTGAACCTGGAAGACGGCGGCACGGGCGCCGGCGTGGGCAGCATCAAGGTGTTCTCCACCAAGCGCGCCTGCCCGGTCTGCGGCACCAGCTACCCCGAGCTGGATCCGCGCCTCTTTTCCTACAACTCCAAGCACGGCTGGTGCACCAGCTGCGTGGGCACGGGCCTGCAGCTGACGCGCGAGCAGCGCAAGGCGCTGGACGACAGCCGGCAGGACGACGACAACCGCGGCCGCGAGCAGAGCTTCCCGGCCGAGGAGGCCGAGGTCGAGGGGCTGACCGACGCGCCCTGCCCGGACTGCCACGGCACGCGCCTCAACCCCACGGCGCGCTCGGTCGAGTTCGAGGGCCAGGGCATAGGCACGGTCGCTGCATGGAGCGTGCGCCAGGCGCGTGAATGGGTGCAGGGCCTGGCGCTGGCCGGGCGCGATGCCGACATCGCCCGCGACGTGGTCAGCGAGATCCTGGGCCGTCTGCAGTTCCTCGAAGAAGTGGGCCTGGGCTACCTGACGCTGGACCGCGCGGCGCCCACGCTGTCGGGCGGCGAGGCGCAGCGCATTCGCCTTGCCGCGCAG
This sequence comes from Roseateles sp., assembly GCA_046289335.1. GTDB lineage: Bacteria > Pseudomonadota > Gammaproteobacteria > Burkholderiales > Burkholderiaceae_C > Pelomonas. Next base: position 5,134 of record JBKBVY010000026.1, on the reverse strand, counting down.
CTGGGCAGCAATCTACAGGGCGTCTGCTACGTGCTGGACGAGCCGACCATCGGCCTGCATCCGCGCGACAACCAGATCCTGCTGAAGGCACTGTCCACGCTGGGCGACAAGGGCAATACGCTGGTGGTCGTGGAGCACGACGAGGACACCATCCGTCGCGCCGACCACATCATCGACATCGGCCCCGGCGCCGGCAAACGCGGCGGCCGCGTGGTGGCCCAGGGCACGGCGGCCGAGCTGGCCGCGGTGGCGGACTCCACCACCGGCCGCATGCTGGCCCGGCCGCTGATCCACCCGCTGCAACCGCGTCGCCCGGTGGATGCCGACACGCCGCGGCTGACCGTGCTGAACGCGTCGCTGCACAACCTGCAGGGCGTGACGGTGGACGTGCCGCTGAAGCGGCTGGTGGCCGTGACCGGCGTGTCGGGCTCCGGCAAGTCCACGCTGGCCCGCGACGTGTTGCTGGCCAACATGGCCATGGCCGTGCCCTTGCGCAAGGCGCCGTCCAGCTGGACCGGCTGCGACGGCATTGACGGCCATGCGCAGGTGGACCGCGTGCTGGAGGTGGACCAGACCCCCATCGGCAAGACGCCGCGCTCCTGCCCGGCCACCTACATCGGCTTCTGGGACGCCATCCGCAAGCTCTTCGCCGAGACGCTGGAGTCCAAGGCGCGCGGCTATGCGCCGGGACGGTTCAGCTTCAACACCGGCGAGGGCCGCTGCCCGGGCTGCGAGGGCCAGGGCATGAAGACCATCGAGATGAGCTTCCTGCCCGACGTGAAGGTGCCCTGCGATCAGTGCCACGGCCAGCGCTTCAACCCCGAGACGCTGGGCGTGAGCTGGCGGGGTAAGAGCATCGGCGACGTGCTGCAGATGGAGGTGGACGAGGCGGTGGAGTTCTTCGCCTCCATGCCGTCCATCGCCCACCCGCTGCAGCTGCTGAAGGACGTGGGCCTGGGCTATCTGACGCTGGGCCAGCCGTCGCCCACGCTGTCGGGCGGCGAGGCGCAGCGCATCAAGCTGGTCAGCGAGCTGGTCAAGGTGCGCGACGACGTGGGCCGCCGCGGCCAGAAGGCGCCGCACACGCTGTACGTGCTGGACGAGCCGACGGTGGGCCTGCACATGGCCGACGTCGAAAAGCTCATCCGCGTGCTGCACCGGCTGGTGGACGGCGGCCATTCGGTGGTGGTCATCGAGCACGACCTGGACGTGATGGCCGAGGCCGACTGGGTGCTGGACCTGGGGCCCGAGGGCGGCGATGCCGGCGGCCGTGTGGTGGTGGCCGGCACGCCGGAGCAGGTGGTGGCCAGCGGCAGCCACACGGGTGTGGCACTGGCGCCGGTGCTGGCGCGCACGGCGGGCTGAACGCGGCGGCCGCAGGGGCCGCACGCGTCCGGCCTTCAGGCGCAGCGCTTGCGCAGCGCGCGACGGCCGACGCCTGCGGCGGCGCAGGCGGCCAGCGCCAGTGCCAGGGAGCCTGGCTCGGGCAGCGGCTGGCCGGGCGCGGGCGATGCGTCGTACAGGTAGTCCAGCCGCAGGTCCACCCGGGTCGTGTTCATGGCACCGAAGCCCAGGGTCGACCAGTCGTCCCAGAGGCCCTCGGCGTGGTGATGCAGGCGGTAGTCCATCCAGCCGGGTGTGTCGCCGATGAAGCGCGCCAGGTTGTCGGTGATGCTGAAGCTGCGCTGCACGCTCCAGCTGCGCTGGATGAAGGTCGGCTGGACGCCGCCGGCCACCTCGCGACGCTCCGATTGATCGTTGCCTTCCGACCAGGGTTGCGGCATCCAGAAATCCACCGTGCTGCCGTAGCGGATGCTGATCTCACGCGGGTGGTCCGCCTCGTTGCTGAAACCCAGGCTGTAGTCGGTGCGGATGTCGAAGATGAAGCGCACTTCGCGCAGCACGCCCAGGTCGGCGTCGAAGCGTTGGTAGCTCAGGCTGTTACGGGTGTCGGCCTGGCGGCCCATGATGCCGACGCTGTTGCTGTAGCTCACCAGGCCGGCATGGGCCAGGGGGCTCAGCGTAGCGCTCAGTGCGAGGCCGAATCGGGCAAGGCGGTGCAGGGTTGCAGTTCTCATGGCGATGCGGGAATCAGGGCGCCGGCGGGGATGCCGGCGGGATGGGGCGCACCATAGGAGTGGTGCGTAAGAGCGCCGTAAGCGCCGGCCGTGGGTGGCGGATCCCTCAGCTGCGGGGAGCGTCGGGCAGGGCCGGAAGCGCTTACGCTGCGCGCCCGATGAACCCACCTGTTCTGGCACTTCGCCTGCTGGGGGAGGTTCGGCTGTCCTGGGATGGCCGCAACCTGACCCCTGAGCTTCGTTACCGCAAGAGCCTGGCCCTGCTGGCGCTGCTGGCCGAGCAGCGCACCGGCCAGATGAGCCGTCGCGAGATCACCGCCTACCTGTGGCCCGATCTCCCGCCGTCTGCCGCCTTGACCAACCTGCGCCAGGTGCTCAGCCAGTTGACGACCGTGCTGGCCCGCGCCGGGGCGCCCGCCTGGCTGCAGGCCGACCGCGAGGCCATCGCGCTGCGGCCGCTGGACGGCGTGCAGGTGCGTATCGACCTGCACTGGCTGCGTGCCGCGGCCGAGGCGGTGGTGCTGCACGGCTCCAGCGCCGCGGCCGCGTGCTGGCTGCAGGACTTCGAGACGTGCTGGCCGGGGGTGGGCGAGACCTTCCTCGCCCGGCCCGCGCTGGCCGTGGGGCCCGGATTCGACGACTGGGTGGGCGAGGTGCGGGTGCGGGTGGACGGTTGGGTGGGCACGCTGCTGAGTGCGTTGCAGCAGGCGCAGTGGCAGAACGGCCGCCGTGCCGCCGCACTGCAGACCGCGCGGCGGCGCTGGGAGCGGCATCCGCTGGACGAGAGCGCCGCGCAGGACCTCATGGCGCTGCTGCGCGAATGCGGCGACGAGCCGGGCGCGCGCCAGGTCTACGCGCAACTGGAGCAGGCCATGGTCAGCCAGCTGGGGCTGCGGCCGCGCCTGGCGGCGGAGCACGCAGCCAGACCGCCGGCGCTGCCGGCGGCGGCGTCGCCCGTCTTGCCCGCGGCGGATGCGCGCCAGCGTTGGCTGCCGCTGGCCTGGATCGAGGCCGCGGCGGGGTTGGCCGCAGAGGCGCTGCTGCCGGCACTGAGCCAGGCCCAGCAGGATCTGGCCACACGCGGTGCACAGTGCTATCCGTTGATGGGCACCGGCTTCTGGGCCTCTTTCGATACCGCCGGTGTCAGCGCCGATGCGGCCTTGCGCGCGGCGCTGGCCTGCCGGGCAGCCGTGCAGGGCCGGCCGCTGCACGCCGGGCTCGTGGCCGGCATCGTGCATCGCGTGGCCACGCCGGGGGCGCAGCTCGGCGGCTGGCCGGGCTTGGCGGGGCCGCTGCCCGGGCGGGCGCAACGGGTGGCGACCCGTGCGCCCGTGGGCCAGGCTTGGCTGGACGACCCCATGCGCCGGGTGTTGGGTGCGGAGCTGCGCTGCCGCACGCAGCAGCTGGATGCAGAACTTGGGCCGCTGCACATGCTGCGCGAGCCGCCCTCGGGGCGCCGGCTCGGCAACTGCTTCGTGGGGCGAGAGGGCCTGCTCGACCAGTTGGACGCCCGTTGGGGCGAGGCCGTGGCGGGCCGCCCGGGGGCCGTGGTGCTGCGGGGCGAGGCCGGCGTCGGCAAGTCGGCGCTGGCCCTGGCGTTCAGCCGGCGCGTGCGCGGCCAGGCCTGGGTGCTGCGCATGCGCTGCCTGCTGCAGGACCAGCATCAGCCGCTGGCGCCCTGGCTGCGATGGGTGGCCCAGGCGGCCGGCTGTCCGGAAGAACGGCCGGCTGTGGAACGACTGGCGGCCCTGCGGCGCTGGCTGGAACGGCACTGGCCGCAACGTGACGTCGCGGCCGATGCGCAAGCGCTGGTGGAACTCGGCGCGCGCGGCGCAGCCAGCGGCCCGCTCGCAGCCGCGGCCTTCGAGCTGGCGCTGAGCCTGTTGACGGCCGCGTGCCGGCAGCGGCCGGTGCTGCTGGTGGTGGACGACCTGCACTGGAGCGATCGCATGAGCCGCGAGCTGCTGACCCGCTGTGCGGCCTGCCTGGACGACGGCGACCGGCTGCTGATGCTGATGACCACCCGCCCCGATACCGACCTGCCGCCCGCCGGCGCCGAGTTGCAGGTTCTGGAGTTGCAGGGCCTGACGGACGACGAGGTGGACCGCCTCGTGGCCCGGCTCGATCGCGATGGCCGGCTGACCGCCGCGCAGCAGGCCCGCATCCGCGCCAGCTGCGCCGGCCTGCCGTTGATGGTGGAGTCACAGACGCAGGCGCTGCTGCACGACGAGACGCGTCTGTTGCCGCTGCGGCTGTTGATGCAGGCGGAGCTGGACCGCCTGGGCGCCGACCGTGACGTGCTGGAGGTCGCAGCGGTGTGGGGCCAGGCCTTCGATGCATCGGCCTTGCAGGCGCTGCTGCCCGAGCGACCGGTGGCCGATGTGCTGCCGCTGGCCGTGCAGCTGCGGCTGCTGGAGCCGCCGGTGGGCGAGCGCCACCGCTTCCGCCACGCCTTGCTCCACGAGGCGGCCTACACCAGCTTGCCGGATGTGGCGCGTCGCTTCTGGCACCGGCGCTGTGCCGACGAGCTGCGGCGCCGCGACGCGGCCGATGCGGCCGGGTGCGCAGCCCATTTCGAGGTCGCCGGTGAGGCGGAGCAAGCCCTGACCCTGTGGCAGCGGGCTGGCGAAGCCGCGCTGCAGCGGGCCTTCGCGGCCGATGCGCTGGAGCACTTCCAGCGCGCCTTGCCGCTGGCCGAACGGCTGGGGCGCGAGGCGCAGGCGCGCACCTTGCGGCTGTCATTGGCCGCGGCGGCCTTGCAATGTCAGGGCTATGGTTCGCCGCTGGCTTGGGCCTTGCACAGCCAGGTGCATGCGGCGCTCGCGGCTCTGCCGGCGCCCACCGAGGCGGAGCGGGCGCTGCGCTTTCAGGCGCTGTCGGGCCAGTACTGGGGCGCCGCCTCGCAGGGGCGCAACGACGGCCTGGCCATCGCGGCGGCCTTGGAAGCCACGGCCCGCCAGCCCGCCGAGCGGCTGATGGCCTGCTTCGCCCAGGGCAACTCGCTGTTCTGGACCGGCCGTTTCGCCGAGGCCCTGGCCTACCAGGACGAAGGCCTG